>JAJEIA010000153.1 GCA_022823505.1 Dehalococcoidia bacterium
AAGAAGTGCTTGGACATGATGAACCTCCTGAGGGGAGTCAGAGTCTTGAATCCTGCATGCCCAATGATAAGCCTTTTATAGGTCCTGAGCCTAGGAGTCGCCTCATCCAGGCGTGCCTTTGAGGCATAAAATGCGGTGAACGGTGCTTGCGCCTTCAAGTCGTCCCAAAAGGAGCTTGCCGATTCCGCCGGGTCCGTCAGCGCGTCCACCCATTCGAAGTCCGTGAATCCGGCGTTGCGCATCGCCGCTTCGTAAGTCGCCGGCTGCAGGTAATAATTGTCGAATTCCACCCATTGGCCGTCCGGGTTGGTGATCCGGTAGCGGATCAGGCTTCCTTCACGCAAAGGCCGCTCGACGGTGCGCTCCAAACCGTACTTGGCCAGCGACTCGCCGGGCCGCGGCGGCCGGCGGACGTTGTCATTGAAACCGACGACACGGCCGCCCGGCCGCAGGGCGGCAAAACAGGAGAAGCAGAGACGCTGCAGTTCCTCCCGAATCCGTGCGTAGTTCAGCAGATAGACGGCCGCAACGACGTCCACGGGTGCCGGTGGCGCATAACTCGCCGCGTCGGCGCAGACATAGCGGCAGCCGATCGGCCGCGCCTGTTCTTCCGCGTGCGCGAGCTCGATCATCGCCCCGGATATGTCGCGCCCATCACGTCGGCCGCACCGGCGTGCCTGAATTGGCGCGTGTAGAATCCTTCTCCGCATCCCAGGTCCAGAACGCTTCGGTTCCGCAGGTCGCCCAGCGTCTGGAACAGCGTATAACCCTCGACGACGTAGCGGAAGGGCAACTGTTTGGAGTCGCGGTAGGGCTCGGCGATGGTGTCGTAGACAGCTTTCCGGGTCACGGTGACGGCCTCCTGAAGGCGGCTTCGGCCTGTGCTAATGGATATCTCGTCGGTTGCCTGAGCGCGTTTCCGATAGCACCTTGATCGGCATCTGCGTCCGTCCGCCACGGCTGCAGGCTGCTGGGAATCGACTCGGTCCGACTGGTCAACGGCAGCGAGCAATTCACACGGGCGGTTGACCTTGTGAAGGTGGGCGGCCTACCAGTTTCCCGGTCGGTAATGACGTTGACGCGTTCCACCGTGCCGAATGCGTTGAACAATTGCCGGATGTCGTCTTCGATAGTGCCGAATGACAGGTTGCCGACGAAGATTTCCATCAGATCCCTCCCCTCGTGGCGTTCGACGCCCAGGCCGGGCGGTCATGGCAGCGACGCCTGGTCGCTTGCCGCCTCGTGGACTGTGACGAATGACTCAAGCTGGATGGGAGCGATTGCGGGTCCATGGCCGCCGATGGACAACGGACAATTTGCAGGACAGTGGGGGCCGCTGGCACAAAATCCCATCTTCTTGACAAGAGGCCTTTCGACAGTAAGTTATTCACGTTTCATGCGTACAGTGTACGCAAACCTTCGGGACGAAACACCCAGGAACTGCAGGGCAACCCCCGGCCTGAGCCGGTCCCATGCTTGCTTTGGCGAACGGAGATTTTCATGGTGATGCGTCACACGATCTGCAGGCTTTGGTTTGTGCTCACCATAACCCTGTTGACGCTATACGGTTGTGGCGACGACAGTCACGTGTCATTCGATGGAACAGATGCCGAGTTCGTCTACACGTTCGATGGTGACGCGGAGGGATGGACGGTCGCTTTCGCCGATCTTCCGGTCGATTACGACCCGTCGATCTTCGAGCTTGAATCCGGCCATCGCCCGCTGCCGGACGGGCTGCCAGGCAGCGGCATCTACGTTCAGGGACACAACCGCAGCGACGACCTCTTCATGTTCCTGAAGCGGCAGGTTGGCGGGCTGATTCCGGAGGCGACCTACGCAGTCTCGGTCTCGATTGACCTGGCAACCAACGTGCCGACCGGGTCCATCGGCATCGGCGGCTCACCGGGCGCCAGCGTCTTCGTGAAGGGGGGTGCGTCCGCCCTTGAACCCGACACCGTGGTGGACTCGAACGGCTACCTGCGGATGAACATCGACAAGGGGAACCAGTCGAAGGGCGGTGAAGCCATGGCCGTTCTGGGGAACGTCGCCCACCCGGACGTGGCGCAACGGGAATACCGGATCAAGACGCTGGACAGCGTGGGCCTGTCCTTGAGCGTGGATGCGGACAATGAAGGCCGGGTGTGGCTGGTCGTTGGAACCGATTCGGGATTCGAGGGTCTGACCCGTCTGTACTACGCCCGTATCTCGTATACGCTGGCCCTTGAGTAGCTGAGACGAACCTACCGCCGGGCACCATGAAGACCGCCTGATGGTCCGGTGTGGTGGCGGTGCGGCGGGCCTACGGGCTGACCATCGACCGACGCGAGGCGGCGGCGGTTGAGGGTGTCCTCAACCAGTGCGAGAACACCGACATGGAACCCGTGATCTGTTCGGCGGCATCGGATTCTGAGGGCGCCAGGAAGCAATCGCCGACCGCCGACGACGTGCTCGCCCGCTACGACGACAACCCACTCAGGGTGCAGGACCTGCCGCAGCATCATACGCCAACCCGGAATAGTCGCAGGCAGAACCGTCAGGGGTTCGAAAAGCCAGGAATACAAGGCCGTCCCCGGCTGGATACGTCGTTCCATACAGTTCCTGAATCTTCGTCAGGTCAAATGCCACCTGGTCGGTCAAGTACGCCTCGCACCTGTCATCCTTGCCGTCGTGAACGATGGCGAAGGGAAGTTCGACCGGATTACCTTCCCTGAACCGGGGGGCCGCGACCAAAATGAAATCGTGGTTCTCACATCCGCCGCCCCGTGACAGGGTAACCGTCAGGATGCCGTCCATGACCGCTGGAGCCGCATCCCCGGCGATGGCGATTTCGTAGGCATCCGTTGCCAGGTCGGTCAGGTCCTCATCCATGTCGGCAATCCGCACCATTCCCTCGATAGGCGTGGGATCCGCCACATCATCAGGGGTAACCGTAACGGTATCCCCATCATCCATGCCGGAATCCGCGTCGATGTCTTGCCTGTCCGTGTCGGGTTCTCTTTCTGCTGTCGTTTGAACGCGGCAGGTTTCCATGTCCGTACTTGTTCCACCGTTTTCCGACACCGTGTCAGGGGAGTCCGATCCCGAGTCGCACCCCATGAAAAAAAGGGCGATGAGACAAAGCGCGAACCCACCAAATATCCGCCATGACATGTTCTGACGTCCTCAGTTTGCGTTGTGGCTGCACCAAAGCAGGAACGATAGCACGGACAGCAAGTCCGGCGATTGCCTTGCACTGTCACCCCATTGCGGCCTGACGCATGGCGCGCCGCCGTCCAAGCGTCAGGTAGACCAACGCAAGCCCGACAAGGACCATGGGAATCGGGTCTACAGGGCCTCCGGGAAGCATCGGCACCGCGGCGCATCCGCCGCCCCCGTCGCCGACGTTATCCACGCTCACCTCGATGCGGTCGTAGATGACGCTGTGGCCGTCGTCTTCCGTGTACAGGGCGACAAGCTCGTAATCGTCGTCCGGCAGGTCCAGGGTGTCCCAGGCAAACGAGGCCATGGCGTCGCGGTTGGCGGTGGCACCGGCGTAGGTGTAGGGTTCGTCCGGCAGACCGGCCAGGCGGTAGGCGAAGTGGATCGTGTCGGTCGGGGCGCCCGCGACCAACACCGCCACGGCACCCCCTGCGACGGCATCCCTGTCCTCCGGCTTGGTGATGCCGAACAAGATCGAGGTCTGCCCGTCGCCCAGTGCCTCCAGGATACGCTGGACGAACACCCCGTCGGGGGTCAGGTAAAAACCCGAATTGACGATGTAGTCGGTCGGGACGATGGTCCCGTCGGGCAACGAAGCGTAGCGGGTAAAGATGCGGGCGTAGCCCACCTTGGGGGTTTCGGCACTGTCGGTATCGTCGTCAGGGTTGTCGAAGTGGTATAGCCAGAAACCGCCTTGCGGTCCGCTTTCGGCCGCGCGGGTGAGCTGCTCCACGACGAGTTCTCCCGTCGCCACGTCGCGCGCAATCCCTCCCTGCCGAAACTCGAACCGGTCCGGAAACGCACCGTGAAACATGATCAATCTGGAGGCGCGTTCCATGACCGCGACGTACACGGGGCCGTGCTTCCAGGGCCCGTTCGCATCCCGAAGGGCGATCCGGGCTTTCGACGTGGCGGCCAGATCTTCGGAATCCAGGAGTCCGATGACGTACTCGCCCGCTGCCGCGACGAACGCCTTCAGGGTTTCCCGGTCCACCACGTCCTCGGCGGTCGTGGCCGGGTCGCCGTAATCGATGTCCTCGTCGCTGACGGGAATCAGGTGGGACTCGCCGAGGTCGATTCCGGCAAGCAGCAGGATCGGGATCTGCAAGTTGACCGAGACGTAGACGTTAGCGTAGCCGGAAGCGTCCGGGAGCGCAGCGACGTTGAACGGGCCGCCATCCCCGGCGGCTGCGGCGGCGAACGCGGCGAAGGCGGCAGCCGGGTCGGCCAGTGCGGCGGGGCTGATTCCCAGGGCGTGAAGGACGGCGCCATAGAGCGCCGGCTTGAGTTGCCTGCCGGACAGCGACATGTCCTTGGCGTGAATGAACACCCTGCCGTCAGGCGTGAGCTGTACGAGGTAGGTCGAACCGGAACGCCAGGGGCTGCCCTCCTGCCTGACGAGGCAGGCCGTATAGGCCGCCTGGCGCACGGTCGTAATGCCCTGGGAGGCGTTCACGTACTGCGCTTTCGCCGCCAGCGCGAAGTCGGCCAGGCTGGCGCTGCCGTCTTCAACCTGGTGCGCGGTTACGCGCGGCACCGCGGGCGGCGTCACGCCTTCAGGCAGTGGACAATCGAGTTGCGCCCATGCCGGGCCGGCGCCGGACACCATGCCGGCGAGGGCGAGCAGGCCGATCACGGGAATCCAGGACGTTCTGGCTGTTGATGTTGTGGTCGCCATGGTGTGCGTTCCTCCTGCCGAAAGGTGCGTTGCGATTCTGGAGTTGCGGACGGCGTGTCTTCATCCTCTCGCCTGTCGTGATCCAGTCCCACCCGCCAGCGGCCTGGAGGACCGGCGGCGCCAGGCAGCCTTGGCACATCGCGCTGGCAGGCGGCTCGCCGCTGTCCTTTGCAGCACTGTGGGAGCGCCACGACAAGTCCGGCGATGGCCTGGAAACCTTCACCATCATCACTACGGAAGCCGTCGAGGGTCTGGCGGACATCCATCACCGGCAGCCGGCCATCATCCATCCCGACCCTTTCGGCGACTGGCTGGACCTCGCCTCGCCGTCCGAACAGTTGCTCAATCGGGTCCGCAGGCCCTGTGCCGGCCCCTTCGAGAATCGCCCGGTCGGCAGCCGGATGAACAGCGTTGCGAACCATGACACCGCCCTTCTGGACCCGGTGTGTCCGGCCACGCCATGACCTTGCCATGCGCCGGTCGTCAACGGCATTGAGGGGTCGGCGATTGCCTTGCACTGTCACCCCATTGCGGCCTGACGCATGGAACGCCACCGTCCAAGCGTCACATAGGCCAACGCAAGCCCGACAAGAACCATGGGAATCGGGTCCACAGGGCCTCCGGGAAGCATCGGCACCGCGGCGCATCCGCCGCCGCCACCGTCGCCGACGTTATCCACGCTCACCTCGACGCTGTCGTAGATGACGCTGTAGCCGTCGTCTTCCGTGTACAGGGCGGCGAGCTCGTAGTCGTCGTCCGGCAGGTCCAGGGTGTTCCAGGTGAACGACGCCGCGGCGTCGCGGTTGGCGGCGGCGGCGGCGTAGGTGAACGGTTCGTCCGGCAGACCGGCCAGGCGGTAGGCGAAGTGGATCGTATCGACGGGCGCGCCCATGACGGAAACGGCCACCGCGTCCCCTGACACGACGTCCCCATCCTCCAGCGTGGCGATGCCGAACAGGATCGACGTCTGCCCGTCGCCCAGTGCTCCCAGCAGGCGCCGGACGAACTCGCTGTCGGAGGTCAGGTAGAAGCCCGAATTGACGATCAGGTTGGTCGAGACGGTGCTGCCGTCGGGCAGCGCAAAGCGGGTGGTGAACACACGGGCGTAGCCCACTTTGGGGATGTCGGCGCTGTCGGTATCGTCGGCGGGGCTGTCGAAGTGGTACAGCCAGAAGCCGCCTTCAGGCCCGCTTTCCGCCGCGGCGATGAGCTGCTCCACAACGAGCTCTCCGGTCGCCACGTCGCGGGCGATGCCGCCCTGGCGAAGCTCGAAGCGGTCCGGAAACGCGCCGTGAAACAGGATCTGGCGGCTGGCAAGCTCCATGATGGCGAGGTACGTGGGACCGTGCCGCCAGGGTCCGTCCGCATCCCGCAGGCCGATCCTGGCTTTCGCAGCAGCGGCCAGATCGCCGGACTCCAGGAAGTCGATGAAGTAGTCTCCGCCTGCCGCGACGAAGGCCTTCAGGGTTGCCCGATCGACCACCTCCTGGGCGGTAATGGGCGGGTCGCCGTAATTGATGTTCTCATCGCTGATGGGCACCAGGTGAGGCTCACCGACATCGAATCCGACGACCAGCAGGTTCGGGCGCTGCACGTCGACCGCAAAATACGCGGTGGCGTAGCCGGAGGCCCCCGGAACAGCGGGCACGGTGAACGGGCCGCCATCTCCGGCCGCCGCGCTCGTGAGGGCGGCCAGGAACGCAGCCGGGCCGGTCATGGCGGCCGGGTCGATGCCCACGGCGTCAAGGATCGCTCCATAAATCGCCGGCGTGAGTCGCCGGCCGGACAAGGACATGTCCTTCGAGTGCCCATACACCCTGCCGTCGGGCGTCAGCCTCACGAGGTAGGTGGAACCGGAACGCCACGGGCTTCCCTCCTGCCTGACGAGACATCTGACGTAGGCCAGCTGCTGTTGCGTTACGGTCCCTTGGAAGTCGCTAACCCGCATATGTCACCGATTCCCGATTTCCGCAGGCGTTTGTTGTGAGTGAC
>JAJEIA010000058.1 GCA_022823505.1 Dehalococcoidia bacterium
CGCCATCGCTGCACCTCAACATTGAAGTGCGCGAATGGTCGCCGATCTGGCTCCCAAGGTGGGTCAATGACCTCGGAAATACGGGTCAAAGACCTTGGTTATTTTCGTGGTTTACTGGGTCAAAGACCGCGGCAAATGACAGCTGGCCGGAACCACCGGCAACGCCAACGCACAACTCCGGTGGTGCGACATCGGGTTCCGACAGGAGGCGCAGCCGGCCATCGGCAAGCAACTCGAAAGCCCGGGAAACCGAGGGGTCGTCGCACGGGCGCAGCAGGACGGGCGCGCCCGGCCCTGGATCAGCGACCGCCAGGCAGAGGTCGTATTCGATCAACAAAATGGCGCCGTGCGCCGGAGCACCCGCGATTGCAAAGGACTGGTCGTCCGGAGCGCCCGACTTGCAGCTGTGGGCCTGCAGATCAGCGTCCAGGCGAATGCCGGCGCCGAAACCGCGGACGTCGATGCAATAGCCCAGCGGATCGTCGAGGTCATCCTGCAGCCGGAGCAAGACAGGCGCGGGCTCTGTCACCCGAGGCGGTGCAGGCGTCGGTAGCGATTGAGGCGTTGGACTCGATGCGGGCGGCGTGCGTGTGTCGGCTACCGGGGATAGTTGCGCGCGACCTGTCGCGGCGGGCGTGGACGGGGCCACGACAGCCTCGGTGGGTTGTACAACTGCGGCCGGCGTGGGTCGGGCAGTAAGGGTGGGCGCCTGATTGACCACAGAGCCAGCAGCCGACGTCTGGGAACCGCCGGCTCCGGTAGGGCCGGTAGCAGGTGGGTCCGGCTGGCAGGCTGCCATCGCAACGGCCGCAAAGACGAGCAAGCCGAACAGCGCGCAGGCGGAACGCACGGTCAGTCGTGGAAGCGCTGGAGCAGGCGGTAGAGAGCTTCGGAGCCGAATTCCAGAGCGGAGACGGGAACGCGCTCGTTGGCGGCGTGAATCGTCTTGAGGAAATCGAAGTCAGCGGGCAGGTTCATGGGCATCCAACCGTAGGTCTGGATGCCGAGGGTGGCGAAATGGCGCCCGTCGGTTCCGGCCGGCATGAGCATGGGCACGGAGACGCCCTCGGGGTCCTGCTCGTTGATGATACCGGAGAGGGTATCGAAGAGGCCCATGTTCAGGACCCAGGGTTTGGGCTCGAAGCGGATTGCCTGGAGCTCGATGTCGGGCCCGGCGATTTCTTGCAGTTCGCCGAGGAGGTCCTCGGCGTCGTAGCCGGGGAGCATACGGCAGTCCAGTGTGACCGTAACTTCGCTGGGGATGACGTTGGTCTTTTCGCCGCCGGCGATGACCGTGGCGTTAGCGGTGTGCCGGAAAAGCGGCTCCATCTCGCGGCCCACGGTCCCCATACGACGGAGCATCCGGCCGGTGAACGCAGGGTTCAGGAGCAGCCGGAGGAAAGAGCCGTCAGCACAGGGCAGTTGTCCCGCCATCGATTCGATCATCATGCGCGTGACCGGATGGACATGGAAAGGAAGCGGGGTGCGATCGAGTTTAACCAGGAACCGGGACATGCGAGTGGGCGCGGTGTCGCGGTGGACGAGAGAACCGTGTCCGCCGGGTCCGCGGGCGATGGCCTGGACGTGGCAGCCCATCTTCTCGGCCACCTGCACCATGTAGAACTTGCGACCGCGGTAGGTTTTGCTGAAGCCTCCGAACTCGCCGACGGCGTAACGCACGCCCTCGAACATCTCAGGGTGGGTTTGAGCAAGCCAGGCCGCGCCGGTGTTGCCGCCGGCCTCCTCGTCGCTGACCAAGGCGAGGATCACGTCGCCGGGGAGGCTGACGCCCGTCTGGTGGGCGCGAATTAAGGCGTCCATCATCATGGCGACGCCGCCTTTCATGTCCAGGGCGCCCCGGCCCCAGACGTAATCGTCCTGAAGACGACCCTCGAAGGGCGGGACATCCCAGGGTTGCGCGGCGGTGGGTACCACGTCGATGTGGCCGTAGAGCAGGAGCGGTGGAGCGTCGCCACGACCGGGGAGGCGACTGACGACGTTGAGGCGGTCGGGATCGTCGCCGACCAGATTGGCGGAGATGCCGGCGTTGTCGAGAACGTCACGGCAGTACTCGGAGCAGGCGGTCTCGCTGCCGGGAGGGTTGGTGGTGTCGAAACGGATGAGCGTCCGGAGGAGCTCCGCTACGGGGAGTCGGGCTTCGGAGGAGGTGGAGGCCATCGGCTCACAAGCTCGGCAAAGGGGGCGGACCTAGCGGGATTCCTCGTCGTCGCCGAGATCCGCGCCCAACCCCTGGAGGAATTCCTCAATGCTGGAGGGGAGAGGCGTCGTCGGCTCGCTCTGCTCGCTGCCGCCGTACTCATTGTCGTACATCTCTTCGATACGCGTGAGGGTTTCGCCGCTGGGAATCTGTCCGTCGTTCGGGGTGAGCTCGTCGTACTGCTTCTGGCCGCGTTCGGTCTGCGCGATGTAGTCGGGAAGGTTGTACAGACGGCAAAGGAGGTCCATCATGCGGGCCGCACCCTGGTGATCGTCGTCCAGATTGAGGTACTGGGGGAGGTGCACAACGAAGGCGCGCGTCTCCACGCCGTTTTGAGCGGCGGTCTGGCTGACGGTGTAGGTGATGGTGGTGGGCCCTTCGTAGCTGCTGGCGCGGGCGTTGGCGATGCGGTAGTCCCGTTCGACGTTTTCGCCGGTTCCCAAACCGGATACCACCAGCGGGCGGGTGTGGGGAACCATGTCGTACATGCCGCCGATGAGGGCGTACTGCTTCACGCCGAAGTAATTGATGATGTCAAGCAGCGCGTCGGAGTAGTCCTCGCCGTAGAGATGAGGCTCCAGCAGGTGGGCGGTCAGCAGGTGCTGGCCATCTTCGGGGTTCGCGTAACGGATGATGGTATTGGGAACGGTGACCTCGCGGCGGCCATTGACCAGATAGGAGCGCGGACGATAACGAGTGAAATCATAGTAGCGGCCGGGTCGATAGAGGCGGCCGAGTTCCTGGCTGCGGAGGTGGCGCTCGATCCGGCCCAGGGAAAGGCTGCCCACGTTTCCCACGTCGATCCAGGGCCGAAGCACGGCCAAAAGGTGCGGCTCGTGAAGCTCCGGGACAGGTTCGACTACGTCAAATTCGCCGATACGCATAACGTGTCCTTGCGTGAGCGCGGTTGTGGAATAAGGTCAAGAAATAGATCGGGGTCAGCCCAGGACCCGCTTGCAGTCTGCCGGAAATTTGGAAACGGATTGCTACGAATTTCCAGTTTCCTCTGAGCCGCTGTCGAAATTCGGGGGTGGTTCATCAAACGGTTGGGCGGTGTCCTCGGCGACCAAACGGCGCAGATTCCATTCTCGCCAAGCGGCGTTTGCCGCCTCGATCCCTTCGGCACGACCTTCAATGCGACCTGCGGCGTGCCCCTCAGCGCGCCCTTCGGCGTGCCCCTCGACGCGCCCCTGTTCGAGATTCTCCCGACGCTTGCGTCGGCTGTAATAAGCGGCGATAACCATGGCTATTGTCTCGACTCCGATTGGGCTGAAAATCCCGCAGAAAATAGCGGTAGGAATGATGTCAACTGTAAGCAGGGGCGGTATCAGGTGCCACTGTGGTCTCGGCGTGTGTTCAGTCAGGGCGACTACACGAGCGGCAATGTTAGTGATCGTAAAGGCTGTGACCCAAGCACAGAAGCTCCAGAAGTGCCATTGAGCCCGGCGGAGCGGGATGGGCAACCCCAAGATGGAGCCCCAACCCGAATCGCCGCCATGGTCGGACGAACCGGTCACCATATTCTAGCGCACTTTCCGACCGGGCGACGTTAGACCAGATCCCAGGCGGATAAAATGCTCCGCGCGGAGGCAGTGTCAGCACTCGCCCATCTGCACGAGTTGGCCCTCACGCCAGGCGGTGAAACCACCCTTGATGGTGGCGAAGGTGTCGAGGCGCAGTTTGCCATCGACGTTGTGACCGGCCATGTCATGCCACACGAACCGGCCCTCGCGCTTGTCCCAAATCGCGGCGTCGCCCTCCATTCCTACGGCAAGGGAGCCGATGCTGTCCTGCAGGCCCAGTATCTGCGCGGGTCGGCAGGTGCTGGCGGCGACGGCGTCGGCCAGGGGCATGCCCAAGGCGTGGAACTTGCTGACCAGATCGTTCATGAGGTAGACGACGCGGCCGGGCGGCGCGATGTGCACGTCGGTGCTGATCGTATCGGGGATGATGCCCTGGTCCATGGCAGCCTTCACCACCTCGACGTCGCAATGGATGCCGGCGTGTCCGACGTCCATGATGACTCCACGGTCGGCGGCGGCGCGAACCTCGGGACGTACCTTGCCCGCGTTGTCCAGCATGTGCTCCGGGAAACCGTTGAAGGCGTGGGTGGAGATGTCGCCTGGGCCGAGATGCTCGAGCACGTCGGGCAACGGGATGGGCGTGCCGCTGACGTGCACCATGAGGCGGACGCCGGCCTCGGACGCGGCCTCGCGGGCACGGGCCATGGCCTCGTGGGCGTTCCACCGGGCCACGGCATCGTAGTGCATCCGGACCTTGACGCCGAAGACGAAGCCGGGGTTTTCGTTGATGGCCTGGACGGTCTGCTCAACATCGATGATGCGCATGTCGTGGAGGCCGCCGCCCAGGACGCGATTGGCGGCGAGGCCGACGGCGCCGATGTGGAGGAAGGCAAGTAACCGGGTGCGGTGCGCGGGGAAAACGTAGTCGCGCATGGCGCCGTAGTTGAGAAAGCCGGAGGATCCGGCATCGACGCCGGTGGTGACGCCGCTGCCGAGGCAGGTCTGGT
This sequence comes from Dehalococcoidia bacterium, assembly GCA_022823505.1. Taxonomy (GTDB): domain Bacteria; phylum Chloroflexota; class Dehalococcoidia; order Lucifugimonadales; family UBA3495; genus Bin87. Next base: position 4,749 of record JAJEIA010000058.1, read on the forward strand.
CGGCGTGAACGGCGCTGCCGCTCCCTCCGTGGTAGAAGTGGCCGTGCAGATCGACAAGGCCGGGGGTGATGAGCTTGCCGCTGGCGTCGATGGCCTGGGCGCCGGCGGCGGGATCAATGTGATGGGCGACGGCGGCGACCTTGCCGTCCTTGAATGCGATGTCGCGGGGTTCGTCGTTGATGCCCTGGGCCGGGTCAAGCAGGTTGCCGCCCGACAGCACCAAGTCATAAGTGGCGGTGGTCATCGGATAGGTTCCCTCCAATCGACGTGGGCGGCCGGGCACGGTCCGCGCGCCGGAACCGATGGTTACTGCATCACACTGCCGAATACCGGCGACCAGGGGCTAGTCCTCGTCCCAGTAGTAATCCTCGGCGGACAGGTTTTCCTGCCACCAGCGGCGCAGCCGGGGCAAAACCAATTCCTTGGGTTTGCGAAAATCAGCTTCGACAAAGTCCAGGGAGTCGGAAAGAGGTTTGGCTTCCCATTTTTCAATGGCCTCGAGCATGAACCGGCGCACCATTTCCGGGGAACGGGACTCGAGGCGGCCCAGCTGGTAGGCAAGGGTGACGGCCATCTGCATCTGGCAGATCACCGCGTGAGCGTCCTCATCGCGCAGATTCTCGGGCATGGCGCCGGACTGGTCGATGAAGTCGTCCAGGACCTGGCCGATGATGAGCGGCGGATCGTTTTCATCGTGTTCCGGGAGGAACTCCACTAACCGGTCGGCGAGGTCGGCGACACCCTCTTCCGGCAGGGCGTAGTCGGCGAAACGATCGTCGCCAGAGTCCGAATTGGGGGTAAACTGCTCATCGCTCATTGCATCGTCCTACGTCCCGAAGCTATGCCAGCAATTGTATCACGGGGCCAATGGGACGAAATTATGCGGAGATGGACATGTTGCTCCCCAACATTGTTGTAACGATACAGAACGATGTGCCGAAAGACACCAACGGCGTTCAGGATGATGAGTGGTTCGGAGCGGCGGCGCGGCTTGGGTTGGCGGGATCGCTACCGGCCGAAACCCGAGGACAGATCGGCCTGCTGCTGACGGATGACGAAACGGTCCGCGAGTTGAACCGGGAGTACCGGGGTGTGGACCGGACGACCGACGTATTGTCGTTTTCGTTCGAGCATTGGGGGCACTGGGAAGGGGAGGATGAGGCGCCGAGGTCGGGTGACGACGCGCCCACGGGTTGGCCGGTACCGGACGACGAGCCACCTCCGCTGGGGGAGATAGTGGTATCGGTTCCGCAGGCCGCGCGGCAAGCGGCGAGCCTGGGAGTCCCGCTATGCCGGGAGCTGGCGTTGCTGATCGTGCACGGAGCGCTGCATCTGCTGGGCCACGACCACTATGACGACGGAGAGCGGGAAGCGATGCAGGCACTGGAACAGGTGGCGATGGCTGCGCTGTTCGGAGAGGGGTAGAGTTCTCACGGGTACCCAGTCTAAACGGCGACTGGGGCAATTTCACATCGATGCACAGGATGGACAGGATTTGATCAATTATTGTTGGCGTCTCGGATGTCGAGACGCTGCTGTGAGCGGAACGCCGCGATGATATCGCCAGCATTCCATTCATCCTGTCTTTCCATGTAAAAGACGAAATGCGTTCGCGCGAGATGGAGCACGGAGTGCAATGCCAGCGCCAGCAGAGCCGGGCCCACACGAAAGCAGGGTTACGTGGGCGGTACGAAAAAAAGCATACCCGCCTGGATGGCGAGGAAAGCCACTGCGGTGACGACCAAGGCCCACAGGCCGGCGGCAATATCGTCCAGCATGATACCCCAACCGCCGTGAAGGTCCTCGAGGCGGCGACAAGGCCAGGGTTTCAGGGTGTCAAAAGCGCGGAAGGCGAAAAAGCAGACCGCTACCCACCAAATGGGCCACCAAGGGGGAACGATGATTGTGGGCAGGTGCCAGGTCGCCCAGGCGGTTTGAATCAGGGAGATCCACATGCCCACAAACTCGTCCCAAACTGCGGAGCCGGGGTCCGGGTTGTCCGCGGTAGACATGCGGCCGGTGGCCCAGACACCGACACCGGCGCCGCCGATGATCATGAGCGCCAGGGCGATCAGGCGGGGAGCGACCGAGGAGGGCCACGCCAAATCCAGCAGAACCATGAGAACACAATAAAAACCGGCAGCGGCAGCAGCGCCGGCGGTGCCGGGAGCCAATGGGGAGAGGCCGCTACCGAAACCGCTGCCGATGAGCCAAGCCAGGCGGTCGGACCAGGACATGTGCCGGAAGTCAGGCGTAGCCCAGCCGGTCCAGATCATGCTCGCTGAGGCCGAGGTAGTGGCCGATTTCGTGCAGGAGGGTGGTACGCACCTCACGTACCACATCGGCGTGAGTGTCGCAGATGTCGAGGATCGGAAGCCGGTAGATGTAAATGCGGTCGGGCATCATGGGATCGGCGGAGTAACGCTCGACGAGAGGGACGCCGACGTAGAGGCCGAGGAGGGCATCGCCGTGGTAATGGTCGTGGTCCGGCGGGTTGTCGGCGTCGGCGGCTTCAGGACCCGGAAAGTCCTCGACAAGGATGTCGACGTTCTCCAGGGATGCACGGAAGTTTTCGGGCAACTCCCAATAGGCCTGCTGAACCAGGCCTTCGAACTCGTGGGGACTCATGGAAACGGTGGTCAGGCGGTGGACACGCGGGCGCGGATTTCCTTGAGGATGTCCACGTTGGGCTTGTCGGGACCGCGATTATCCTTGTCGTAGCCGGGGACCTCCAGGAAGAACGGGACCTCGGCGAAGGCGGGATGGGACATGATATTGGCGAAGCCTTCCTCACCGATCAGTCCCTCGCCGATGTTGTCGTGGCGGTCCACGCCGGAGCCGCAGGGGCGCTTGGAATCGTTGGCGTGCACGGCGCTGAGCCGGTCAAGTCCGATGTCGCGGTCGAACTCGTCGATCATGCCGGCGACGCCCTCCGGGTTGGTGAGGTCGTACCCGGCGGCGAAGGCGTGCTGGGTGTCCAGGCAGATGCCGAGGCGTGGGCTGCCCACGGCGCGCATGACATCGCCCAACTCGCTGAACCTGGCGCCAATATGCTGACCCATGCCGGCCATATTCTCCAGGCAGAGAAGCGGACCCTCGGGGGTCTGATCCAGCACCCGGATGATGCTGTCCACAACCTGTCGGAAAACGCCCTCGAATCCAGCTCCGCCGTGGCTGCCGGGGTGGAAGATCACGCCGCCAGCGCCGATCTGCTCGGCAAGGTGCATGTACTGGACCAATGACGTCACGGATTTGTCGACGTTTTCGGGGTTGGAGTTGCCGAGGTTGATCAGGTAGATTGCGTGCAGGAAGGGCGGCGCCAACCCGGCCTCGGCGTTCTTTTCGCGGAAGGCGCCGGCCTGGGACTCAGTGAGGGGCTTGAACCGCCAGGACCGGGTGGACGACCCGAAGATCTGGACGGCTTCGGCGCCGATGTCCACGGCCCGATCCACTGCGTTGCCGATACCGCCGGCGGCGGAAACGTGAGCGCCAATAATCATCCTGACTGCCTCGGCCATTGCCGGCCGGAAACCAGCGCGGCGAAAGTGGGGCACAGTATCGCAGAAACGGGCCTTGCTTTACCATGAACGCCATGACGGTTTCGCCGGTTCCGCAAACCATGCGCGCGCTGTCGCTGGTGGAAGCAGGAAATCCGCCCACGCTGGCGGTGGTGGAGCGCGGGGTACCGACGCCGGGGCCCGGCGAGGTCCTGCTACGTGTGGATGCGTGCGGGTTCTGCCATCACGACTACCTGGTGATGACAGGCACGCTGCGCCGGGGGGTCACGCCGGGCGTCATCCTGGGGCACGAAATAGCGGGTACGGTGGTGGCGTTGGGCGAAGGAGCCTCCGCGTTGCGGACAGGGGATCGGGTGGTCAGCCTGCTCACCGCGGCGTGCGGCCGGTGCACCCGGTGCCAGACCGGGCGGGAGCACCGGTGTGTGAACGGCGCCGGCATTGGCCACGTGCGGGACGGCGGGTTCGCTGAGTTCGTCACCCTGCCCGAGGCGGCGCTGGTGGCGGCGCCGGTGGGCATTGATCCGCAGCACGCGGCACTGCTGGCGTGTCCCGCCGGGGTGGCATTGTCCGGTGTCGAAGCGGGGGAAGTCGCGGCAGGGGATACCGTGGTGATCACGGGAGCCGGGGGAGGATTGGGAAGCCATGCGGTCTTGCTGGCTGCGTCCAAGGGGGCCGAGGTGATCGCGGTGACGTCGTCGCCGGACAAGTTGGCGGGTCTGGAAAGCCTCGGGGCGTCGATGGTGATCGAGGTCGGAGACGGGCCCGACCTGGCGGAGATCGTGCTGGCAGTCACCGACGATGCGGGGGCGGACGTCGTGATCGATACGGTAGGTCCCCCGGTGTGGCCCGGCGTCCTGCGGTGCCTGGGGCAGTATGGCCGGGTGGCGCTCCTGGGTGACGTGACCGGGGAGCCGGCGCCCGTGCGCCTGGCGGAGGTGATATTTCGGGATCTGCGGTTGTCGGGGGTGTCCGGGGTGTCGCGGCGGACGCTGGAGCGATGCGTCGAGATGGCAGCCGCGGGCGAATTGGAACCTGTGCTCGCGGAGATATTGCCCCTCACGACGCGAGGCGTTCAGGAGGCGGTCCGAATGGTGGCGGAGCGCCGGCCGTTGGGGCGGGTGGTTTTGACTCCGGCCTGACTGACCCCCGTAGCGTATCGGCTATCGGGACGGACGTGGCGGCGGTTGGGGTCTTGGTTTTGGGAGAGGGAGTGGATCCTTGTCGGACGAACCGTTCGAACGTGGTTCGCCGGGCGGTTGCCGCTGCTGACCCGTGGCAGATTGCCGACGGGCCAGCCCGCGGTCAGGTCGCATAACGGTTCACCACTTCCTCATGGGCGGATTCCGCGGCTGCCAGATTCAATGAATGATCTACCTCCAAATCAACGCGCTGGGTCGCGTTGTCCCACCACCGGTGAATGTGCCCCAGGGCTTCCTCAACTTCGGACTCCCCGATTCGGTCCGTTTCAATCCTGCGCCACAGGGCGTCCGCGTCATCCATTAACAAACTACACGTTTCGGCCACCAACCGGCACACAGCGACGTCCCTGGCATAATTGCACAGCGCGTCCCAGACAGTCAGCCCGGCAAGTGCAAGGCCGCCCAATATGCCCACATAGAACAGCCAGGGGTACAGCGTTCCGCCATAGAGTATGCCGCCTTCTACGGCGATACCTACCAGCAGCGCCAATCGCACCCAGCGATGGATGCGCTGCCGACGGTCTGCCATCGCCCGGTAATAGCGCATTTGCCATTCCAGGTCGCAAAGGGTATCCCAGACGGCTTTTCGGGTGATGTCAGTTACGGTCGCCATCGCAGAGCCCCCGTCATCCCTTCGATACAGTCGGTTCGTCGGCGAGTGGAAACAATGAACTCGGTCTCGCCGTACCCCGGAAAGACTGTGAAACCCATTTTACACTCGACGCGGGGGAACAGGGCGACGGACGGAATGAGCAGACCGCAGCGGCGGCGCTCCAGTCTTCCGTAAATCTAAGCGGTTGCCTCGCGGCGGCCCAGGGTGAAGATACGGCCGAACTCGCGGCGGTCCCAGATGACCAAGAACTGGGCCGCGATAAAGATGGAGCTGTAGGTACCGACCACGACGCCGATGGCCACCACGAGGAGGAGCTCGCGGATGGAATCGCCGCCGATGAGCAGCATGGCGAGCAACACCAGGAGCGTGGTGAAGCTGGTGTTCACGGACCGGCCCACGCTCTCGATGATGCTGAGGTTCACGGTGTCCTCGAGGCTGCGGTCGGGGACCCGGATGGCATTCTCGCGGATGCGGTCAAACACGACGATGGTGTCGTTGACCGAGTATCCGGCCACGGTAAGGATGCCGACGATGAACATGGCATTGACTTCCATGTCCAGGACGCGACCCAGGATGGAGAACACGCCGAGGACGATCACCGTGTCGTGGATGAGGGTCACCACCGCGGCCACGCCGTAGCGGTAGGCCCGAGGTACCCGTCGGAAGGCGTACCAGATGTAGATGAGGATAAAGACCGACGCCACCAGCAAGGCCAGGAAGGTGTTGCGCACGGTCTCCTGGGCGATGATGGGCGACACGGTGTCGACGCCGGAGGCGTCGATGGGACCGATCTGGGCCTCCAGCGCGTCCTCGATGCGTTGTCGCTCCGATTGTCCACCGGCGGTGGCCTCTTCGAGGACGCGGGTACGGATCAGGACCGAGCGGTCATCCACGGATTGGACCAACGCCTGGGGATGGCCGACGGTGGACAACAGTTCACGAACGGCGTTGGCGTCGGCCGGATCCACAAAAGCGACGGTCAGGACTGAACCGCTGGAGAAGTCGATGCCGGGCTTGAGGCCGGAACCGCCGGAGGCCCAACCCGGCGGGGCAATCATGGACAGCAGGCCGGGTATGATCACCAGGGCCGAAATGACGAAGTACCAGCCGCGCTTGCCGACGATATTGAACATTCGTTATTGGCCCCCCTGGGCCGATTGAGGACGCTGCCCGGTGGAACGGGGCTGGATCTTTTCCGGGGTGAACAGGTTGGCGGCGCGGCCCAGCCCGGTGGCCTGCATGGCCTGGAGCAGGTTCCGGCTGACCAGGACCGCAGTGAACATGCTGACGAGGACGCCGACGAGCAGGGTCAGGGCAAAGCCGTTGACCAAGCCGCCGCCCAGCCGGTTGCCGAACCAGAGGAGCACGACGCAGGTAATGAGCGTGCTGACGTTGCCGTCCCGAATGGCGGGCCAGGCGCGGTTGAAGCCCACGTCAATTGCCGAACCCAGCGAGCGACCCAGACGGATCTCCTCCTTGACGCGCTCGAAGATCAGGATGTTGGCGTCTACGGCAAGGCCGATGGACAGTATGAACCCACCGATGTGGGGCAGGGTGAGAGTTATGGGCACCAGCTTGAAAATTGCCAGGGTGACGACGGCGTAGCACACGAGGGCGACGGCGGCGACCACACCGGCGGCGCGGTAGTAGGCGATGACGAAGACGAGGACCAGGCCCAAGCCGACCAGGCCGGCCCGGAGGCTGCGTTCGAGGGATTCCTTGCCGAGGATCGAGTCGACGCCGGATTCCTGGATGAGGCTGAGCGGGACGGGGAGACGACCGGACTTGAGCTGGATGGCGAGGGTGCGGGCGGATTCGCGGTTGAAGCCGCCGGAAATCTGGCTGCGTCCATCACGGATATGAGCCCGGGCGACGGGGGCGATCAACTCGCGCCCATCGAGGAACACCGCGATTACCTCGTCGGTCTGTGGGTTGGTCTGGGTGTTGATTTCCCCGGTCATCTGGCCGAAAAGCTCGGCCCCGCGATCGTCGAACTGGATGTTGACCACCCACGCGCCGGTAGCCTGATCGGTGCCGACGAAAGCGTCGGAGAGATCGTCGCCGGTGAGGCCGACGCTGCTGTCGGTGAACGGAGCCAGACAGCGGCCCCCGGCGGCGGCTAGAGGTCCGGCACACTTGCGGCGGAGGAACTCGAGCTGGGCGGTTTCGCCGATGAGGCTCTTGGCGTCGTCAACGCTGCCCGTCACCTGATAGTCGACGATGGCGCCGACCTCGGACTCCAGGATGGTGCGGAGAGCCTGGCGTTGTGATGTGTTCAACGTGTTCTCGGTGGTGATGCGGAACCGGTTTTGCCCCCGGCTCTCCACGTCGTCACCGTAGCCTTGCTCGGCGATAACGCTGCCGAGTTTGGCGATGTCGGCGTCATCGGTGAACTGCACGGAAACCACGGAGCCGGTGGCGCCGGGAAGCTGGACGATGATCCGGTCGTCGCCGAAGCGCTGGACGATGGGTTCCTCGGTGCCGTAGAGGTTGACGCGATTGCTGATAATGCCGAGCACGCCTTCCATCTGCTCGTTGGTAGGCGGGGGCGTGTCGTCGGTGATGAGATCGACGGGTTCCGCGATGGCTTCGGTGAGCGCCTGGAGTACGGCGTCGCGGCGTTCGGGGACCAGGTACTCGCCGGAGATGCGGAAGGTCAACCCGTCATCGGACTGGCTCACCTGACCCTGGTAGTCAACGGAGGCCAGGGCATCCTCCACGTCGGCGGTATCTGCCGCCGCGTCGCCGGGGAAGGTGACGGTCAGGACGGTTCCGGTGTCGGCCTGGTAAACGAGGTGCGCGCCGCCCTGCAAGTCCAGGCCGAGACGCAGGCCCAGCGGACCGGTGTCGGCGCGGTCAATGCGGGGAACGCCCGGTATGGCGATATGGATTTCCGGCATGGCGAGCGAGACGGCCGAAACGGTCAACACCGCCAGAATGAAAATCGTCAGTAAAACGGTGCGTCGTCGCATGCTGTGTATTCCAGGCCTCTGTGCTGGTATTCGGTGGCGCATGTTTGCGCCGATGGGGCTCGACCGGGTTATGTGGCCGCCACGCCTGCGGGGCGAGGAAAGCGCACGACGAGCGAATCAAGATACAAACAGGTTTATATGCGTTGATCCCAAGGGTATGGCGGCCTACGGGAACTAAGATTGATCACCCAGTTTGACCAACCTGGCGGCCAGGTCAATGGCGTCCTCGCGACTTGAAATTTCGCCGACCGCTTCGGCCTCACGCAGGCGCGCGAGCAAGGAGCCGATGCGTGGTCCAGGAGGGAGGTCGAGGGCGTCCATCAGGTCGTGACCATTGATCAGGGGTGGGTTGCCGTCCCGGTTTCCGGGTTGTTCAGCCCCGGCTTCGAGGACAGCGGCAACCATTCTAGCATAGTTGGCCCAACGCTCCGGGGAAAGGTCGGGCCCGCGGGCGGCCAACACGTCGGCCATAGCGAGATAGAGCGTGTCCACTGCGGCGTCGCCGACGTCGCGATAGTACCGGAAGATCGCCCGACGCGACGGCATGGCCGGCGCCTCGCGGAGCTGGCTGGGCCGCAGGTGGTACAGAACCATTCGCGCAACCAGATCGGTGATCCGCGTTGACATGCGCAGCGACGCCAGACGGTGCCGCACTATCTCCGCACCCTCCTCGCTGTGGCCGAGGAAGCGGATACGGCCGTCGGCGTCGGGGGCACGGGTCTGGGGCTTGGCGATGTCGTGCAGGAGGGCGGCCAGCTTGAGGACGGTGCGTCGAGTGTGACCGTCGCCGATGATCTCACCGAAATAGGCGTCCTCTTTTGCAGTCCAGGGCGCCATGGTGTAGATGGCGTTGTTGCGGTGGCCGGCGGTGACCTCCTCGGCGTACTCAACGCAGTGGAGCAGGTGGCCCCAGACGTCCCAGTAGTGATGAGAACGGGGCTGCTGGCAGTGCCTGGTAGCCTCCAACTCGGGGATGGTGCGGCAGAGCAGGTCGAGGCGATCCAGGACCTCGAGCTGCGGCCGCGCGCCGGTGGCGGCGAGAATGGTCATGAACTCATCGCGAACGCGCTCCGACGACACGCGATCCAGCAGGTGGGCGTCGCGGCGGATGAGGCGGGCGGTGTCGGGCTCCATGCGGAGGCCGACCTGCTGTGCCAGGCGGACGGCGCGGAGCATCCGGCCGGGATCGGCGACGAATACGCCGTCGCTGCCGGCGCGGAGGACGCGACGGGCGAGATCGGCGCGGCCGTTGAGGGGGTCGATGATGACATCGAAACGCTCGTCGGAATCCCAACAGCCGAGGGGGATGGCCATTGCGTCGACGGTGAAATCCCGGGAGCGGAGGTCGTCCTCGATGGAACCCGCGTGCCCGGAGACGTCGATCAGGAACGGCCGGTCATCTTCGTCTCCCGGAGGGAGGGCGACGCGGACGATATTCCACTCGGGCAGGGGCACGGCGGTGGCGTCGAGATGATCGGCGACGGCGCGACCCACGGGCTGGGCATCGCCGGGAACGGTGATGTCGAGGTCCTGGATTTCGCGGCCGAGCAGAGCGTCGCGGACCACCCCGCCGACCAGCCACGCCGGGGTGTTGATCTGGGCGTCGAAAAGCCCGGCCAGCCGGGTGATCAGGCTGGCGGAGTCCATGCTAATCGGCGACGGTGGCGTCGTCGGTCTGACGGGTGGCAGGACGCCCGTTGCTGGGGTCGAACTGAGGGACGACGTGGCGGGTGTTCATGCGCTGGGCCGCGGCTTCAAGGTCGGCGGCATCGGGTTCGCCGGTGGGCAGATATTCCACGTCGCCTTCTTCGTTGACGTGGATACGGAATAACTGGTCATGGGCGATGAGGTGGTCGAGGTACAGGATGCCGTTGAGATGGTCGGTCTCGTGCTCGATGGCCTGGGCGAGCATGCATTCGGCCTTGAGGCGCTGCTGCTTGCCGGCGAGGTCCTGGTACCGGACGCGGATGCGCTCGGCGCGGGTCACCATACCACGGTAGCCAGGCAGGCTGAGGCAGCCCTCCTCGACCTCGCGGAGACCCTCCCGGCGCATGATCTCGGGGTTGACCAGGACCAGTGCCTCCTCCCAATCCTCCATTTTGACCACGCACATCCGCTGCAGCACGCCGACCTGGTTGGCGGCCAGACCGACGCCGTGGTGGGCGTTCATGGTCTCCGCCATGTCAGCGGCGAGTTGGGCCAGTTTGGCGTCGAACTGCGTGACCTTTCGGGCCCGCTGACGCAGGATGGGATCGGGAAAAACGCGCATTTGGAGCACGGCCACGGTAGCACCCCTGGGCAGGCGGCATTGAGCGCCTGGAATGTTGCGGAATTCGTAGTATTGTCGTCGATTATATTCCGGCGGTTTTGGGGGTGTAAAGGCGAGCACCCGGCCAGGGCCCTGACAGAGTCATCGTCAGAATCAGGATTTTCCGGATTTGGGGATTTTCCGGATTTAACAGCCGGGACTCAGCATGGCCACGACCCTGCAAATCCGATAATCCTGCGCAGCTTCATTCAGAGGATCGATTGCCGTCGCAAAGAACACCAGAATGGCCCGACAGGCCAGCGCAATTCGGCTGGCCGGCAGGTCGACCGAAAGCGCGGGGCGAATGATTGTCCCCCCGTGCGGTTGTGGATGCGCTATCGCCCATGGGTTACAGGTTCACGATCTCGCCGGCGGGGGATACGTCCATGTCGACGGCCCGGGGGCGGGTGGGCAGGCCGGGCAGGGTCTCGATGCGGCCGGCAAGCGTGTAGAGAAAACCTGCGCCGACGGAGGCACGGATGTCGGACACCGGGAAGACGTAGCCGGACGGGCTGCCCTTGAGAGCGGGGTCGTGGGAAATGGAAAGGTGGGTCTTGGCCATGCAGATGGGCAGATTGTCCCAACCCTGGGAGGTGAAGAACCGGGCGCGACGGCGGGCTTCGGCGGTCCAGGTGACACTGTCCGCGCCGTAAACGCGGCGGGCCAGGGCCAACACCTTGTCCTCGATGGATGCGTCGAGGTCGTAGGCGTAGTCGATGGCGCCGGGAGCGACCGCGGGGTCGGCGGAGGCGCGGGCGACGGCTTCGGCGAGGGCCACGCCGCCCTCACCGCCGTCGGTGAACCCGGAGTACTCGGCGGTGGCATAGGCGCCAGCCTGCTGCGCGATCTCGGCGGCGGCCTGCAACTCCTCGGCGCTGTCACCATCGAAGCGGTTGAGAGCGACCACGACGGGCAGGCCGAAGCTGCGGACGATGTTGATGTGGTGCACCATGTTGGCGGCGCCGACCTTCATGGCGTCCAGGTCGGGCTGGGCGAGATTGCGCCGGAGGGCACCGCCGTGCCAGCGCATGGCGCGAACCGAGGACACCAGGACGGCGGCGGCGATGGGCAGGCCGCTGTTGCGGGTCTTGATGTGCATGAACTTCTCGAAGCCCAGGTCGGAGGCGAACCCGGCCTCGGTGATGATGATGTCGGCGTAACCGAGGGCCAGACGATCGGCGATGATGGAACTGCAGCCGTGGGCGATGTTGCCGAAGGGGCCGGAATGGATGATGGCCGGCATACCCTCCATGGTCTGGACGAGGTTGGGCATGACGGTGTGACGCATGACGGCCATGAGCGGGCCGGCCAGCCCGAGATCTTCGACGGAGACCGGATCACCGCCGCGGTTGGTTCCCACGACCATCCGAGACAGGCGGGCGCGGAGGTCTTCGAGATCGGTCGCCAGGGCGAGGATAGCCATGATCTCCGAGGCGGTGATGAAATCGAAACGGGTCTCGCGGAGGGGGCTGTTGGCGTTGCCGCCGAGACCGGTGGTGATCTGCCGGAGGGCGCGGTCCGAGGCATCGGTGACGCGGGACCAGGTGACGCCCTCGGCAGCCATATCGCAGGCCTGGTTGCGGTAGACAGCGTTCTCGACCAGGGCGGCCAGGAGGTTGTGCGTGGAGCCAACCGCGTGAGCGTCGCCGGTGAAGTGGATGTTGATCTCGTCCTCGGGAACGACGCGGGCCTTGCCGCCGCCGGTTCCGCCGCCCTTGATGCCGAAAATGGGGCCCAGGGCCGGCTCGCGGAGGTTGACCACGGCCTTATGACCCAGCCGGCCGAGTCCTTCGGTGAGGCCGATGGAGGTGGTGGTCTTGCCCTCGCCGGCCGGGGTGGGCGTGATGCCGGTCACGACGACGAGTTTGCCGCGCTGGACGTTTTCGCGGATGGCGTCCAGGCTGACCTTGGCCTTGGTGTTGCCGTAGGGGATCAGGTGCTGCTGATCGATGCCCAGGCGTTCGGCCACTGCGCTAATGGGATCCATGAATGGTCACTCCAGGGAGAAGGTTGGTTCGTTGAAGGAAGGGCGCCGCGTGGCCGGATACCACTGAACGCCAGAAAAATTATATCCGAGCGGGGACGAGGGACAAAACCAAAGCTCTGGCCGGCAAGACGACGACCTGCACGTCGGCGAAGGGAACCCCGGAGCGTTGGGCACCATGAACCAAGCCCGGGCGCGACTCCGCCGGGCCCGGGCGTTGGGTCAGTCCAATGGTACCATCGGCGCATGCCACGACTGTCCACCAGATGTCTGCTTGCCGGGCCGGGGCTAACCTGGGCCGCCGTGATGGTCATGATGGTGTTGATGTCGTGCGGTCCTACCGTGCAAGTGCATCCGCTATACGTCACGGATTTTTCCGACGACCGCAAGTTGGTGGGTTTTGCCGACGATGTATTCTTTGCGCAGGTGGTCGAAAGTCTGGGAACATCCGAATCGCGCGGGTTACCGGAAACCCAGTGCCGCATCAAGGTCCTGGAAACCCTCAAGGGTTCCTTATCCGGGCAGGTAACGGTGAATCAGTCAGCCGAGTTTCATGGCGCCTCCAGTCCGGAGGAGTTGATGGGGGAACCCGCACTGCTCGAAATAGGGAACAGTTATCTCCTGGTGACACGACGCTCCCCGCAAATGGCGTGGCACACCGTGGCGTCGCCCTATGGAAGACTATTGATACGAGATGCTCCCAAAAACGCCACCACCGAGGAAGTACTTGCCACGCTCCACGCCAATGAATTACGAGAGCGGTTTACAAAGGCCATCGAAGAGGAAATACCGTTCAACGGTCCTCAGTGATCAATTGAGAAGACCGGGCAGCTTTGCGTTACGCTCGCGGGCAAACGCCACGACACTTTCCCGCGGGCGGCAGCGGGCGGAGAGAGGACAGTTTCATGGCACGGGTGCGCCATGAACAAGACGCGGCAAACACCCGAGCATCACAGGTATCAGGGCAGTTACAGCCAGACCACGTCGTAGTCGGAAGAGACCGGGGCCATCTGGTCCAGGTCCCAATCGAATAGCAGGACGGCGGATTCCTCGCCGCAGAAGGCCTGAAGCACCCGCTTGCCGTTGACCGCGACGACGCTCACCGCTTCGTTGAAGTCGAGGTCGTCGGCTTCCCAGCCGGAACGGTTGCACACCATGATGGGCAGTCCGGTGTCCAGGGTCCGCTGCTCCCATTCTCCCAGGGGGCCGCAATCGCCGGGGCCCCATGAGGCCGGCGACACGAGGATCTCGGCGCCGCGATCCTTCAGGATGCCAGCGACATCATTGCGGTAGGCGTCGGCGCAGATCATTACGCCGACGGCGGTTCCGTCGCAGTCGATAGGTACTATTTCATCGCCGGCGGACGACCAGGCCTCGGGGCCGCGGAGGGCCTTGACCTTGCGGTGGCGTCCAATGATGGAACCGTCGGGTCCGATTACGAACACGGTGTTGTACATCAGACCGACCTCAGGGTCCCGTTCTGGATGGGAGAGAAAGACGGTTACGCCGTGCTCACGGACCTGGCCACAGAAATCCTGCATCCACGCGTCGGGCTGGGGCAGAATCCAGTCGGTGCCGATCTGCTCGGCGAACTTGTACCCGGTGATGAACAGTTCCGGCGTAATCACCCATTGGGCGCCCAAAGCAGCGGCGCGGGCCAGCCCCTGTTCCGCCAGGCCGCGATTGTGCTCGACGTCGGCCAACTCAGGGGCCAGGTGAAGCATGGCAACACGCAGCGGTTTCATCGGTCACCTCTGGATGCTTGGATCGTTGCGTCGAGAAATCTGGCGGGATTGTTTTCGATCTGGTTACTGTTGAAAGAGGATGCGGCCACAGGTGCTGCACGGGACCTGCTTCGACTTGTCGCGCAACTGGCGGATCACGTTGCTGGTGAGGGTCATACGGCAGGCGAGGCAGACGCGGCCGTTGTCGACCAGGGCGATAGCGGTGCCGGCCTTATTGCGGCGCAGGCGTTCGTAGCGCTGCAGGTCAGCCTGGGGAAAGGTCACCGCCATATCCTCGCGCTGGCAGGACGCCGTGACGCGATCGGCTTCCAATTCGGTCAGGCGGGCGCCAAGGGTTTCGGTGACATTCTGCCATTCGACCTCGGCGGCCTCCATTTCGTCACGGGCGGCAACGGCGGCGGCCTCGTGGGTGCGCTGCTCTTCCTCGAGTTCCAACAGAAGTTCATCCAGCTGATCCAGCTGGTATTTCGAAGAATCGACCTCCCGCTGGATGGCGGACAGGTCGCGGCGGGAGGCGTTTCCGCCGTAGAGGCGGGATTCCAGTCCGGTCAAGCGTTCGCGGATCCGTTCCATCTCCTCGCGGCGGGACAGCATATTGGCGCCAACGGCGACGGCGCGAGCGGAATGGTGCTCGGCTTCGCTGGTCAGGTCGGGACGGTTGACGCCGGCGGCCAGCCGTTTTTCGATGCGGTCACGTTCGGCGTCAATGCCGTCGATGCGATGGTCCAGTTCTTGCAGCTGATATAACTGCTGCGGTGTAGTAGTCATGGTGTGGCCACGATCTCCATCAGTTGGATATGACGCTGCCAGTCTAGCAGGGTTGGGGAGCGAATTATAGTCAACGTTGGTGGGCCACCAGACCCGCCGGTCAACGTCGCGATCGGACCATCGGTTCGCGCCGCGCAGGGGCGTCTGGTCGCATGACGAAGCCCCGCCGTGCGGGCGCACCGGCGGGGCTGAGCGCCAAAATCGAAACGGGATCAGGCGGCCGGTTTGAAATAGGGAATGGAGATCTGCGGGGTCGCGGTCTGGAATGTGACCTCGACGGGCATGCCGATATGCACGTCGCGGGGGTTGCAGTCGACGATGTTGGTGAACATCCGGACGCCCTCGTCGAGCTCGACGAGAGCGAGTACGTAGGGGACCATTTCGGCGAATCCGGGGGTGCGATTCTGGTAGGTCACGGTGTAGGTCCAGACGGTACCGCGGCCGCTGGACTGGACCCAGCGGATGTTTTCGCTCCAGCAATTGGCGCAGATGCCCCGGGGATACCACTGGTATTCGCCGCAATCGTCGCAGATCTGAATGACAAGCTGGCCGCGGCGGCAGGAGTCCCAGAAGGCCTTGGTCTCACCGGCGACGGTGGGCAGGGGTTTGTTCCAAGCGGTGGTCATGGTGGTTCCTTTTCACATCGATAGACAGGACGGACAGGATTTTTGGCTCAAATCAGTCGCGGGCGAGGATTACGGTGCCGCCGCTGTGGCGGGAACCCAAAGCGCCGCCGGTGCCGTGGGCCAGGGCGATCTGGCAGTTGGGAACCTGGCGTCCGGTGCCGTCGAACTCATGGCGGAGCTGGCGGGTGGCCTCGAGGAGCAGGAAGAGGCCGCGCATGCCGGGGTGATTGGAGGACAGGCCGCCGCCGTCGGTGTTGATGGGCAGGGCGCCGCCGACCTTGAGGCGGCCGCCGCTGACGAATTCTCCGCCCTCACCCTTCTTGCAGAAGCCGAGGTCTTCGAGGGTTTCAACGACGGTGATGGTGAAGGAATCGTAGACCATGGCCATTTCAATGTCGTCGTGGGTGACGCCGGCCATCTCGAAGGCACGGGGTGAGCTCTGGTGGGCGGCGATGTAGATAAGGTCGCGCTTGCCGGCGCCCTGGTGGGCGATGGCCTCGCCGGTTCCGAGGACCCAGACCGGGGTGTGGCGGCAGTTGCGGGCGACCTCGGGCGAAGCCACGACCACGGCGCCGCCGCCATCGGTGATGACGCAGCAGTCCATGAGGTGCAACGGGTCGGAGATGACGCGGGAGCCGACGACGTCCTCGACAGTGATGGGATCGCGGAACAACGCCTCGGGGTTCATGGAGGCGTGATGGCGCATGGCGACGGAGACCTCGGCGAGCTGCTCGGAGGTGGTGCCGTAGAGGTGCATGTGGCGGCGGGCGATCATGGCGTAGAGGCCGACGGTGGTCATGCCGTAGAGTTCCTCGAAGCTGTCGGGGGACGGCTCCAGGATGGGATGGCCGAAGCGGCCAACGCCGCCGGTTCCCACGGACACGCCGCCGGAGCGGGCGAGGCTGCTGTAGGTGATAACTGCCACGTTGATGCGGCCGGCCGCGATGGCGGTGAGGGCGTGGGACAGGTGGAACTCGAAGGACCCGCCGCCGACGGTGGTGTTATCGACGTAGCTGGGGTACATATTGAGGTAGTCGGCCAGGTTCATGCCGCTGTTGCGGGCACTGCTGGAGGCGGTGAACAAGCCGTCAACGTCGTCCTTGGTGAGGCCGGCGTCGGCGAGGGCATTGATGACGCTCTCGCCCTGGATTTGGAGTTCGCTCTTGTCGGGAGCGTAGCGGGTGACGTGCTCGTGGATGCCCACGATGGCGGCGGCGCGCCTGAGGTCAACCATGGGGGAGGTACCTCCGTTGGGGGATTGGGTGCGGGGTATTATGCCATATGGGGTGAGGGAGAATATGGTGCCAACTAGCCGACATCCGGGTGATCATCCCAGGCTTCGGTTGCCGGTTTGGGTGGCTAAGGCTTAGTCAGGCGGGAGGATCGCCGTCACTTCCATTGGACGCATCGGGCCGGCCTCGGAAGAGGGCTATGCGCAGGATATTGTTGAGATTGTTCTGCCAATCCGGGCCAATCTGCTTGAAAAACGACAGTATGTCGCTATCCAGGGCGACTTCTACTGCCTCCCTCATAACCGGAGGATTCGGCGGGAGTTTCACCTTTCCAGCGCGGTGAGCCTCCACAAACTCTGGGAAGACCTCCGCCATCGGACGCATTTGGGCAAAATCTTCGTCAGTGAGTTCCCATGTATCGGGGTCGTTGGCGATGCCGGCGCTGATGGCGATCTCTTCGCCATACAGGGCTTCAATTTCAATGAAAGTTAAGTGAGCCAGTTCGGTCAGGTCGTCAGGGGGCGGCCCGTCCGCTTGCGGTGGTTGGAAGTACACTGGTGGTCTAACGTATTTCGCGGCATGGCCGTCCGTAGACAAACCAGCCGGCCTAATGGAATCAACCATATTCGTTCACCTCTTTTTGACTGGCCGGGCGAAGACTGATGATACGCTTTGTGTCCCCGCGCCAGGTGAATACCACGACATACACCCGATACGTCATATAGCCGTAGGCTACAAAGCGGGCCTCTCCATGTCGGTCACTCGTTTCAATCACGGCATTGTCCCAATCGAAATGCCGCACATCAGCAAAGTCGAGGCGATGTTTGCTGTAATTGATGCTGCGCTTAGCCCCGTCCCATTCATACTCATCGTTCATTGTAATCCTGTCAGACCACAGACAGAAATAGGGGCGAAGGATCCTTCGCCCCTGCGGTGAGTGCGGCGTGTGTCCCGGTTAGCCGGGGACTTCGTCGTAGTGGTGGAAGGTGCCGATGACGTTGGCCTCGTACATGGCCTGGACCTGGTCGTCGGTGTAGTCGAGGATACCGGTCAGGACGTCTTCGTTGTGTTCGCCGACCTGCGGGGTGGTTCCGACCACTGCGGGCGTGCGGCTGAAGTGCCAGAAATCACCGGAGACTGCGATGGTACCGGCGAGGAAGTCGTCGACCTCGACCATGGCGCGACGTTCCCACGGATGCGGGTCGGCGGCAGCCTGGGCGATGGTGTTGACGGGAGCCGCGACCACGTCGTGGTGGGTGAAGTGGGCAATGGCTTCCTGCATGGTCATGTTCGCCATCAGGTCACGCATGGCCTGATTGACCAACTCGCCGTTGCGTCCCCGCTCGTGGCGGGTGGTGAAACGGGGATCCTCCAGCCACTCGGGCTTGCCGAGGGCGTTGCAGACGCGATGCCAGTGGTGCTGGTCACCGGCGGAAATCAGGACCCATCCGTCGGCGCAGGGGTAGGTTCCGGACGGCGGGGCAGCAGACTCGCCGCGGCGGGGTTCTATGCCGGCGCCGTGGTAAGCGGTGATGGGGATCTCGGTGTAGCTGTAGCCGGTGTCGGCGAGGCAGGCGTCGATGGTCTGGCCGACGCCGGAACTCTCGCGCTCGTGCAGGGCGGCCAGGGTCCCAATGGCCGCATGGAGCGCGGTGGTGCGGTCGATGATGGGCACTCCGGCGCGGATGGGCGGCATTCCCTCTTCGCCGGTGACCATGGCGATACCGGACATGGTCTGTCCGATGGGGTCGTAGCCAATCTGCTCGCGGTAGGGTCCGAACTGGCCGTACGCGGAGACGTTGACCATGATGATGCGCGGGTTCAGCTCGTACAGCACGTCGTAGCCAAAGCCCATCACGTCAATGGTGCCGGGGCGGAAGTTCTGCAGGAGAACATCCGAGACCTTGACCAGCTTGCGAAGGACCTCCTTGCCCTCCTCCTTGCGGAGGTCGATGCTGAGGCTTTTCTTGCCGCTGTTGTACTGCACCCAGTAGGCTGACTGCTTGCGAACCCAGGGCGCGTGGTAGCGGGTTTCCTCGCCTCCGAGGCGTTCCACCTTGATAACTTCGGCGCCCAAACGAGCCAAAACCTGGGCGCAACGGGGGCCGGCCTGGTGCCGACCGAGGTCGATGACGCGTATTCCGTCCAGGGGGCCTTTAGCTTCCGGCATGACAGATTCTCCTCAATCGAATGCGTAAATCGGGTACACGAATGAAGTTTCGCCATTCTACGCCGGGAGGCTTTATTGGGCAAGCGAAGGGACGGCGCACACGTACCCAGCTTGCCATCAAGAGGGGCCTGGCGACGTGGCGACCGCGTCCCGGTAACGATCATTGTTGACGCGACGGGATTGCCACGCTTCGCTGGCAATTACAGGCCGCAACGAACCGGGTCCGCGTGGGGCGTGGCGACGCACGGCACGGATGGTGGTGCGATCGGGGGCAGGTGGTAGAGGGGAATGTCGGGAAACCCGAAGGAGAGCCGAGCGCGTCCTGGAGTGCGGACCGGCTGTATGGGAAAGCCGATTTGTGCGTGTAACAAATTTGAAACATTCTCACAATTTGTTCACGAATGCGCGGGCTGTTTTCACTTCGTTTTCACAGTCCGCTGCTAATCTGTACTCACAGATGCGGACGAGGCCACACGGGGTCGGCAACACCGAAAGGCAAGCGTCTCCGTTCGCCCGCAGACGGATCGAAATACTCAAACTGGAGGAGAAGACCGCATCATGGTCGCAAGGAAAATCAAATCCGGCGGACTCACCTGGCGAGAATTCGCGATGGTGGCAGTCGTTGGCGCATTGCCAGTGGCGATCCTGGGTCCGGCGCTGATGATCAGTTCACAGGGATAAAAACTCCACGGCGCGACACCAGGAAGGGCACATCGCCACATGGCGGAGACAGCGGTCCGCATCGGGCCGAGCAATCCAATCCAACCGGCGGCACTGGCGGCGCCATAACACGCCGCAACAGGGCCGACGAAGCACACCACCAAAGGGCGTGCATAAGCGCCAAAGCAACAGCATCAACCAATGGCCCCGCAGCACATAGCCAAGGGGCCGGGATAACCAAACCACATACATAGTCGCGCCGCAATCTGGGCCAGCGAGCAATAACGGCTCGCTGGCCCTTTCCCTTTTCCGGTAGGCCCGCGGCGCGCGGTCCATGGGCGCACGCCCGGTAACGGGGGTGACCGGCAGGAACAGAAACCGCAGATCCGGCGGCGAGACCGGCGGCCATGAACGCAGCGGATTGGCAGGGCGCCGTCCGCCTTCGCGCCTTAGGACGTGTTGAATTGATTGGGCGCTCACCACCAGGTGAGATTACACGGTTTTGATTTCGCGAGGCGCGCCGCTTCATCTCGACGCCGACATTGCCTCGCACCGCGGCCATTTTCCATTTGGAACCGGAACGCCGGTTTCCCGGAGCGGGACGGGCTGGGACACGTGATGGCTTCGTGGAGTGCAGGTGAAATATGTGCGAGGGTCGGGCGAGGGTTTCCAGTTGAGATGTGTTGGATTCCCCGTTGCGCTTTTCAGGCAAACGGCGATCCGTTTCACATTTGTGAGGAGCATTCCACACAGACAAAGTGCACTCGTAGACTGAACAGTCGCCTCGCGGTAAACATTCACGTTATGTTCATATATTTGCGCCGGTTTTTCACTTTGTTTTCACAAATAGTCGATAACATGCGGTCATGGACGGGATGAAGCGCGGTGGGTGGTCCAGTCAGATGAGTGAGTGCGGTATCGCTTGACCCCGTCCATTTGGGAAAAGCGCGAGGGCTGGATTGATCGCCCGCGTTGTCGCGAATTTCGTCACGAACACCCGGATCATCCGGCTCGTCGCATTGCCGAAAGCGGCAGCCGGTCCGCAGGACCGCAGGAACGGTGAGTACAGGAACAGGCACAAAATACGCACAGTCGCCAACACTCTGATTTGTCCTTGATAACAAATATGCAACGGGAACCGGTCCAGGAACACACATAACAGAGGAGGCGACCGTGATTACAGCGAACACTCAGAAGGGCAAACCGAGGGCACCAGGCCGAAGAGGAAGGAAGGGGTTGTGGATATTGGCCGCCGCCGCCGTGTCGCTGGCCGTCGTAATGGGCCTGATGATGGCGTCGGCGGACCAGACTCCCTACGGGGCGACGCAAGTGTGGTCGGCGGAACCGACGGGGACGGTCGGTTCAAAGACGCTGGGCGAGATGGGGAGCCATCTCCTCGGGGCCCGCGCCCATGGACAAGAAACGGAAAACCTGCCGGTGTCTACGCTCATCCACGTGGGCGCACAGTAAGCCGCCGAAGAACCATTGTCCCCACCGGATTGCCACGCTTCGCTCGCGATGACCAAAAGAACACCTGTCACGCCGGATCAGGGGATTCGGGACCGGTTACGAGTATGGATCCAACGATGGAGGAGATAACTCCGTTTCGGGCTGAGGGCCCGTGGCGTCGGACGACGCAGGGTTAAACCATCTAAAGTTTCGGCGTATAAGCCGACCCTGGGCCAGCGGGCGCGCCAGCTCGTTGGCCCGCATTTTTTTCGGTCGAGCCGACCAAGAGTAAACGATGTCGATGTTCGACGGGTCGAGGGGTCGCATCAACCGGGCGCCGGCCTGGCGGAAGGCTGGATCAGTCCCGGGAAACGGACAAAACGGCTATCGATGCCGGGCGCGCGGGTGTGCCATCTGTGCGGCCGTCTCCGGCGTCACGCCGGCGAACCGCTCAGGTCGGTATGGTCCCAACACCGTGTCGGCTCGGGCGCCATCACAGATCTCGAGCGCGGCGAGCTGACTCAGGACGGGAGCAAGCGTGACACCGCTGTGGGTGAGGGCGACATAGAGGTTTGGGGCTTGGGGAGCGAACCCCATCACGGGGTAGCCATCCAGCGGCATGGGACGCCATCCGACGGGAACCGGAACGGCCGAAGCGCCCTCCAACCCGGGCAGGTGCTGGCACGCCCTGGCGAGCAGGTCGTCGGCGTGGGCCTGGGTGTCGTCCTCGGCGAGGCTTTCCTGGTCGCCCTCGCCGATCATGAGGCGGCCGTCAGGGCACTGCCTGAGGTGGATTTCTCGACGCCCGTCTTCCAGGGGCGGCACGTAGACGACGGGCACGTTGTAGAGCAACGGCGGCATGGGGGTGGTGCGGATGACAACGCCCGGGCTCTCGGCCTGGGGCACGTTGACGCCGGCCATGGCGGCCACGGCGGTGGTGGCAGTGCCGGCGGCGACCACCACCAGGTCCGCGTCCATGTCGCCGGCAGTGGTCTGGAGCGAACCGATGCGGTCATGGGAGTCCTTGCGCAGTCCGATTATTTCCACGTTGGACAACACGGACGCTTCCAACTCCGCCAGCCGATTCAGACAGGCGTCGACCACCAGTTGGGGCTCGACCTGTCCCTCGTTCTCGTTGTAGTCCGCGGCGGCGACGACACCGACGTTCAGCGCGGGCTCGAGTTCCTGCAGTTCCTCGCGAGAGACCAGACGGCTGGGATAGCCCCAGGACTGAAGCTGCTCGACCCGGGAGACAAGCGCCCTGGCGGCCTCCGGGTCGGCTTCCCACGCCACCTTGCCGCCCCAGCGGAGGCCGACATCTTCGTCCAGGGCGTCAGCGAACCGGGGCCACATCTCGAGAGAGCGGCGGTTCAGGTTGTGGTAACCGACCGGCTCCTTGGCGCCGGCGTTGATCCAGGCAAAGCTGTGACTGGAGGCGCCGCTGCCGGGTTCGTTCTGGTCGATGAGGGTAACGCGGGCGCCCCGGGAGGCGACGCGCCAGGCGATGGACGCGCCCACGATGCCGGCGCCGATCACCACGACATGCCTGGTGTCCATGCTAACCCCTCCGGCCGCCGCGACGAGGGCCACGATTACGGGAACGTTCCAGGAGAGCGCGGGCCGGTTCGCCGCGCACGGCTTCGATGTCGTCCTGATACTTCAACATGATGCCGAGGGTGTCATCGATGACCTCGGGTTCAAGCTCGCGCATGTTCAGAGCCATCAGGGCGGAGGTCCAGTCCAGCGTTTCGGAGACGCCGGGTATCTTGTAAAGCTCGGTTTCCCGCAGTTCCTGGATGAATCCGGTGACCTGCTGGGCAAGCTGGCGAGGAGCGTCGGGGAGACGCGCGTTGACGATCTGGAGTTCCTTCTGGTAGTCGGGGTAATCGACCCAATAGTAAAGACAGCGACGTTTTAGGGCGTCGTGGACCTCGCGGGTCCGGTTGGAAGTGATGACTACAACCGGCGGGTAGGCGGCGTGAAACGTGCCCAGCTCGGGTATCGTAATCTGGTAATCCGCGAGGAGCTCCAGGAGGAAACCTTCGAACTCCTCGTCGGAGCGGTCGAGTTCGTCGATCAGGAGCACGGGAGCGCGGTCCCGGCTCTCGTCGATGGCTTCGAGCAATGGGCGCTTGATCAGGAACTGGGGGCTGAACAGGTCAACGCCGGCGGCGGTGTTGCCCTCGGTTTCGCGGCGGGCTTCCATGAGACGGATTTCGAGGAGCTGGCGCGTGTGGTTCCATTCGTAGACCGCGTGATTGATGTCCAAGCCCTCGTAGCATTGCAGCCGGATCAGGTCGGTGCCGAGGCCGGCGGCGAGGGCGCGGGCGATTTCGGTCTTGCCGACGCCGGCCTCGCCTTCCAGGAACAGGGGGCGGCGCAGCTTCAGCGCCAGAAAGATTGCGATGGCCAACCCGCGGTCGGTGATGTAGGCCTGGTCGCGCAGGAGACCCTGGACATCTTCGACTGAGGCGGGGAGTGATTCGGGCTCGGCGTGCAGGGCGGTCAAGAGCGGCTCCGTCGGCGATAAAATATGGCCGGACTATTGTAGCCCATTTGGGGGAGCGGAAAGGCGGGCAGTCCACCGCGGAATGAACTCACGGACGCGGTCGCGCAGGATCTGCCAGTGATCGCCCAAAGCGGCACGCTCGGATTGCGTCAGGCGGTCGTAGGTGCGGCCATACTGGGGAAAGTGCCACAGGGGGAAGACCCAGAAACCATCGCCGCCGGTGTCGTTTCCCCGTTGCGCCATTGAGTCCACGATGAGGCCCGTGGCGCCGGACACCTCCCAGGACGCCACAGTCCGGCCGGCGTCGGCGATGGCGAGGGCTTCCACGAAGGCGGCGCTGCGCCGGTCGCCGGAGTACGGTTCCATCAACCGGAGGAGACGGCGTTGGCGCTCGGCGTCGTCAGCGGCCGGGCCGGCGAAGCGGTGGGTGTGCCGGCTCTCCCAATTCGCTCCCAAAACGGGGACGACCAAGCCGCCGTCGCTGGCGATGGCGGGCATGCCGGCCACTCGTGACCACTCCTCCGCCTTGGCGCGGGCGATGGCCTCGTGGGTGTCGCCGCTCTCATCGGGACCGGCGGACACGCCCAACTCGGCGGGGGAGAGGGCCCGGAGGGACGTTCCCTCGAGGAGCCAAGCGAGCATGCGCTGCTTGTCGGCGTTGCCGGTGGCGAGGAGAATTTGGGGAACGGACACCGGGGAATCGCCAGGGGGAAGCCCGGATCAGGAACCGCGCACGCTGACGTTGATGGGCAGGCGGGCGACTTCCGCGCCATCGATGGCAACGTGGAACGCGTGGGGCCCGGAGTGATCGAACGTGACCCCGTTGACTTCGGCAATGATCCGGGCGGTGGAGTCCACTACGCCGTCACGAAGCGGGAGCGTGATGTCCTGCTCGATGGGCGGGATGGCGTCGCGCGCGTCCGGGGTCAGAAGTCGGATCGCCATGCGTTTTTCTCCGGCTTCAACGACGGAATAGCGCATGACGCAGACCACCACGAACCGGGGGTGGGTCATGGGCAGGGAAACGCCGGACACGCCGTCGATGCCCACGCCAAGGGCGTGCAGTTTGCCCCGGTCTTCCAGGGCGGAGTCGCACAGGAAAGCCAGATCAGTGTTCATGGGCGCCGGGGGTCCGGCCGATCAGTTGCCGTCGCCGCCGGCGCTTCCGAAGGCGACACCGGTGGCAGCGGCCGCGGGGGGCACAATAGCCGGCGCAGCATTGGAAGTGGGCGTTCGTGCTTCCGGAGGCAATTGATCCTCCCAATCCGGTATCAACTGCCGCTTGGTGGTTTCCAGGGTCATGATGATGACCACGCCCAGGCCACTGAAGGTCATTGACAGGATGAAAGCCGGCAAATAGCCGATGAACTGGATGATGATGCCGGCCACGAGGGTCGAGATGAAGTGTCCCATCATGGCGCCGGAGATCTGGAAGCCGTACACCGTGGCCACCGGTCCTGTACCAAAATACTGGCGGTTGACCACTGGGTATGCCGACATCTCGCCGCCAAATCCCAGGCCGAACACGCAGGCGAAGAGGTAGAAAGCCCACACGTCACCGGCGACCAGGAGGATAGCCACCGAGCCGGCCTGGATGGCCAAGGCGGCGGACATGATGAGCTTGCCTCCGATGCGCTCGGTGATGATGGGAACGAGGAAACGACCGGCGATGCTGAAGACGTTGATGAGCGTGAGGATGACCGCGGCGGTGGTGAATTCGATGCCGCGGGTCACCGCGAAGTCGACGACGAAGATCAGGACAATGCCGTGCCCGGCGCAACCCATGCCGTGGATGACCGGCAGGTTCCAGAAAGCGCGGGTGTGCTTCATCTGCCGCTGGAAAACCTTGAGACGGAGCTTGGAGGCTTCCGAGCTGAACTTGACCGGTGGCGGATCGGTGGCCGAAGCTCCGTATGCCAGCAGTCCCTTTTCGGATGGCTGATTGCGGAAGAACGGCATCAGGCCCAGGGTCAACCCACCGCCCACCAGGCCGATCACCACGAATGTGGCGGTCCACCCGAAATTGACCAGCAACAGCGAGTACACGGGAGCGAGGGCGGCAGCGCCGACGCCGCCGGCCGCCCACATCAGGCCGATGCCCAGTCCGAGTCGCCGCTTGAACCAGGGGTTGACGGCGGCCATCAGGGGGACCATCGCGATCGAAGAAGTGAGCGCCAGCATGATGCTGTAAACGATGAAGAACTGCCAGACCTGGGTGATGAACCCGATCAGGATCATGCTCACACCGAACAGAATCCCACCAGCCATCAGGAGTTTACGGGCGCCCAGGATGTCGCCAAACCGTCCGCTGAACGGCGAAGTGAGCGAGCCGACCAGGTAGTAGCCGGCCAGCGCGAAGCCGATGACCGCGGGAGACCATCCGAAGCGGCCGCCTTCATCCAGGGGCATGCGCAACTCGGGGACCATGATCCCGGCCGACATTGAGATGGACTGGCCGAAGATCTGGACCACCGAGAGGATCGCGATGATTATCCAGGCGTAGTGAAACCCGCCGTCGGACCGGCGAATGCGGTTGGGTGTGGCCATTCAGAGGGGACTCCTGTGTGGAGGAATGCCGGGGGGTCAGTGCAGGGGGCAGGCGAACAGGAACGATTTGCCCCACCAAGTTTCCGAGACAGGAGTCGCGGAAGCCAAACGGGGAACGGAATCGGAGTCGATGGCGCCGGGCACCGAGCCGGGCTGGTAGGGGGTGCCGGCAAAGCCGGAAGTTGCCGTGTTGGCAAGGCCGGAGAGATCCGCATCGCCCGACGCAGAGACCGCCCACGCGCCGAGGAAGATGATCAACATCACGGTGATCACCATCGCGCCGATGGAGGTCAGTATGGCGAAGTTGCGCCGAGCGTACCCAACCATAGGGCGGTATTGTACTCCTGCCGCCGCCTACACGCCAATCGCGGGGTTGCCTCACGCGTACCCATTTGTCTTTTGCATCGATATACAGGATGGGCAAGATTAGATTGATTGCCGGAAACGCCCCGCACCCCGGGCGGCGCCATAACCGGAGCAAAGAGCCGTCGTTGCCGGCATCCTATGTATCCCGTTCATCGATGTAAGTTTGCTTCCGTCGTCGATCTGGGCGGGTATGAGCGGAGTCACCGGATGTGGGGCTATTCGGCTAGGCTCTGCTGGAAAACCTGATCCCAGGCCAGGGCCCAGGGTGGGCGCAGGTATCCGAGGGCGCGGACGTCGTCGTACCAGACCGACAGGGGCGAGTAGCGGGTGTAGGCGCTGCCGCCGGACAGCTTGCAGAGGCGGCCCAGGCAGTCCTCGGCGAGACGGGCCACGCTTTCTTTCGCCAGCAGAAGTTCCCGCCGACCAGTATTGGTCTCCAGGCAACGGATCGCGCCCTCCCACGCCTGGCCGATGAGCCAGGCCTCCTGCTCGGCGTGGGCCCACTCGACCTGCTGGAACGCGCGCAGCCCGGGGTCGGACGCCATACCGTTCTTGATGCGGGGGCGGACATGATCCATGGCGGCATCGACGACGCCGACGATCACGGAGGTGAAGGCGGCGGCGCCCAACCCTCCGTTGGCGCCCATCAGTTCAGCCTGATGATTGGGCCAGGCCACGCGAGTGGCCGGGAAGTCGGAGAACTGAAAGGCGTGGCTGTTGGTGGACTTCATGCCGTGGCCGCGCCACTCGGCGGTGAGCTTGAGGCCGGTGGAGCCGTCCCAGGGGTGGTTCCGGACTTCCATGAAAAACAGGTCGGGAGCGGTTTCCCCGGCGGCGAGGGCACGGGTGGTCATGAACGACGTGAGGCCGGAGCCGCTGCCGAAGTGTTTCTGCCCCGAGATTCGATAGCCAAAATCGGTGACGCCGTCGGGTTCGCACACGCTGGCCGTGCGGGAGGTGTCGCCGCCGGAGCCGGGTTCGCTGACGATGGTTCCCCACCAGCAGCCGCTATGGACACTGTCGAACACGGCGTTGCGCTGCTTGATCCAGCCAGCGGTGAAAGGTTCGGGGACGGTGGGCAGCCGCCAGGATGACAGCACCAGGTGGTGCATAGCGCTGGCGAGGGTGATGGAAGGGTCGCCGACGGCCAGCTTGCGCAACATGGAGCAGATGGGCCGGGCCGACTGCTCGAGGGTCTCCCAGGTGCCGCCGAGGTCGGTGGGCACTGCCATGAGAGGCACGCCGATCTGGGCCAGGCGCGCGTAGTCGGCCGGGTCGGCCTTGATCCGCTGCTGGCGGTCGGCGCGCTCTTCGGCCCATTCGGCGGCCACGGCAGGGGCCTGTTCCAGGATGGAAGCGATGGTCGTCATGCTGTTATTCTCCGTGGCCCGTCAGTTCGGCGTAGCGGTCGAACACGAGCCTCTGCACTTCAAACACGAAACCGGTCAGCACGTCCTCACCGGACAGGGTTTCAGGGTTGTCCAGTACCTCAACCTCTCGTCCGGCGCGATAGACGTACACGCGCCGTCCGTACGGATCAATGTACCAACCGAGTCGAGCGCCGCCGTCCATCCATTCCTGCATTTTGGACAGACCAGCCTCGACGCGGTCGGTCCGGGAGCGGACCTCAACGACGAAATCGGGGGCGCCGGGTATGGTGCTCCGGTATTCCGCGGACCGGAGAGCGTCGAACCTTTCCTGGGTGATCCAGGCGGCGTCGGGGATGTAGACGGCGCCGCTGTGGAGTTGGTATGCCACGGTCTGGGATGACGCATAGCCGCCGTTGTCGTTCGTCCACAATGCGAGAGGAACGTTGGTCTGGTTCTCGCCGATATTGCTCTCCCAGCCAGTTGGCGGCATAACGATCAGGTCTCCATCTGCCGAAAATTCAAAACTGTACGGCTCGTTGTCGCAAGCCATACGGAAGAGCTGCTCGGCGAATCCCGGAGATCTGCAGTCGATGCCCAACGCCGACAGGTTCAGGCGGAATTGGCCGACCAAGGGGGAAGAGGTGATCCCGCCGGGCTGCGACTGTGCTGCTGCTCCGGCGGGCGATCTTGTTGCAGTTGCCATGGCAGTCCCCACAGCGGATAGGCTTGGAGCCTATTGTACTGTGATGTCGTACCCGACGATGGCGCTGAAGTTCTTGCGCATGTTGTTGTAGCGTGGTTCGTGGGACTGGACGTTGCCCACGCTGTCCGTGGCGCGGGACATGACGTTGTACTGGCCGGGAGCGGCGTCCCAGACCCAGGACCAACGGCGCCACATCCAACGCTCCGCCGGCTCCTCCAGGCGCGCCGGTTGCCAGGACTTGCCGCCGTCGACGCTGACGTCGACCTGGGTGATGGCGCCGCCGCCACTCCAGGCGTAGCCACGAACGACGTGCTGGCCGGTGGGCAAGGTTGACGTGTCATCGTTGGGCTGGGAGACCAGCGATTTGACGCCGATGGTGGTGATCAGCTCCTTGTTGGGATCGTCGGGGGAGTCGCCGTAGTAGTAGAAGTTGTAGTGGTACCAGCAGTCGGGCTCGTGGTCGAGCACCTCCAGGCGGCGCAGCCACTTGACGGACCAGTTGCCGGACCAGCCGGGAACCAGGAGACGGATGGGAGCGCCGTGCAGGTGCTCAAGGATCTGGCCGTTCTGCGCGTAGGCGAGGATGGTGTCGGGATGGAGCGCCTTCTGGAGGGGGAGGCCCTTGTCGTAGAAGAACGGCTCGGTGCCCTCTTCCGCGGTGGCGGGCACGCCCTCGTCCCAGCCCTCGGCGCGGATGTGGGTGGCGCGGCCGGTCAGGCCGGCCTCGTTGAGGAGGGCGGCCAGGGGAACGCCGGTCCACTCGCTCCCGGACAGGATCATCCGCTCCTGGGTGCGTGACGGACGGGGACCCTCACCCTTGAAGTACTCGAAGTAGGTGGCGTCGCTGCCGGAGCATTCCATGACGGTGCGGACCGAGCGCGAAGGGAAACGGCGCACGTCGTCGTAGGACAGGCGCAGGGGCTTTTTCACCTCCCCATCGACGGAAAGGGACCAGTCGCGAATGGCCACGGTGTCGGGTACGCCGAAGTGCTGGACGACGTAATGCAGTTCGGTGGGCGTGATGAGGCCCTCGAGTTCCATAACCGGCGTGCGGACGCGCTCGGTCTTGCCATCCGGGCGGAGCAACGTGACGGGTTCAACCTTTTTGTGGGGCCAACCGTACCAGGAGTCGGTGTTCTCGGCGCCGTCCGACGACTGTGCGCCGTCCATCTGCAAAAAGTCGGGCCGGGCCGCGTCGTCGGCCTGATTCTCCGGGGTATTCTGCTGGGTAGTCATACGTAGTGCGTCTCCGGGTTTGGATGGCCGGCTCCCAGCCGGCGGTGTGCCAGTTTCCCATGTCGGCGGCGCGGCGACAAGTGGGAGCCGGCGAATTCAGAGCGAAGCGGCAGGCTCGCCGATGCCCGGGAGACGACGTGCTCGATGGGTATCGACCCCATGGGAATTGGATCGATGGGTATCGAAGGATTGGAACGGAGAAGCCGGTTGCGCGGCGAACGCATGGGTTCCGGCGAACGGATGGGTTCCGCTGTACACAGCAACGGCCGGGCACGGTGAGGATGGGTCACGAGGATTTGACAGGGGATGTGTCCACGGGAAGAATCTGCGGCAGCCGCATTGGACGGCAACGCCGGGAGGTTCCAGTGACCACGCTGCACATCATCGTCGAGGTAACGGAGCAGGTCCCCACGGGACGAACGGAGTGGCGCGTGGACTGCGCGGAGTGCGACTGGTACGACATATTCGACGACCGGCGGCGCGCCGAGGACGCAGCGACCAATCACGTGGGCCAGACCCATACGTCGGAAACGACGTACAACCGTATCGTCCAGACGCTGCGGATCGAGCCCAACCCGGAAGAAAGCGACCTGGTGTCGACCGACGGCGACGGTTATTCGTAGCGATCGAATATCAGCCGCCGCACCTCGAGCACAAAGCCGGTCATCACGTCTTCGCCGGACAGCATTTCCGGGTTGTCCAGCACTTCAACCTCCCGGCCGAGACGGTACACGTAGACCCGGCGCTGGTATGGCTGGATATACCAGCCCATCCTGGCGCCGGCGTCCATCCACTCCTCCATCTTGGCGAGGCCAGCTCTCAGGCTGTCTGAGCGAGAATGCAGCTCAATGACAAAATCGGGCGCTCCGTTGATGGAGCCCCGCTGTTCCAAGGCAGTGAGGTTTTCAAATCGTTCCTGGGAAATCCAGGCGGCATCGGGCATGTACTGCGCTCCGCTGGGTAGGCGGAACAACGAAGTCTGCGGGTAGGTACGCCCGGGATTCTCCAACCCCCAGCCGTAAAGAGCGTAATTGATCCCCTGCTCGCCATGGCTGCCCTCCGCGCCGACGGGAGGCATTATGACCAGCTCGCCGTTTGCCGAGTATTCAAACTCGTAGCGCTCATTGTCCTGGGCAAGCAGGCATAGTCTTTCGCCGAAATCCGGGGTACTGCCGTCAACCCCCAGCGAGGCCAACTTCAAACGCAGCGGCCCAACCAGCGGGAATGGGAGAAAGTGGTCCGCGTTAACCGTCGCCTGGCCAACTACGGTTGGCTTTGGCGATTGCGTCGCCATAACGCAGCCTCCGTCGAATGCAACGGTCCTCACGCACCCGGTGCGTACTTTTCGCCGAGGGCGGTCTCCCATCGCAGGTAGTTCTGCATGTCGGCGTAGGTGCGGTCGGGGCCGCTGAACACGATGTCCGAAGGGGTGCGGGTCACGCCGCTGAGTCCCTCCTCCACGGGCAGGCGGGCCGCCTGCCACGAGGTGACGCCACCGGACAGAACCCTGGCATTGGAATAGCCGATCTGGCGGAGCGTCGCCGCGGCCAGCAGGGACTGGCGCCCGTCGACACAGGTAACGACGATGCTGGCGTCATTGGACCGGACGTGGTCCTTGATCTGGAATTCGAGCCATCCGCGTGGGATCCAGACGGAGCCGGGAACGTGAGCGCGAGCAAAATCCTGGCTGGTATCGACGAAGATGATCACGTCAGGGCGGTTCTGCTCGAGGGCCCTGGCCGAAACGGCGGGCACCGCGCGGCGGGCATTAACCAACAGCTCAGACTCGGTCTCGCCGCCGATGGAGCCGTCGTTCAAGGCCCCAAGGCTCATGCCGGACTCCAGGGGGCGACCGTCGGCGACCCACGCCTCGGTCCCGCCGTCGACGGCGTAGACCTCGCGGTGTCCGAGTTGGCGGTACCAGGATCCGGTCAGGGTGGCGCGGGCCTTGCCGTCGCAGCAGAACACCAGGGGAGCATTTTTCACCACCGCCACGTCATCGCTGCGCTGGACGCACTGTCCGCCGGGGAACCAGCGGAAGCCGGGGATGCGGCCGCGGTCATACTCCTCGGAGGTTCGAACGTCGATGAAGTAGATGCTCTCGGTCACGCTGCGGTCGGCCATGGCGTCAAGGCCGGCGATGTCGAGGAACTGAACACCGTCTTCGGCGGCGCAGCGGTCGGCGTAGGCTTCGGCAGCGGCGCGGCCTTCGTGGGATACGCTGGGCAGCCGGTCCCGATTGGCGCCCGACTCCAGTTCGTATCCGGCGAGCACCCAACCGGAGGTGCCGTTTTTGAGCCCGACGACCTCGCGGTCCAGGCCCATGCGCTGCAGGACGCGGGTGCCGATGATGCTGCGAGTGCGGCCCGCGCAATTGACCACGACGGTGGTGTCCGGGTCCAGGTCGGCCGTGATGTCGGTAATCCGAAGCGCCAACTCGCCGCCGGGCACGCTGCGGCCGCCGGGTATGCAGAAACGGCGATACTCCTCGGGGGTACGGGTATCGAGAATGACCATCTTTTCGCCACGGTCCATGCGGGCGCGCAACTCGATGGCATCGATTTCAGGGACATGGTGAACGACTTCGACCTTTTCGCCAAAGTCCTTGCTGGGAACGTTGACTCCCCATTCGGTGGGGTAGTCGAGGCTCATCCAACGGTTGATGCCACCGTCCAGCCAGCCGACGTGGTAGAAACCCATGGCTTCAACGGTGGCTACGGCGTGGGAAACGCGGCGGCCGTCATCGTCGCAGAGCACGATCAACGAGCCGGCGTGGGGCACGGCATCATGGAGATCGAACTCCAACCGGCGACGGGGAATCAGGCTGCTTCCCGGGATGTGGCTGGAGTTGTACTCGCCGGGTTCGCGTACATCGATCAGGGCAAAGGGGGACGTGTCGTTGAACAGCTCGCTGAGTTGTTGCGGACTAAACGACTTGGCCATCAGCGCATCTCCGTGGTCTGG
Organism: Dehalococcoidia bacterium; assembly: GCA_022823505.1. GTDB lineage: Bacteria > Chloroflexota > Dehalococcoidia > Lucifugimonadales > UBA3495 > Bin87. Next base: position 37,688 of record JAJEIA010000058.1, read on the forward strand.
GTCCAGTTAATTCGAAACCGATTAGAGCTCAAGCAGTCGCCTCGTCTAGGAGGACGCCAGACTGATATATTTCCGGACTTCCGCGCCATCGAAACTTAGGCCGCGCGGGGTCCAGCGCAGGTTGCCTATTGGTGCGAGTTGTATGATCGGTCAGTTTATCGGGCGGGCTAGAGTATATGGCCTATGTGATAAGTATACACCCGGAGCGCGAAATCGCGCTCCGGGAGTCGTTACCCGATCAGCAGTTATCGTACTTTTCGGTCATCATCTGCCGGATGGCGCCGGTTTCCAAGTCGTAGCGGACGCGCTCCAGGCCGCGAAGGTCCTGGCCGTAGACGTGGATCTCGACGGTGGGCCGGTCGGTGAAGTTGTCCATCTGGTGGATTTCGTCGACCTCGGGGATGAGAAGGCTGATCTCGCCGGGTTTTACCACGGCGGAACGATCTTGTTCCAACCGGGCCCAGTCGTCGCGTTCGCGGTCGTCGACGCGCCGGAAACGGGTCTCGGTGAGGGCGTTGTCCATCACCCCGATCATGCCCCAGGTCCGATGGTCGTGAGGGGAGGCATGGTCGCCGGGGCCCCACACCACGGCGGTGACCAGCAGGCCGCTGTCGGGGCTGTGGTGTAGCAGCCAGGACCCGTGATTGGAGCGATTGCCGGAGCCGACGGGCAGGCGGAAGCGTTCCGGGATGGCGTCGGGATTGGCGATGAGGCGGGACAGGCACGCGGAACCCCGGTCGAAGATCTTCTCGTCGGTTGGTTCAGACGCGAGAAGGTCCTCCATATCTTGAACGAAGTCTTCCAAAGGGTATCGGACGGCGACCATTAGACATTTCCTCCCTGGGCTGTTGTTGGCAGTGTAACCGTGGCGGGCGACCAGTGGCAACAGAAACACCGGCGGCGCGAGCGGAAAAGGTTTTCCGAGCGCGGCGACGGCAGCAACCGGATTGAGCAGGAAGTGATGGATTGCGCTGCTATACTACCGCGACCGACTGGCGTGAGCATTTTTGCAGACGGAGGAACCCGCATGGCAGAGTCCATAAAGATTTCGATGCGCGTGCCCGGCACATCGCCGATGCCCGACCTGTTGCGGATGATAGGCCAAATTGAAGATGCGGGGTTCGACGGCGCCGGCATCCTGGACAGCCAGATGATCTGCCGCGACACGTTCGTGACCATGGGGATGGCGGCGAGCGCCACCAGCAGGCTGAACCTGTTCCCGGCGGTGACCAATCCCTTCGGGCGCATTCCATCGGTGCTGGCGGGTGCGGCACAGACGGTGGCGGAAATCGCCCCCGGACGGACCAAGTTCATCATCGGGACCGGGTACACCTCGGCGAGCACGATCGGACGCCGGCCGGCGACCCTGCGGCAGATGCGCCGCTGCATCATGGAGGTGAAATCGCTGCTGGCGGGGGAGGCGGTCGAGTATGACGGCATGACCAACCGGCTCGACTTCGCCGGCAGCGACGGCGGCCACGGGATCCCCATCCTGATGGCGGCGTCGGGGCCGCGCTCGCTGGAACTGGCGGGCGAGGTGGCCGACGGAGCGCTGGTGCTGGTGGGTTACACCCCGGGCATCGTGGGGAAGGCCCTGGAGCATCTGGAGGCCGGGGCGAAACGGAGCGGCCGGACACTGGATGATCTGGACGTGATGTTCGCGGTGCGCACGTGCGTGGCGGACTCCACCGAAGAGGCTCGGCGGCTGGCGCGTCCGGTGGCGACGCACTGGGCGCTGCTGTGGGGCGGGCCCAATTGGCTCCCCTACTCCGGGCTGGACATCCCCGACTACGAGGTGCCGCAGGCCGTGAGGGACGTTTATCCCGACCTGGGGCACGCCCCAAACTGGGAAGAGGCGATCGAGTTGACCCAGTTCGTGGACGACGAGGTGAACGGGCAACTGTGCGACGCATTGGGGCTGATCGGCACTGCGGAATACTGCACGGCGCGGATCCAGGAGATGGCGCGACACGGGGTCAACCAGCTGTACCTGATGCCGTGCCTGACCTTCGCGCCGCCGGAAGCCGAGGTGCAGGCCTTCGGCAACCACGTCATTCCGGCGCTGGCGGCCGCGTGACCGGACGAGGGGCGCGCCGAAGGAACGTGGTCAGGACCGGGATTTACCGGACTTTGAGATTTGGCCGGGTTGGGTGAACTTGCTCACGGAACGGTTGCATCCTGATGATTCCCAAATCTTGCAAGTCCCGACTCTGCCGTTTGCCCGCCGCAAGCCTCGGGTATCAATCGGATCGCGATTGAGTTGTGCGAGCGTGGGGCAATTTGCTAGTCTGCTGAGCCGAGGGCGGTCCAGACGGCTTGGTGCACCGTCCGGGGAATAAACACACGGGCAGACCAGAGGCGTGCGTGACTACGGCGGATCGGTTCCAGGGTTACAGCATCGACGCGGACATCTTCGACGAGATGTTCCACGCCGACGGGCGGACGAGGGCAGACTGGCTGGGACTGCAACGGACGCTGACCGAACTTTCCGCAGAGGAGTTGACGGCCATCCAGGAACGGGTGACGCGATCGTTCTCCAACGAGGGCATCACCTTCACGGTGTACGGCGACGACGAGGCCGACGAACGGATCATACCCATCGACTGCGTGCCGCGGTTGATCGCCGAAGCGGAGTGGCGCGAACTGGAAGCGGGCCTCACGCAGCGGCTCCGGGCGCTGAACCTGTTTTTGCAGGACGTGTACGGCGAGTCTCGGGTGACCCGTGACGGCGTGATACCGGAGGACATGGTCCGGGGCTGCCCGCAGTACCGGCTGGAAATGCGCGGGTTCACGCCGCCGCAGGGCACGTGGGTGGCCGTGTGCGGAACCGACCTAGTGCGCACCAACGACGGATATCGGGTCCTGGAGGACAACCTTCGAGTGCCCTCCGGGGTGTCCTACATGATCGCGAACCGGAAAGCGGTGAAAACCAGCCTGCGGAGGCTGTACCGCACCTCGCGGGTGCTGGAGGTGGAACACTACGGCCGCCTGCTTTTGGAAACGCTTAAGGAACTGGCGCCGGCGGGCCGGGCCAACCCCAGCATCGCCCTGCTCACTCCCGGGGTATACAACTCCGCGTTCTACGAGCACATGTTCCTGGCACACGAGCTGGGCGCCGAGTTGGTGGAAGGGCGGGACCTGGTGGCGCGGGACGGTTTCGTCTACATGAAAACCACCGAAGGACTGCGGAGGGTCGACGTGATTTACCGCCGGGTCGATGACGACTTCATAGATCCGACGGTGTTCAGACCGGACTCGGTCCTGGGCGTGCCAGGGTTGATGGATGCGTACCTGAAAGGCAACGTCGCGTTGGCGAACGCGCCGGGCACCGGTGTGGCGGACGACAAGAGCGTCTACGCGTACGTGCCGGACCTGGTCAGATACTACCTCAGCGAAGAGCCGCTGCTGCGGAACGTGGAAACCTATCTGTGCCGCCGGCCGCAGGAACTGGAGTACACGCTGGATAACCTGGACAAACTGGTGGTGAAGAGGGTTGGTGAGTCGGGCGGGTACGGGATGCTGATCGGCCCCCACGCCACGCCTCAGGAACGGGCGGAGTACGCTGAGCAGGTGCGGGCCAACCCGGCGGACTTCATCGCCCAGCCGACGCTGGCGCTGTCCCGGTCTCCGTGCCTGATCCGGGGGCAATTCGAGCCGCGCCACGTTGACCTGCGGCCCTTCATCCTGCACGGGCAGACGACGAGGATAGTGCCCGGAGCCTTCTGCCGAGTCGCGCTGCGACGGGGCAGCCTGGTGGTCAACTCCAGCCAGGGCGGGGGCGGCAAGGACGTGTGGGTCCTGGAGGAGTAGCCGAATTGCTGGCTCGAAGCGCGCAGGGGCTGTACTGGATGGGCCGGTACCTGGAACGAGCGGTCCATCTGAGCCGGATGCTGCGGTTGCAGGCGGAGGCGCTGGTCGACCGCCCCACGGGCGAAATCTACTCCGGCTGGCGTCGCATCTATCGGAGCCTGGACCGCGAGCCACCGGGAGGCGGATTGGAACTGGCGCCATCGCATGACGGAACGGCGCCGCAGTTCCAGCAGGTGCGGATCTCATCGGGACAGGTGCAGGCGCAGCGGCGCATCAGCGACGAGTACACGCTCGCGGATTCGTTCACCCTGGCCGACGACCTCACGTTCGAGCGATCCAATCCGAGCTCGGTATGGAGTTGCTTCGCGTTGGGACGGGAGAACGCGCGACAGATGCGACACTGCATCAGCGCGGAGATGTGGCGGTCGCTGAACCTGACCTACCTGAAGCTGCAGCGGATCAGGATGCTGGACATCTGGCTGGCCTCGCCCGAGGGGTTCTATACGGAAACGGCGGAGGACATCGAGACTTTCATGGGCGTGGCGTCGGCAACGATGTACCGGGACGAGGGCTGGCATTTCATGCAGCTGGGCCGGTTCATCGAGCGGGCCCAGCTGGCAAGCGGCCTGCTCCTGGCGCAACTGGAACTGGACGAAAGGTCGAATGACCACACCGAGTCGGACTGGACCACGCTGTTGAGGGTGTACCACGCGCAGGAAGCGTACATGCGCACCTACGGGGTGGAGACCAGGCCGGAGCAGGTGGTGGACCTGCTGGTGACCGACCCGATGCTCCCCGACTCGATGAGGCGGGCGCTGGACGCCGTTTCGAACGCGCTGGATGCAGTCGGGTCGGGTCCCGACCGGGCGGCCAGCGCGGCGGCGAACCGGATGGCGGGCCGGCTCGAGTCGGCGGTGCTCCACGAGTGGGCGGACTCCGACGACAAACCGCAGCTGCTGGTTCAGGTCGCGGACCACAGCCGGCAGTTGCACGGGCTGGTGAATGGGGTCTACTTCGATTACTGACCGCGGCGAGTGATGCCGGACGGCGAGCGCAAATGGGGCCCGGCCGGAGCGACCTGGCCCATCCGCACTTGAGGCTTATCCGGCCGGCGGAGGGGTGTTTCCGGGGTTTTCGTGTCAGGCCCGTGCTGACAGTGAAGATGCCGAATGCTATAATCGCCGTTGCGTTTTCACCCATTCAGGAGATTCGAACTTGCGTCATTACGAACTGGTAACAATTCTGAGCCCGATGTTGAACCAGGACGAGGCATCGGCCAAGTGGGACGAGATCAAGTCGTTCATCGTCAACCGGGAAGGCGAAATCACCGCCGAGCAGACCTGGGGCACTCGCCGATTGGCCTACCCGATCCGCAAAGGGAACTACAATTTCCTGGAGGGGGCATACTACCTGAGCACCTTCACGGTGGACAATTCGTTCAACCGGGAGCTGGAGAACTACCTGCGACTGGACGAGCAGGTGCTGCGTTCGCTGATCGTGAACTGTGAGGGGCCGCTGCCCGACAAGCCGCCCCCGGGACCGCTGACAGCTCCCTCGCGTTACATTCCCCCCGGACGGGGCCGACGCCAGGACGGAGGCGGACCAATACCGGAAGCGCCGGGCGGCTTCGGCGACCGCCGGCAGGGTGGCCCCCCACCCGCCGCGGGCGCCCCGGGAGCGCCGCCGGCGAGTGCGGACGCGCCGGCCGCTCCAGCCGCCACCCCCGAGGCTGCAGCGCCGGCTCCGGCTCCCGCAGCCGAGGACGCTCCGAGTGCACCGGCGTCTCCAGAGCCGGCCGCGACACCCGAACCGGCGCCCGCGCCGGAGGCACCCGCCGAAACCGAAGGGGACGCGCAAGCGTAATCTGCCGTGAACAAGATCATTATAATCGGCAACCTGGGCCGGGATCCGGAGATGCGGTATTCCGCGTCGGGAACTCCGATGACATCTTTCAGCATTGCCAGCAACCGCCGCTATACCACGGCAGCAGGCGAACAACGCGAGGAAACCGAATGGTTCAACTGCACCGCCTTTGGGCGGCTTGCGGATACCTGTAACCAATATCTCGCTCGTGGGCGACAGGTCTACGTCGAGGGGCGTTTAAGTTCTCGTCAGTACAATCGCCAAGATGGGACCCCCGGGTTTTCACTTGACGTGATGGTAACCGAGATGCAAATGCTGGGTCGGCGAGACGACCAGATGGATGACGGTGGCTACGGCGGATACGGCAGTCAGCAAGACCGCGGCTACGGCGGCCGGTCTGACGGAAGTGGATATGGCGACCAGCGCGGCGGATACGACGACCGGCGCGGGGCCGGCCAAGGTGTCGGCGGCCCGGGTGATCCCATGGACGTTGACGACCTGCCCTTCTAGCAACGCAGCATTTCGACCACAGAAACCCCGGAGGAACCTCCAACGATGACTACTCCCGAATCCGCTCCTGCCACTACGCCGGCCAGCGCGCCGCCACCTTCCCCGTCCGGTGGACCTCCACCTGCTGGTGGGCCTCCTTCCGGCGGGCCCCCTTCCGGCGGGCCGGGTGGAAGGCCGGGCGGCGGCCCTCCGGGCGGGCGACCGGGTGGCCCGGGCGGGCGACCGCCGGGTCGGGGCGGACCGCGCGGCGGAGGTCGAGGCGGGCGGAGGTACGGGCCGCGCCGGAGAGTTTGCGCGTTCACGGTTGAAGGGGTCACTCCCGACTACAAGGACGTCGACCGGCTGCGCCGGTACATCTCGGAGCAGGGGAAAATCGAGCCCACGCGCAAGACCGGCACCTCGGCGAAGAACCAGCGGCTGTTGGCCCAGGCGATCAAGCGGGCGCGTTATCTCGCGCTGCTGCCCTACGCGCCCGAACACAGCATCAACGTCGGCATGCGTTCGGGTCGCTAACCGGCCCACCCCAGATGCTGAACCTTTCGCTGCCCTGGAAACGCAGCGCCGCCGAGGCAGAGGAAACCCCGGAACAGCCGGTCAGGCGACGTCCCTCAAGAAACGCGGCCGGTCGCAATCGTCGGCTGGGAACGGCAGACTCGCATGCCGCCCAGGCCGCGCGGTCGCGCCGCCGGATGGAATCCCGCCGGCAGCGAATCGCGATCATCGTCGGGGCCGCGCTGATACTGGTAATCGTCGGCGTGGTGCTGGCGGGGGTGTACCAGCAGTTCATCCTGCCGCCGAGGGTGATGGCCGGGGATGTGAGGGGTGTCCGCTTTACCATGGGCGACCTGGTGGAACGGATCCGGGTGTTGCAGGGCATCAACCGCTACCAGGGCGGGCAGGTGGATTTCAGCCGCATACCGTTCCAGTTGCTGACCGACCTGCTGCACGCCGAGATATTGCGGCAGGCCGCCCCCGGCCTGGGCATAAACGTCACGGACGCCCAGATCGATCAGGCGATCCGGGACCAATTCCGCCCAGAACCGGAACCGGGGCAGGAAGTGACGGACGCCCAATTGGACGCCGAGTTCGACAACGTCTACAAGAATTTTCTGACCCAGGTGAACCTGACCGACGACGCCTATCGTCGGATCATGGAAGAGCGGCTGCACCAGAGCACGCTGTTCGGCATCATGTTGGGGTCACTGCCGGAGGAGGCGCCGCAAGTGGAACTGCAGGCGATCGCGCTGAGCCTGAACTCCTCAGCGTCTCCGGAGGCGGTGCGGGAACGCCTGGTGCTGGGACAGGATTTCGGTTCCGTGTCCAGGGAGATCTCCGGCAACGACGGATACATCGGATGGGTACCCGAGGGCGCGTTTCCGGAGTTTGACAGGTACCTGTTCGGCGAGACCGAAATCGCGGAGGACGGGACCGAGACCCGCAAGCCCGCCACGCTGGAACCAGGAGAGATTTCCACTCCCATATACGATGACGAAACGATCTTCATCATCCAGACCATCGGCGGGCCAGAAACGCGCGAGGTCGGATCGCAAATGCTTTTCCAGATGGCCAGCGCCCGGGTTGAGAAGTGGAAGGACGACCAGCTGGCGCGCGGATCCGAGGAGGGCTGGGTGAAGATCAATTTCGACAGCAACCGGTACGCGTGGGTGACGGACCAGGTCCGGCTCACCGCGCCGCGCGTTACGCCGCCACCCCAGCAGTAAGACCCGCGAGGATTAAGAAAAAGGCAGCGCAGCCAGTCCGAGAACGCACCAGGTTCAACACCGCTTCAAGCAAAACATCCCGCAGAATTACCAGATGCCCGCCGCTACGGAAACAATCAACATCGGCCTGATGGGTCTTGGGACCGTTGGGGGTGGTGTCGCTGCGGCGCTGTCGGACAACGCGGACGAGATCCGGCGGAAAACAGGGCGCACCGTTTGTCTACGCCGGGCCCTGGTGCGCGACGCGGCGAAAACCCGCCACCCGTCGCCGCCGCCGGGAGTGCTGACCACCAATCCCGAAGACATTCTCGCCGACCCTGACATCCACGTGGTGGTGGAGGTGATGGGCGGCGACACGCCGGCCGGCGAGTACCTGGAACGGGCCCTGGGCAGCGGCAAGCACGTGGTCACCGCCAACAAGGAGGTGATGGCCAGGCGCGGCGCATCGCTGCTGGCGCTGGCACAGTCACAAAGCGTCAATCTGCTGTTCGAGGCATCAGCCGGCGGTGGGATCCCCATCGTCGGCTGCTTGATGTCACAGCTGCTGGCCAACGACATCCGCTCAATCCGTTCCATCATCAACGGGACCACCAACTACATCCTGACCCGGATGGCGCGGAGCCAGACCCCATTCGGCGAAGCGCTGGCCGAAGCCCAGGAACGGGGATACGCCGAGGCGGACCCCACCAACGATGTCGAAGGCATCGACGCCGCGTACAAGCTCTCGGTACTGGGAAGTTTGGCGTTTCACCAATCCATACCGCACGGGGCGATCCACACCGAGGGCATCAGCCGCCTTGCTCCCGAGGACTTCCGCTATGCGGCCGAGCTTGGCTACGCGATCAAATCGCTGGCCATCGCGGCGGCGCAACCGGACGGAACCGTGCAGGCACGGGTCCACCCCGCCCTGGTTCCTGAGGATCATCTGCTGGCGAAAGTGGACGGCGTGTATAATGCCGTCGAGGTGACCGGCGACCTGTGTGGCCAGATCATTCTGCACGGCCAGGGAGCCGGGCGTGACGCGACCACCAGCGCGGTGATGGGCGACGTCCTGAACGTGGTGAGGTTCATCGACAGCGCAGGCGCTCCGCCGCTGCTTCCCGTTTCCAACGGAAACAGCCAACGAGCCGGGGACGCCATCCGACCCATCGACGAGCTCTCCAGCGCGTACTACATGCGGCTGACCTGCGCGGATCAGGCGGGCGTGTTGGCGCAAATAGCGCGTCTGCTGGGGGACGGCAACATCTCCATCGCCACCGTGATCCAGAAGGACACCGACCCAGGAAGCGGCACCGCGCAACTGGTGATCACCACCTATCCTTCCCGCGAAGCAGACGTGCAAACCGCGCTGGCGGCCGTGGCGGAGCTGGGGGTGGTGGTGAGCGTAGACAACCTGATTCGTATCGAGCAGTAAACCGACCGCAAGCGAGCATCCAACTGCAAGCGAGCGTCCGACGCATAGATTGCAGGAACCAAGCGACACCGTGCTACCAGCCAACCAAATCCGGTAGGAAATGGGCGTAGGGGTTCTACAACAGTACCGGGACCTGTTGCCGGTCAATGAGGAGACACCCATCTTCTCGATGGGTGAAGGGGACACGCCGTTAGTGCGGTCGCGTCAACTTGGGCCGGAGCTGGGCTGCCCCAACCTGTTTTTCAAGCTGGAGGGCTGCAACCCCACCGGGTCGTTCAAAGACCGTGGCATGGTGGTGGCGATGGCCAAGGCGCTGGAAGAGCGCAGCGTCGGCGTGATGTGCGCGTCCACCGGCAACACCAGCGCGTCGGCCGCGGCCTATGCCGCGTATTGCAACCTGGCGGCGTGGGTGCTGATCCCCAAGGGCGAGGTGGCGCTGGGCAAGCTGGCGCAGGCGATGGCCTACGGAGCTCGGATCCTGTTGGTGGACGGCAACTTCGACGCGGCCCTGGCGCTGGTGAGGGAATTCACGAAGACCAACCCCATCACCCTGGTCAACTCGGTCAACCAGCATCGGATCGAAGGGCAGAAGACGGCGGCCTTTGAGATATCCGACGTGCTGGAAGACGCGCCGGACTATGTGTTCATTCCGGTGGGCAACGCGGGCAACATCACGGCGTACTGGCGAGGCTTCGTCGAGTATCACCAGTTGGGTCGGAACGACACGCTGCCCAAGATGATGGGCTTCCAGGCGGAGGGCGCGGCCCCGATCGTGCGCGGAGAGCCGGTCCCGTTCCCGCAGACCATCGCGTCGGCGATACGGATCGGGAACCCGGCGAGCTGGAAGTTCGCGGAGCGCGCGCGGGACCAGTCCGGCGGCGTCATCGACGCGGTGAGCGACGACGAAATCCTCGAGGCGTACCGGTTGCTGGCGTCGCGGGAGGGGATATTCGGAGAACCGGCATCGGCCGCATCGGTGGCGGGTCTGCTGAAAATGCAGCGCAACGGCCTGGATCTGACGGGTAAGCGGGTGGTGTGCATCATCACCGGCAGCGGGCTCAAGGACCCGGACATGGCGGTGAGCAGCGCCCAGGCCAACACGGTGGAGGTCAAGCCGAACCTGGAGGCCATCGAGGGGGCCATCATGGAGAGCCTGCCCACAAGATGAGCTCCGCCGGGACCAAAATGAACCTCGCAGCCATCGAGGTCGCCGTGGGCACCGTCCTCAAGTACATTGACGAGGACAGCGGGCGCGAGGGCCTTTGGCGGACGCCCGAACGGGTCGCGGAAATGTACGCGGAGCTGTTCTCGGGCGTGGGGACGGATCCGGCGACGGAAATCGACGCGATCTTCTCGGACGACGTGACCCATGACCCGGTGATGGTGGCGGATCTCCCGTTCCACTCGATGTGCGAGCATCACCTGCTGCCGTTTTTCGGAAGAGCCAGCCTGGTCTACGTACCCGACCGGCACATCGCGGGGATCAGCAAAATCGCCCGGGCGCTGGAAACCACGGCGCGACGATTGCAGGTGCAGGAGCGGCTCACCGCGCAGTTGGCCGACGCCGTCATGGCGAGAGTGCAGCCGCTGGCGGTGGCGTGTCGCGTCGAAGCGGAGCACCTGTGCATGTCCATGCGGGGGATCCAGAAACCGGGCCATCGCGTGGTGACAACCGCGATACGGCACGGGCACGGCGGCGGGGACAACGGCGCCGCGCCGTCATATTCGGCAAACGAACTGCTGAGCCTGCTGGACAGCCGAGGATAGGCGGCGCTTCCGACATGACAACATCGCATCCTGCAACTCCAATCACGTCGTTTGAAGAAGTGCGACAGCAGTGGCAGGAACTGCTGGGCCGGTCGGTAGTCAATAACCTGTACATCACGCCGAGCTGGCAGGAGTTATGGTGGAGCGCCTTCCAGAACGGCCGTTCGCTGGCGGGTTTTTACCTGACCGACTCGGCGGGGCAACTCACCGCGCTGGCGTCGCTGTCGCGCTGCGGCGACAACTTCTCCTTCGTGGGGAACAGCGACACCTTTGACTACAACGACTTCGTCATCGCCCGCGGGACTGAGCCGGCGTTCTACCCGGCCCTGCTGGACGAGATCGACTCGGGGGGCGGCCGACAATTGGACCTCTACTCGGTGGGGGAAGACTCGCCGACGCTGACGATGCTGCCGGAACTGGCGCGAGCCCGAGGGTACGCGGTGGACATTGCTGAGGAAGACGTTGCGCCACGGATCGATCTACCGCCGACCTGGGACGACTACCTGGCGGGGTTGAGCAAGAAAGACCGGCACGAACTGCGGCGCAAGCTGCGCCGGCTGGAGGGCCACGACAACTGGCGGTGGTTCTGCGTTTCGGATCGCGACGAGGCGAGCGCGCGTACCGATACGTTCCTGGACCTGATGCGGAGCAGCGATCCGGCAAAGGCCGAGTTTCTCACCGCCGACCGGGAACAATTCTTCCGGGAGCTGATTGCTGCCACGGCGTCCGAGGGCGTGCTGCGGTTGTTCTTCATGGAGATGGACGACAAACCGGTGGCGGCCTCGCTGTGCCTGGACTACGACGGGGTGCGGATGCTGTACAACAGCGGGCACGACGTGGAATACCGGTACTACAGCGTGGGGCTGCTGCTGCACGCGCTATGCCTGCGCGACGCGTTGGAACAGGGCTATCGATACTTCGATTTTTTGCGCGGAAACGAACCATACAAGTACCGGCTGGGCGGCCGCGACCATCATCTCTACCGCATAACGCTCCAGCGTACGGACGCGCTCGGCACGGGCGGCGAGTAACGACACGAAGCAGAAACGCCTCATTGCCACAATGCGGTCCATCCCGATTGCGCCGATCATGTCCGTGTGTGTTGATAGCCGCAGGAGCGTCTTGCCTTGATATCCGATTGTAGATACCGGGTGGCACTGATCTCCTACCACACCTGTCCGCTGGCCGCGCCCGGGCAGGGGAAGGCGGGAGGAATGAACGTGCACGTGCGGGAGTTGGCGCGCGCCATGGGCAAGCTCGGCGTCAGCGTGGACGTGTTCACGCGGGATCACGATTACGCGTGCGACGCTGACGCCGCCGAGGGCGGGGCGGTCAACTATGTTCATGTGCCGGCCGGGCCGCCCGATGCGCCGCTGGGCGAACTGCCCAACTACCTGGACGATTTCGTAGCCGGAATTGGGGCGTACCGGGAGCGCAACAACGTTCAATACCGGGCGATCCATTCCCACTATTGGCTGAGCGGCTGGGCCGGGTCGCGCGTCGCCGCAGCAACCGGGACGCCTCACCTGATCACCTTCCACACGCTGTCACGCATCAAGATGCAGTCGCGATCCGGAGAGCAGGAACCGCCGGTGCGGCAGGAGACCGAGGAACGGATCATCGCCGACGCCGATTGTGTCGTCGCGTTCAGCCCACACGAGCGGGACGCGATGGTGCGACTCTACGGAGCCGACCGAAATCGGGTGGAGCTGATACCGTGCGGCGTCGATTTGAGCCGGTTCCGACCCATTGGACGAGCGGCAGCGCGCCGTGAGCTGGGCCTGAACGGACACAAGGTCATGCTGTACGTGGGACGGATCGAGCCCCTGAAGGGCGCCGACCTGTTGCTGCACACGGCGGCGGCACTGGAAACGGAGGAGGGCGTGCAGGTGCTCGTGGTGGGTTCGGACGCCGACGGCAGCGGAGAAGTGGAGCGGTTACAGCGGTTGTCCGAGGATCTGGAGCTGGGCGACACCGTGGAATTCGTGGGCCGCGTACCCCAGGAGCAGTTGGCGCTGTACTACTCCGCGGCGGACGTGTGCGTCGTGCCGTCGTTCTACGAGAGTTTTGGCCTGGCCGCACTGGAGAGCATGGCCTGCGGGACCCCGGTGGTAGCCTCTCGCGTCGGGGGCCTCTCGACAATCGTGCAGCACGGCAAGACCGGCTACCTGAAATCGTGGCGATGCCCGGAGGCGTTCGCCCAGTCGTTGGAAATGATCATGGCCAACGAAGACCTGCGGGACAGCATGGGTCGAGCCGCGCGGCACCGGGCCGAAACCCTGAGCTGGGAACAGGTGGCGGGGCGCCTCCTGGCGCTTTACGAACGCCTGGCATCCGATGGGGATGGCCCGGAGCAGGTTCGCTGATGCAGCAGCCACCTCCCGGCCGGTTGACCCCGAACGACCTGGGGTTTCCGCATCTGACGGGCCCCGGCGGGCAGAACCCGCGGAGGCGGCGCCGGCCGTTGGCGTCCGCGCTACGCCACCTGGAGAGCCGGTTGGGCGCGGGTCTGCTGGTGTTCCTGCCGGTGCTGGTGACCTATTTCGTCTTCAACTTTTTCTACGACGTCCTGGCATCGCTGCTGGAGCCGTTCGTCCGTTGGCTGAACATCCCGAAGACGGGAGGGTTCGACTGGTCCGACCTGGTCGCCGTCGCCGCAGTGCTGGTGGTGATCTACGTCGTCGGATTGCTCATCGGATGGGCGGTGGTCAAGTTCCTGATCAACCAGATCCACGACCTGATCGGCCGGATCCCGGTGGTGGGAGCGGTATACAAGACGACGCGGGTGGGCATCGACTTCCTGTCGGACACGCAACAACAGGACTACCGAGGGGTGGTGTTGATCGAGTTCCCTCGCCTGGGGGTTTTGTCGATCGGGCTGATAACGTCGAACCTGGGCAAACTCGACGGCGTGGAGGACCACCTGTCCATATACGTACCCACCACACCGGTGCCATCGTCGGGGTACCTGGTGGTGGCCGCCGCCAGCAAGGTGACGCCGACTGACATCACCGTTGACGAAGCCATGCGCATCATCATCTCGGGCGGCATCCTTGCCGGCGAGATCATCGCGGGCCGCGTGTCGCTCAACGGCGCGGAGCACCCTGAACCCGACCTGCACTGGCTGTGGGGTTGCGACGAAACGGCAAAGGCGATACAGGACGCGCCGCCGCCACGCGTGCAAGAATCTGCCCCGGTGGTGACCGGCATCCAGGATTAGCCGTACCCACGGTCGGAGGCCGGGACCCCCACCCGCAAACATCTCCGGCGCTTTCTCAGCGCCGGAGTTCATTCCGGAGGATCAAATTCCATGGACTACACACCCGAACGCGCCCTGGTCGTAATTCCACATCCCGACGATGCGGAGGTGTGGGCCGGCGGCACCATCGCCCGCTGGGTGCGCGGGGGATCCGAGGTGCACTACGTGCTGTGCACCGACGGCAGCAAGGGCACGGACGATCCGGAAATCGACCCGCAGGAACTCGCGGCAACTCGCAGCCGAGAGCAACTGGCCGCCGCAGACATCCTGGGCATCAAGAACGTGGTGTTACTGGGCCGGACCGATGGCGAGCTTGAGGATACGTCGGACTTTCGGCGGGACCTGGTTCGACAGATCCGCGTGGTCAAACCGGACGTTGTGCTGACCACCGAGCCCTACCGCCGCAACATGCAGTGGCACCGGGACCACCGGATTGCGGGCCAGGTGACGCTGGACGCGGTATTTCCCTACGCCCGGGACCACCTGCACTTCGGAGAGCTGTTCGCAAACGAGGGCATAGAACCGCACAAAACTGCCGCGATCATGTTCTGGGGATCGGAAAACCCGAACACCTTCGTGGACATAGCCGCCGATTTCGACACCAAGATGGACGCGGTGATGGCGCACCGCACTCAGGCCCGCCAACGCACCAGGGAAGAGCTGGAGGGGTTCGTGCGGGCTCGGGCCAAAGAGGCGGCACAAACCGGCAACGAGTACCCGGACGAGGATTTCAGCGGTCTGACGCTGGCCGAAGCGTTCCGGCGGGTGACCTTCCGAACCTAGACCGCTGCCGGGCGACCCGTCCGAACTAAACCGGCGCGCGCCGGGTGTGCCAGTCAGTCGCCTCCTGGTAGGCGTAGGCGGCCCTAAGGATTGTTTCCTCCGCGAAGGGGCCGCCGCCCAGTTGAACGCCGATGGGCAGGCCGTCCTCCGTGAATCCGCCCGGGATCGACACGGCGGGCATCCCGGCCAATGGGTAGCAGCCGGTGTACGAGCGGCGGAAAAAGAACCGCTGGCGCACGTCGTCCGCCGACTCGAACGGCGCGGTCAGAGCGTCGTGGCGGGGAGCGGGATACGGGGCGGTGGGGGAAACGAGGACGTCCACCCGTTGGAAGGCATCCTCGAACTGCCGCCGGAGCAGGACCCGGGCTTTCATGGCCCGGTTCTGAACCTTGGCCGGCACCAGGGCGGCGCTCTGGAGGCGCGTGCGAGAAGCCCGGTCCAGCAGCTCGGGCGAGCGCCGCATCAGGCCGTCGCGGGCGCCGGCTCCCTCCGTATCTGCGATGCCAACGAAGATCGCGCCGGCGATTTCCGTGAGCGGCAGGGAAACGTCGGTTACCTCGGCGCCCAGGCCAGCGAGGGTTTCCAGGACGGCATCGGTGGCGCGACGCACGTCCGGGTGCATGTCGGGGGCGTCGCAGAGCTCGGTCATGCGGCCGATCTTCATACCACGGATGTCACCGTCAAGCATGGCGCGATAGTCGGGCACCGGGCGACGACTCGTGGTGGGATCCATGGGATCGTATCCGGCGACCGCGCCCAGGACCAGCGCGCAGTCCTCCACAGTCTTAGTCATGGGAGATGCGGCGTCCATGAACCAGCACATGGGCGTGATGCCGTAACGACTGATGCGGGTGAAGGTGGGCCGCAGACCAACGGCGTTGCAGTAGGACGCCGGACCGCGTCCGCTGCCGCCGGTGTCCTCGCCGACGGATGCCGCGCAGAGGTGCGCGGCCAGCGCGGCGCCCGACCCGCTGCTGGACTCGCCAGGGGTGTGCCCGTGACGCCAGGGGTTGTCGGGAGTGCCGTAGGGCGGGTCGGCGGTGCCGCCCATGGCCAGTTCGCTGAGGTTGAGCTTGCCCAGCAGGATCGCGCCGGCGGACTTTAGCCGGGTCACCACCGTTGCGTCCTCGGCGGGCACGTTATCGGAATAAGCGCGGGAGCCGTTGCTGGTGAGGATGCCCTCGGTGTTGAACTGGTCCTTGATGGCCATGGGCACGCCGAACAACGCACCGTGGATGGCCGATTCATCCCCGCGACGGATCGCATCATCCACGTCGGCGGCCGCGCCCAACGCTTCCTCCCGGCTTACGGTGATGTAGGATTTGATGCCACCGTCGATGGCGTCGATGCGGCGGAGATAGGCGTTGACCGCATCGGTGGCGGTGAATTCGCCGTTGCGGATGGCAGCCGTGGTGGCCTCGGCGGAGAGAAAGACGATGTCGTCGCGATTGATGGAAGCGGTCATTGAATAGCTCCGGCGGGTTTGCCAGTCTGGATCACGGCGTAGTGTTGGGCGATTATCTGGTGGAATGAAGAGGACACGTTGTGCCGGTCGAGGACGTCGACGCGGAATGGGAGGGTTGATTCCTGGAAGGCTTCGATCAATCGTCCAATTTTTTGGAAACCCAAAGACTCCGGGCCTATCACCGCCAGGTCCAAATCGGACCACGGCTTGGTCATACCGGTGACACGAAACCCGAAGGCCGGCACCTCGCATCCAGGGACGTATTGTTCCAGTATGCTCTTGATTTCGGCCAATTGATCCGATCGTACGTCAGTCATTTCTGGCCTCGAGGGCCGACAGCAGGCGTCTAGCATCCTCTGGAAAACCGGGGATTGCGGCATAGACTGCGTCGGCCGCGGTTTGTCTGTGGGTGTGGGACGTATCATTCCGTGCCAAGTGGTAATCCATCCAGCGATCAACGTCGTCAATGAGGCGATTCTCTGCGCCCGGCCGAAACAGCTCGCGCCCGGTGACGCCATCGGCCGGGTTAGGGTTGACGTTAAGTGCCCAGCAGCGCTTGAAAGACGTCGAGCACCTGTTCGAGGCTGATGATCGCATGTTGCAGGTTTTCCAGGTCAACCGGCATGGAGGCTCACAGCAGACGCATCCCAGTGCCCGGGTTCAGCCGGCGTCCGCATCGGGGAAGATGGTAACCGGCTCGATACCTTCCAGGTCCAGGTCGCGGAGGCGGTCGAGTTCCTGCATCAGGCTGGCGAAGCGGTTGGCCACCTCGGGTAGGTCCGGATCGTCGATGGTTATGCCGACAAGGTGCGCCATTTTGCGGACCTGTTCGGGGCTGAGGTCGGGGTCGGGCATAGTGTATCTCCTACCGCTTCAATTCCACGTACCGCGCCAGATTGCGACCCTTGTTTATTTCCGTTCCGTAAGAACGGGGAATTCCAGCAGTCGCAACGACGGATGCAGGGGAAAACCGAGACAATTCGGCAGCATACTTTATGCCGAAAAGGTGTAAGTGCAAGACCTGCTCGTTTTTGGGAGCGGTGTCGTACATTTTGCGTAGTTCGTTGGCTAAATCCTGGATAGTCATTAACACATCCCATCCACACCGTGCGTTGAAATGAATCACAGCCAGCGCTGGAACCAATCGAGCATGCGCTGCAGGTATTCCTGTCGGAGGGCGACGTGCCCGGTGCGGAGGAACCCGTGGCCGCAGCCGGGGAAACGGACCATCTCCACTTCTTTGTCCAGCCGCTTCAGGACCTGGAAGTATTGCTCGCTCTGGCCGATGGGACACCGGGCGTCGGATTCGCCGTGGAGCAGCAGCACGGGGGTGTTCACCTGCGGCGCCAACTTGATGGGTGACCGCTGGAGCAAGCGGTAAGCGAGGGTGTCGACGCCCTGGGCCAATTCGCTGGCCAGGGGGCGGCTGATCGACATGCCGCCGGCGAGGCGGACGGCCCACTGCGTCTCGCCGAAGCTGGTGGCGATGTCGGAGGTGCCGTACATCGTCCACAGGTCGATACAGGGAGCGCCGGCCACCGCCGCGCGGAACCGGTCGCTCTGGCCGATCATCCAGGCGGTCATGTAACCGCCGTAGCTGTAGCCGTGCACACCCAGCCGGTCGGTGTCCACGTAGTCCCGCTGGCAGACCAGGTCCACGGCGGCCATGAGATCGTGGTAGTCGTCGCCGCCCCAGTCACCCAGAACCGCGTTGACGAATTCCTCGCCGTAGGTGCACGAGCCACGGGGGTTCACTGCCAGCGTCAAATAGCCGGCGCCGGCCAGTACCTGGTGCCACGGCACGAACGAGTCGTAGAACGCGCCGTTGGGTCCCCCATGGATTTCGAGGACTAACGGGTAGCGCTGGGCCGGATCAAACCCGGGCGGATGGTACAGGCGGCACTCGATGTCCCAGTCCTCGCGCTCCAGGAGGAACTTTTCCATAGGAGCGGGGGAGTGGCGGGCCAGCCAATCGTCATTGTGGGCGGTAAGCCGGCGTCGGACCGATTTGGCCGATCCGGGGGCGCGTTCCACCAGGTAGGCATCGGACGGGCTGGCCGGGGCGGAACCGGTGACGACCAGGCGACAGGCCGCGTTGTCCATCGCGACGCCCGACAACAGTTCCCCGCCATTGGTGATAGCTGACGGGATGCCGCCTTCGTCCGGGCCCACCGGGATCTCGTAGAGTCTGGTTTCCCCCTGGGCGTCGCCGAGGAAGACGATGCGTTCACCGCCATCGTCGTCCGCCAGCCACCTCAATTCGAGAGGGGGATAGATGCCGGGGTAGCCGAGGCAAGGCCGCAGGCTATCGCCGGTCAATTGCCGGGGCGGACGGCCCGGCTCCAACACGTACAGATACGCCTGCCACAACACCATCAGGCCGTCGCCGGTTCCGCCGGCGGCCAGCAGCCGGCGACCGTCGGGCGACCACGAGACGGCGGCGACATCGGTGAGACCCTGCGACCACAGTTCGGGTTCGGCAGGGTCTTCGCCCGGCTCGATCGCCTCGGGCACGTCCAGTACGTAGACCTCGTTGGTGGCGGTGACGTCCCGGTCGGCAGTGCGGCCGGATATGAAAGCGATGCGACTGCCGTCCGGCGACCATGCGGGCGCCATGTCGTCCCAATCGCCGGAGGTGAGTTGGGTGGATTTCCCACCGGATGCATCCACGAGGAAGAGGTGAAAGTGGCGATCACCGCGCCAACCGATGGCGTCGTGCCGGTAGCGGATGCGGTGGACCTCGCGGGCAGCCGGCACGTCGGGGTCGGTGAGCTTGCCAGCCGGATCCACATCGGAGACGACGGACAGACGAGCGGAGTCGGGCGACCAGGCGAACTCGCGGACGCCTCCCGGCAGGTCGGTGAGTTGGGCGGCTTCGCCGCCGCCGGCCGGCATGGTCCAGATCTGGCGCGTCGGTTCGGCGCCGTTGGAGCCGGGTCGCAGAAACGCCAGGGTCGCGCCGTCGGGCGAGAAACGGGGGTGGCCGTCGTTGTTGCCCTGGGTGAACGGGCGAGGTTTCCCGCCGCCGGCGACGTCGTCCAGACCAACCTGGTAGATGCGCGCCCGCGGCTCGGAGGTGTCCGGATCAATCCAGGAGAGCACATAGGCGCACCGACCGCCATCGGGGGACACGGTGGGGTCGGCGACGGAGTTGAGGTGGCGGAAGAGGTCTGGGCCAATGGGCTCGGTCATGGGCGGGAATGCTCTACAAAGGCGTCTGGCGTGCGGGCATTGGACTGAGCGTATTCTACCGCATCGCCGGCGGCAAACCGGCGTGCAGGGCCAACCGCGGCACACGGGATACATCGATCCAGATGGCCGGCCTATGGAATGATGCCATTCGGAGCGGCATTCATGCAGTAAAGCGGCGCACCCATTATGCTAGAATTGAGCACCGTTCAGCCATCGCATTATGGAGGGTTACCGTGCCCGAGCGCATCTTGATAGGTGTCGCCTGGCCCTACGCCAACGGCCCACTGCACATGGGACACATTGCCGGCTGCTATCTAGCCGCGGATATTTTCGCCCGCTATCACCGCATGAAGGGGAACGATGTGCTGATGGTGTCGGGCTCGGACGCCCACGGCACCCCGATAACGATCCGCGCCGACCAGGAAGGCGTGGAACCGCAGGAGGTGCTGGAGCGCTACCACGCGCAGTTTCTGGACACCTGGGAGCGTCTGGGGATTTCCTTCGACCTGTTCACGTCGACGCACACCGCGAACCACCAGGAGGTGGTGCAGGACTTTTTCCTGCGCCTGAAGGAACAGGGGTACATCTACCCCGATACGATGCTGCTGGCCCACTGCGCCGGCTGCGATCGTTTCCTGCCCGACCGCTACGTGGAGGGAACCTGTCCGCACTGCAGCAACGGGCGGGCGCGCGGCGACCAGTGCGACAGCTGCGGGCACACGCTGGACCCCATCGATCTGGTGAACCCGTACTGCAGCATCTGCGGAGACACGCCGGAGTTCCGTGATTCGGAGCACTTCTTCCTGAAACTGTCCGCCTTCCAGGAACCGCTACTGGAATGGGTCAACCGGCAGGAACACTGGCGGCCCAACGTGGCGAACGGCACCCGGAGTTTCCTGCAGGGCGGGCTGAAAGACCGGGCGATCACACGCGACCTGACCTGGGGAGTGCCGCTGCCGCTGGACGGCTACGAGGAAAAACGTATCTACGTGTGGTTCGAGGCGGTGATCGGCTATCTTTCGGCGGCGGTGGAATGGGCTTCGCGGAACGGGAACGCCGACGGATGGCAGGACTACTGGAAGGATGACAACACCCGCACGTATTACTTCATCGGCAAGGACAACATACCGTTCCACAGCATCATCTGGCCGGCCATGCTGATGGGGTACGGCGGCCTGAACCTGCCCTACGACGTGCCGGCCAACGAGTTCCTGAGCCTCGAAGGGCTGAAATTCTCCACCAGCCAGAACTGGGCGGTGTGGGTGCCGGACTACCTGGACCGGTACGATCCCGACCCGCTGCGCTACCTTTTGTCCATCAACATGCCGGAGAGCGGGGACACGGACTTCACCTGGAGCGAGTTCGTTCGTCGCAACAACGACGAGTTGGTAGCGACCTACGGCAACCTGGTGAACCGGGTGCTGCGGTTCACGTACCGCAACTTCGACGGCCAGGTACCTTTGGACCCGTCGGCTCCCGAGGACATGGAGCTCCGGCTGCTGGGCACGGCTCGGGAGACGATGACAGCGGTTGACGACAGCCTGGCGCACACACGCTTTCGCGCCGGCATCAACCAGGCCTTCGGGCTGGCGCAGGAGTGCAACCGGTATCTCGACGCCAGAGCGCCGTGGCAGGCGATCAAGGAAGACCGGGCGCACGCTGCACGCTCACTGGGCACCACCATACAGGTGCTGAACTGCCTGAAGGTCATGCTGGCGCCGTATCTGCCGTTCACCAGCCAGAAGCTGCACGGGTTCCTGGGATTTGACGGCGACGTGACCGACGAGCCGTGGGATTTCGACGCGCTGACGGAGGCCATCAAGCCCGGAGGGATGCTGCGCAACCCGTCGAACCTGTACACCAAGCTGGATGACGCTGTGGCGGAGCAGGAAGCCGGCCAGCTGGGCGTGTCCGCCTGACGCCGCCGGTTCCGGAGCGATCCACCGTGCAGCCCGGGCTGGACCTGCAAACCGTATCGATCTACGCCCCGGTGGTCGACCAGCTGGCCCAGGTGGAAGAGCAGCTTTACGAGCTGTGCCAGACTGACATCGCCGACCTTGACCCGCTGCTGGACTACGCCCTGCGCTCGGGAGGCAAGAGGGTCCGTCCGGCGCTGACCCTGCTGGCGGCGGAATTCCACGAACACGAGCGTCAGCGGTCATTGATCATGGCGGCGGCGGTGGAGCTGCTGCACCTGGCGACCCTGATCCACGACGACACGGTGGACAACGCCGGCCTGCGGCGGGGCAAGCCGACGATCAACAAAATGTACGGCAATCACGTCGCCGTGCTGCTGGGCGACTACCTCTTCGCCACGTCCGCCACGTTCGTATGCGACACGGGAGTGGTCCGGGTCATTCGCCGGTTTTCGGAAACGATCATGGAACTGGCCAGTGGGCAACTGATCGAGTTCTTCACCACGTTCGACCCTTCCAAGGCCCGCCGGCTGTACGACGAGCGCATCTATCGGAAGACCGCGTCGCTGTTCCGCACTTCCGCCGAAACCGGGGCCATCCTCAGCGGAGCGCCGGAGACCCAAGTGCAAGCGCTGCGCCGGTATGGCTACAACGTTGGCATGGCGTTCCAAATTGTCGACGACCTGCTGGACATTCAGGGAGACGCCAGCGAAATCGGCAAGCCGGTGGGCAACGACCTGCTCCAGGGAGTGTTGACGCTACCGACCATCATGCTGATGGAGAGATACCCCGACGATCACCCCATAGACCGGCTATTCGCGTCCATCACCAACGGCGGTTCGGACGTTGACCGGCTGTTGAAGAAATCGCTGGACATGATCGACGGTTCCAGCATCGTGCCCGATTGCTTCACGGTGATTCGCGACTACTGCACCGAGGCGGCCGCGGCCCTGGACGAGCTTCCGGACTGCGCGGCGCGGCGTTCGCTGCTGGAAATGGTCGACTACATCCGCGAGAGATCGCGCTAGGCGCATGAGCCACGCCGGGTCGGCCGTCGCCGGCCGACGCCGGCACCAGGGGTGGCGATCTCGCCGTACCGAGGGGTGACACCGTTGCGGTGCGCCGGGGCGGCTGATGCCTTATAGTTGCGGCGAGCGCGTCGACGTGGCGCAGCTTCATGCTTTGAACGCGGACGGAGCAAGACCATGACCTCACCTGCCAACCCCGATTCGAGCCTGCAACCACTCCCACTGGAAGGGCTTCGCGTGCTGGACGCCACGCACATCGTGGCCGGGCCCTTCTGCTCCATGATCCTGGCGGACATGGGAGCCGAGGTGATCAAGATCGAACGGCCGGGCACCGGAGACCAGGCGCGCGCGAACGAGCCTTTCGTGGAAGGGCCGGACGGTTCAAGGGTCAGTGCGCGTTATCTTGGCGTCAACCGCAACAAGAAAAGCGTATCGCTGGACCTGCGAGACCCGATCGGGAAGCGCGCGTTTGAAAACATGCTCAAGGTGTCGGACGTGCTGCTGGACAACTTCGGGCCCGGCGCGCTGGGGCGGCTGGGGTTCAGCTACGAGCGTCTGAGCGAAATCAACCCCGGGCTGGTGTATGCCAGCATCTCCGGCTACGGGGACAGCGACGGAATGCGTGGGCCGTACTCCAACTGGCCGGCAAACAACCCCTGCGTGCAGGGCATGGGCGGGTGGATGGTGACCACCGGCACGCCGGAGAGCGGGCCGCAAATGGTGGGCGACAACATGGGGGACTCGGTGCCGGGAGTTTGGACGGCGCTGGGCATCATGCTGGCGCTGGAGTCGCGGCGCAAGACCGGCCGGGGTCAGCACGTGGACATGGCGATGTACGACTGCATGGTGGCGCACACCACCAGCAGCATGCCGCTGTTCCAGTCGACCGGTCAGGTGACCACCACGGCGCGGGAGAACATGTTCTCGGCTCAGTTGGCGCTGCGGGCGTCGGACGGGTACGTGGTGCTGGCCGGCGCGGGCAACGCGGACGAGAAGTGGCGGGCAATGTGGAACCTGATCGGGCGGCCGGAACTGGCCGAAGACCCGCGCTACCTGGGTCGTGGCGTGACCGGCCCGTTTTACACCAGCCACATCGTGCCGGCAATCGAGGAGTGGTCGCAGCACATCCCGAAACGCGAACTGAACCAGCACCTGCTGGATTGCGGGTTTTCCATGGGCATCGTGCAGGATGCGGCGGACCTGGACAGCTGCCCGCACCTGGAGACCCGCAACATGTTCGTTGACAGTGGGGACACCTACGGCGGGTCCTTCCGGACGGTGAACACGCCGGTGCAGCTGACCGGGTGCGTGGACACGCCGGTGAATCCGCCGCCGACGCTGGGCCAGCACAACCCCGACATACTGTGCACCATCGGTGGGTTGACGGAGGACGAATTGGCTCAGTTGGTGTCCGACGGCAAGGCATGAGGCGGAGATGGCGGAGGCGCGACGGTCCCCGGAGAGCATCGGGTGATATACTGCGAGAGGAGCCAAGCGGTGCGCCGTGGACGTTCGTTGAGGGGTCAATATCGGTCAGCGCCAGCATCATCATGGCAAATGCAATTGCCCGTTGCGACCGCTGTGTGGGCTGGCCCGTCGTTGGATTTTTCAAAAGACTAACCGAACAGGAAGATGGGGTGATAATAGCGGGGATGGCCCTGCTGTTTCCCACGGCGCTGGTTTTCTACTCGGGGGTCAAGATGGTGTTCTCGGCGTACAAGGAATACAAGAGGTGGCGAGAGGCCTGGCAACATGAGCTGCTTGAAGAGGGACGCCAGGAGGGTCGACAGAAGGGACGCCAAGAGGGCCAACAGGCTGAGCGTGCTCGCATAAAGCGGGAGCTTGCGGAAAAGGGCGTAACCCTGTCACCGGAAGCCGAACAGGTGCTGTTCGGCGAAACGGACGACCGCTCTTGATCCAGCCGACAATCTATGAAGCGACGCCAATGGAGCGCTGAGAAAGCCATGCCAACCTTCCAGGCCCCGCGGGGCACCGCCGACCGCCTGCCCGCAGAGCAAAAATACTGGCGCTACATCGAAGGTCATGCCACCGACGTGGCCCGCCGGTTCGGTTACGGCCGGATCGACAGCCCGATGTTCGAGGACGCGGGGCTGTTCGTGCGCGGGGTCGGCGAGGGGACGGACATCGTAGAAAAGGAGATGTACGTTTTCGAGGACCGGGGCGGCGACCACCTGACACTCCGGGCGGAGGGAACGGCGCCGGTGTGTCGCGCCTACCTGGAACACGGCATGCACAACCAGGCGCAACCGGTGCGGATGTACTACCTTTGCCCGGTGTTCCGCTATGAACGGCCTCAGGCGGGCCGGTTCCGCCAGCACCACCAATTCGGCGTGGAAGCCATAGGAGACGGCGACCCGTCGGTGGACGCGGAAGTCATCGAACTGGCCTGGACATTCATGCACGACATCGGGTTGTCCGACATCACGCTATTGACCAACAGCATCGGCGACGGTGAGTGCCGCCCGGAATACATCGAGGCACTGAAATCATATTACCAGCGGCAGACAAGCAACCTGTGTCCCGACTGCCGGCAGCGTCTGGAGCGCAACCCGCTGCGGCTCCTGGACTGCAAGGTGGAAACGTGCCGAGCACTGGGCGAAGAAGCCCCGAAATCGGTGGAGTGCCTGTGCGCGGAGTGCGAGACACACTGGGACCGGGTGCGTTCCTACCTGGATGCGGCGGGCATACCCAACCGGGTGGACCACCGCCTGGTGCGGGGTTTGGACTATTACACCCGGACGGTGTTCGAGATCCAGCCAGCCGTGGAAGGGGCCCAGTCCACGATCTGCGGCGGGGGACGTTACGACGGGCTGATCGAGCAACTGGGCGGGCGTCCCACACCCGGCATCGGGTTCGGCAGCGGCATCGAGCGGCTGGCGCTCAACCTACGGCGAGCGGAAACCCCGGTTCCCGATGAACCGTCCCCTCGCTACCTGATTGCGACCATCGGCGAGGACGCGCGCATCGAGGGCGTTCGGTTGGCGAACCGGATGCGCGGCGCCGGGGTTGGCGCGATCCTGGCCAACGGGGGACGCGCTCTGCGGGGACAGATGCGACAGGCCAACGCGCTGGGCGTGGCGGCCACGGTGATCATCGGTGATGACGAGGTCCGGGACGCGACCGTCGTGGTGCGGGACATGGGCACCTCCAGCCAGGAGACCGTATCGGTCGAGCAGTTTTTGCAGCAGGCCAGCGCGGGATAACCGCGTGGAGACATGCGAGCGACGAACAGGCCGGCGGCATCGCCGGCCTTTTGCATTGGACAGGGCCGGGGAAATTGAAACAAAAATCCGAAAATACGACAGCTCCGGTGTTGACATAGAACGGACGTTTGTTAGAACATACGCTCAACACAAATGCGCTGCAATCAGCGCGACAGGAGCCGATATGAGCACCGACACCCGCAACAGCGTTATCAACGCGACCCACGCCGTGGCCACCTCCCGCATCCCGGCCGGCGGCCGGCGGATATCCTACCGGGGATACCTGATCCACGGGGAGGTTCCGTCGATCTGCTACGTGATTTACGGGCGGAACGGGTTTGGGCAACTGACCGAACTGGGCGCCACCCGCAGTTTCCCCGATGCCATGCGCTGGATCGACAAGCACGTGGCCAACATGCAGGGAATGATCCCGGCCGGCGTGCCGGCAGGAACCGCGGCGCCGGGGCACGATACCCTCCGGGCGGCTGCCTGAGCGACGTGGCGCCGAATATGAACCGATTGGAGAGGACTGACGCCTTTCGCCGAGTGGTGGACCTGACGCACCCGATCAGGCCGGACATACCAACCTGGCCCGGCGACCCGCCGGTGCAATTCGAAACGTCGGCGACGGTCCAGCGCGACGGTTACTTTCTGCGTCGAATCAGCATGGGGGAGCACAGCGGCACCCACATCTCAACGCCATCAACGTTTTCAGATCAGGGCCCTGGGCCGGACGGCATCGCGCCCGAGGCTCTGATCGCGCCTGCCGTAGTGATCGATTCCCGCGCCAACGCCGGACAGAACCCGGATTACACGCTGACGGCGGCTGATCTCGCGGAATGGGAGCGCCGACACGGCCGGATCGCGGCCGGGTCGATCGCCCTACTGCTCACCGGTTGGCACCGCTACTGGGACGAACCCGGACGATTCATCAACCTGGGAGATGACGGTCTGATGCATACCCCGGGGTTCGGTTCCGACGCGGCCGAGTTCCTGTTGGACGAACGAGCGGCGGCCGGGGCGGGAATCGACACCCACGGGGTGGACGCCGGGAGCGATGCTGAACTGCTGGTCAGTCGCAGGTTCGCCCAAGCGGGCGGAATGATCCTGGAATGCCTGAACAACCTGGACAGACTGCCAGCCACCGGTTCGACGCTGGTCATCGGCAGGTTGCCACTGGTGGGCGGCAGCGGCAGCCCGGCCTGCGTGCTCGCGCTGGCGCCCTGATCGAGACGAAGAACCCGCCGGCGAAACGGAGCGTGCACCGTTGCCCCGTTTCGGCGGCGGAACCCGGACCGCCGGGCAAGTGATGGGTCTAAAGAGCTGCGGCTCCGGCTGCGGCGCACTGCTCATCTTCTTCGCTGGTGCCGCCGCCGACACCGCAGGCTCCAACCACCGCACCGTCCTGGACGATGGGCACCGCGCCCTGGCCAAAGATCATCTCGGCACCGGATCGTTCCCGGATGCCGGCGGGCGTGGGAGCCGTGGCGCGGTCCTGCATCTCGCCGCTGGGTCGGCCGAAGGCCGCCGACGCGACCGCCTTGCCCTGACAGCCGTAGGCCGACGCCCAGATCGCGCCGTCCATGCGCTGCACGCCGATGAGGCGGCCGCCGGCGTCGACCACGGCCACGCTGATCTTGATGTTGAGTTCGTTCGCCTGGGCGATGGCCGCCGCCATGATCCGGTTGCTGTCTGCGAGTGAAATTGCCATGTTGTGCCTCCTGTGTGCAATCGGCCTGAACCGTTAAGTCAGTGCAACATCATAGATGCCGCTCGGACTCTGGGCAAGGATGTTAATCGCAACCGCAGCGCCATCGGAGGGCATGGCTGTCTCTGATACGGATAGATCGCGCCCGGTGAACGAGCGGGTAAGGACGTTATGACAGGACATCAAGACGACAATCGGTCAATATGGCGGTTCTTCGACGGGGCGGTGTCAATCAGCATCAGTATGCTGGCGGCCGTACTCGTCAGCGACTGCGTGCTCTGCGGCCAACCGCCGGGCCTGGGCTGGCTCAAAGGGCTGACCGAACGGGAAGACGGAATTATAATAGTGGCTACGCTGCTGCTGTTCCCCACCACGGCAGCGCTATACGGAGGTTTCAAAGTGTTCTTCGCTGCCAAAGAAGCGGTCGAGAAAAGAGCCAAAGCCCAAGGTCGAAAGGAAGAACGCGAGCGGATCCAGCGAGAGTTGGCAGCGCAGGGAATGCCGCTTACTCCGGAGCAGGTCGCCGTCTTGACTCGTGAATCCGAATAATGCGCCCGGCTGACTTTGGACCGTCCAAGACCCTATCGCATCGGATGATGAAACCGCTGTGCTGACCCGCCGCATCATACCCTGCCTTGACGTTGACGCCGGCCGGGTCGTCAAGGGCACCAGTTTCGTCAACCTGCGCGACGCGGGAGACCCGGCGGAACTGGCGGCGCGTTACGATCTGGAAGGCGCCGACGAGTTGGTCTTTCTCGACATCACCGCCAGCAGCGACTCCCGGAACACCATGGTTGACGTGGTGCGCAGCGTGTCGGAACAGGTCTTCATTCCGCTGACGGTGGGCGGCGGGATCAGGTCCATTGAGGATGTGCGTCGCATGCTGAACGCCGGGGCCGACAAGGTGTCGGTCAACACGGCTGCGATCAACACTCCGGAGTTGGTGTCGGAAGGGGCGGCACAGTTCGGCAGCCAGTGCATCGTCACGGCCATCGACGCCAGGCGGGTAGCACCCGGCGAAGAGTTCCCGGCGGCCCGGGACCCCTCGCTGGCGGTCGACGCCAATTCAGGATGGCAGGTTTTCACCCATGGCGGGCGGAACCCCACCGGCCTGGACGCCGTGAAATGGGCCGAGCGCACCGTGGCCCTGGGCTCCGGAGAGATCCTGCTGACCAGCATGGACGAGGACGGTCAGCAGGACGGGTACGACCTGGCGCTTACCCGTGCGATATCCCGGGCGGTGCCGGTTCCGGTGATCGCCA
The DNA here is from genome assembly GCA_022823505.1 of Dehalococcoidia bacterium. Lineage (GTDB taxonomy): Bacteria > Chloroflexota > Dehalococcoidia > Lucifugimonadales > UBA3495 > Bin87. The sequence continues at coordinate 66,610 of JAJEIA010000058.1, forward strand.
GCGGCGGAGCGGGCACCCTGGAGCACCTGCACGACGCTTTTGCAGACGGCGAGGCAGACGCGGTGCTGGCGGCCAGCATCTTCCACTTCGGGACCTATTCGATTGCGCAGGCGAAGGAGTACCTGGCCGCCTGCGGCATACCGATGCGGGTCTGATCGCGGCCACACACCGACGGAAAGGAACCTGATGAGCGCTATCACGACGGTAATCTTCGACATGTTCAACACGATAGCGCAGGATGGTTACGACCTGTGGCGTCAGACTTTCGCCGCGATCATCGAGGAACAGGAACTCGATACAACGCCGGATGAATTGCGGCACGCGTGGGACTATGGCGCGGGCAATTTCCGGGATCGTCGCACTGCGCCGGGGGCTCCGTTCATTTCCTACCTGGACGGTTGGGCGGAAGCTTTCGCCACAGCGTTCGTCGAGCTAAACGTGCAAGGGGACGGCATGGCGGCCTCCCAAAAATCGATCGACGATCTGGGGACGCGACCGCTCTTCCCGGATTCAGCCGAGGCATTGTCAATCCTGGGCCAAACCCATCGACTGGCGGTGATCTCCAACGCGGACGACGCGTAACTTGAACCCGTTGTGGCGCGCATACCCGCCAACCTGGAGGCTGTCATATCCTCGGAAGCCGTTCGGTGCTACAAGCCGGACCGGCGGCTCTTCGAAGCCGCGGTGGACCAGTTGGGCGTGCGGCCATCGGAGTGCGCCTACGTGGGTGACCGCCAATTCGAGGATGTGCTGGGTTCTCGGTCGGTGGGCATGACCGCGATCTGGATCAACCGCTTCGACCGGCCAACGGACCCGGACCTGCCCATTCCGGACGCCGAAATACGCGATCTTCTGGAACTGCCGGCCGTACTGGCCAAGCTGGGATAGCCGTTACCCGACGGAGGACATGATGAGCGAAGTGAAACTGGACGACAAAGGGTTGGTACCCGCCATCGCGCAGGACATCAACACGGGCCAGGTGCTGATGCTGGGGTACATGAACCCCGGCTCGCTCAAGCGGACGGTGGAAGGCACCCAGGTGTGGTTCTACAGCCGCAGCCAGGAAGACCTGTGGCACAAGGGCGAAGTGTCCGGGAACTATCTGAACCTGCGCGAATGGTACGTCGACTGCGATGCCGACACCATCCTGCTCAAGGTGGAGCCCGACGGCCCGGCGTGTCACACCGGGGAGGTATCGTGTTTCTACACCCGGATGGAGGACCTTCCGGACGACTATACGAGCAGCGAGGGAGGGCCCCGGGTCCTGGACGAGCTGTTCGCGGTGATCAAGGACCGGCAGCGTGAAATGCCCGAGGGCAGCTACACCGCCAGACTTTTGGCCGAGGGCACCAGCCGGGTGGGGCAGAAGGTGATCGAAGAAGCGGGCGAGGCCGCACTGGCCGCGGCGACCGGCGAAACGGAAAACCTGCCCGGGGAGATCGCAGACCTGCTCTACCACACCCTGACGCTGATGGCGTCGGCCGGCGTTTCACCCAACGCGGTTTGGGAGGAGCTGCGGTCCCGGCGGGGTTAGCCGGCCGGGCCGTTCACCGTCAAATCGGGGACCTGGTCTCCGGCGGCGTAACGACGCCACTCGCCGGATTGGTAGACGGTGACATTGCCGGAACCCAGGGCGGCAGCGCCGTCCGTATCGAGGAACACGCCGGAACCGCCGTCGATGCCCAAAACCATAAGCCCGAAGGTTGCGGAGCCGGACAACTGCTCGGCTACGACGTTGGGGTCGCTGCGCTCGTGGTGAGGCAGGACCATAACGTTGGGCACGATGTCCAGGGCCGGAGAGACGGGAGAACCCGACGACGGGCGGCGCATCACCGAACCCAGCACCATGGCGCCAGCGCTGGAGCCGGCCCACACTGCGCCGCCTTCGCACGCTTGAACGACTGCCGTCAGCAGAGGAGAATCGGCCAGCACCGAGCGCAGGTGCTCGGGACTGCCGCCGGTGAAGTAAATGACGTCAGCGCCGTTGAGTTGAGCGATGATGCGCGGGTTTTCTGCGTCTTCGCGGCGCACGACATCCACACCGAAAGCGGATGCGCCCAAGCCGGCGAAGTGACGCACACCGTTGCTGGCCGCCAGGCCGGGGTTCTCAAAGGCGGCAGCCGTTGGTACGATGGCGACGCGGGGAGTCACCGCTCCGGTAGCCGCGAGAACATGACGATCCATGGTGGCGCAGGACGCCCGGAACTCGTCGCCTCCGACCAGGAGAAACCGCTTCACCACGTGTTCGAGCCTCCGCTACCAGCCTCATTTTGGGTCCCAGGAGAACTGGCGATGTTCGAGTTTATACATCACGTTAGAATCCTTGTCCACGACGCCGACGCCATGGCGGCATACATAGAGGAGAACTTTGGCCTGTCGCCGGAGAAGATCGAGGTGTTCCCCACCCGGGGGATGAAAAACGCCGTCTACAAGGTGGGCCAGACCAACGTGGAGTTCACCGAACCGCTGGATCCGGATTCGGCGATGGGGGAATACCTGAAGACCTTCGGCCCGGGGCCGTATCACCTGGCATTTGGCGTATCGGACATCGCGGACAAAGCGGCGGCGCTGGCGGGAAAGGGCAACGAGATGCGCGGCGAAAACGGCATGTCCCGGAGCGCGGAAGGGTACATGACCGCCAATATCGCCGCGGCCAGCGCGCTGGGCTACCCGTTCCAAATCGCCGAGGGCTAGCAGCCGGGCGGGACTGGTCCGGGCGCGTTCGTCGCTCGGATGGGCGCGCAACGACTCGTTGGCACGGCTGCCGGGCACGGGCATCCGGTCCGCGCTCGGAACGTGGTGAATTGACCCAGCGCCGCGGGCACGCGCGCCGGGACGAGAATTCCACGCGGATGCTAACATGTAGACCCCAGCGCAACCCTCTACCAGTTGGATGACCATCATGCTTGTTAAAGACACCGTAGCCGGAATTGTCGCCGCCGCCCTGGAGCAGGCCAACCGCGACGGGGCGATCAGCGTGGACACCGCGCCGGACATCGAGATCGAGCGGCCGAACAACCCGGAGCACGGCGATTTCGCCACCAACCTGCCGCTACGCCTGGCCCGGGCGGCACGGGCGAATCCGATGCAGCTGGCGCAACTGATTGCGGAACGCATCCAACCTGGTCCGGAGATCGCTAGCGTGGAGCCGGCTCCGCCCGGGTTCATCAACTTCAAACTCAGCGACGCGTGGTTGCAGCGGCAGGTGGAGACGGTCATCGCCGCCGGAGCCGGTTTCGGGTCGGCGGAGGTCGGCACCGGGCGGAGAGTCATGGTCGAGTTCGTGAGCGTCAACCCGACCGGGCCGGTCCACGTGGGCCACACCCGGGGGGCGGTGCTGGGCAGCGCGCTGGCCAACACCATGCAGGCGGCCGGGTACGAGGTCACGCGGGAGTACTACATCAACGACGCCGGCTCCCAGATGGAGGCGTTCTATCGCTCGGTGTGGACCCGTTACCAGCAGGCCCTGGGCCGGGAAGCCCAGATGCCGGAGAACGGCTACCAGGGCGACTACATCGCCGACATTGCCGCGGAGATCATCGATACCGAGGGGCCGGGCCTGCTGGAACTGGCGGAACCGGCGGCCATCCGCCGGATCGGCGACATTGCGCGGGAGAAGATGGTGGCGCTGATTCGCGACGACCTGGACGCAATCGGGGTGAATTTCGACAACTGGTTCAGCGAACGCTGGCTGTTCCAGAACGAAGACACGCCCGCCAGCGACTACGACCGGGCAATGGCCCGGCTGCGGGAGGGCGGGCACCTGGCCGAGCGCAGCGGCGCCCTCTGGTTCAATTCCATCGCGCTGGGCGACGATCGGGACAACGTGGTGGTGCGTTCCTCGGGCGACCCTACGTACTTCGCCTCGGACATCGCCTACCACTTCAACAAGTTCTCCGGGCGCGGGTTCGACCGGGTGATCGATATCTGGGGGGCGGACCACCAGGGCCATGTACCGAGGATGAAGGCGGCGGTTGCGGCGCTGGGCGTGGAGCCCGAAAACCTGACCGTGCTGATCTCCCAGATGGTCACGCTGAAACGGGGAGACGAAACGGTGCGCGCCTCGAAACGGACCGGCGATTTCGTCACCCTGCGGGAGCTGGTGGACGAGGTGGGGATGGACGCGTGCCGGTACTTCTTCCTGGCCAGGGCGGCCTCCACGCAGATGGAATTCGACCTGGAACTGGCAACCCGGGAGTCATCGGAAAATCCGGTGTACTACGTCCAGTATGCCCACGCGCGCAACGCCAGCATCCTGAGCCTGGCTGCCGAGCGCGGCATCGATTATTCCGGCGGGGACGTGTCACTGCTCACCCACCCCAACGAACTGGCCCTGATCCGCACGATGCTGAGGCTGTCGGAACTGATCGTGCAGGTGGCGGAAAACCTGGAACCGCACCATCTGCCTCATTACGCAATGGAACTGGCGACGGCCTTCCACCACTTCTACGAAAACTGCCGGGTGATCTCGGCCAACCCGGAGGACAACGAGCTGACGCTGGCGCGGCTCAAGCTGGTGGCGGCCGCGCAGGTGGTGTTCCGGCGGACGTTGACCCTGATGGGCATGTCCGCGCCGGAGCGCATGGAGCGATAGCCAGGACGGGCGGCGGAACCGGGAGAATCCGCGACAAAAAAGGGCATTACGCGTTGCGCCTAACGTTGCCGTGCCCAAGTTTTAGGTGTATATTGCAGGCCCTATGCTATCCGATTTCATAATCGCATCCAGGTTCGTAGCGCACCCCGCGCGCCCTTGCGATTCTCGTAGCCCGGCCTGCAACATCCTCCGCGCGGTGCCGGCCGGCCGCATCACAGGCAACGATCGCTGATGGGCATACTCTGGCGCATCATCGGAATGGCCGCGGATTACCCGGCCCGGCTGTCCCTCGCCTACATCACTGCCCTGGTTTCGATCGGGTTTTCGCTGGCCCTGCCGTGGCTTTTCGGAAGCGCCATCGACCTGATGGTGGGCCAGGATCAGATCAGCAAGGAGTTCTTCAAGAAGGACTTCACGCTGACCGCCCTGGTGGTGCTCGGCATGGGCATTCTTGGGGTCAGTTTGGGTCGCGGATTCTGCGACTTCGGCCGCACGTACACGACCGAATCGTTGTCGCAGAAGGTGTCATTCGACTGCCGGAACCTGCTGTACGACAAGCTCCAGAATGTGAGCTTTGCCTTCCACGACAAGGAGCACACGGGCGACCTCATGTCGCGGGCCACCGCCGACGTCGAGGCCATGCGGCGTTTCGTGAATATGGGGATGATCCGCTCGCTGGACGTGATCATCCGCATCCTGGCGATTCCGATCATCCTCTTCGTGGTTCACTGGCAACTGGCGCTGGTCAGCATGATTTTCGTGCCGGCCATCATCCTGCGCTCGTCCTTCGTGATGCGAGCCCTGCGGCGCAAGTGGCTGCACGTGCAGGAAGTGATGGGGCAATCGGTGACGGTCCTGCAGGAGAACCTGGCCGGGATGCACGTGGTCAAGGCGTTCGCCTCCGAGGACTACGAGCGTGCCAAGTACAACCGGAAGGCAGAAGAGCTGCGGGTCGAGTACTACGACGCCGAGAGGATGCAAGGCACGAACAGCGCGTGGATGACGCTTTATTTCACCTTTGCGCTGGGAGTGATCCTCTGGATCGGAGGGTGGCTGGTGGTCCGCGGGGATCTCACCCCGGGGCAGCTTGCCATGTTCTTCCTGTATCTCAACCAGTTGACCTTCCCGATACGGGCATCAGCCCAGATCATCAACACGTTCTCCAGGGCGATCTCCTCCGGGCAGCGTTTGTTCAACGTGCTGGACACGGTGTCGCCGGTGTCGGAGCGGCCGGACGCAAGGGAGATGGGGCGCTCCAACGGGCACGTCCGATTTGACAACGTCGCTTTCGCCTACGAGGACCGGGCGCCGGCGCTGCGCCAAGTGGACCTGGATGCAAAGCCGGGTCAGGTGACAGCCATCCTGGGCGCCCCGGGCAGCGGGAAGACCACCGTGGTCAGCCTTTTGCCGCGCTTCTACGACGTGACGTCGGGCAAGATCACCATTGACGATGAGGACATCCGCGACTTCACGCTGCAATCACTGCGGCACAACGTGGGCATCGTTCACCAGGACGTGTACCTGTTCAGCGCGAGCATCCGCGACAACATCGCCTACGGCGTGGTGGGCGCCACCCACGAAGACGTGGAACGCGCCGCCAAGGTGGCGCAGTTGCACGACCAGATCATGGCGTTGCCCGGCGGATACGACACCTGGGTGGGCGAACGCGGCACCACGCTATCGGGCGGACAGCGGCAGAGGCTGTCCATCGCGCGGACGATCCTGATCGACCCGCCGGTGCTGATCCTGGACGACTCCACCTCGAGCGTTGACGTGGAAACAGAGCGGCAGATCCACCGCGCCATGACTGAGGTGATGAAGGGTCGCACGACGTTCGTAATCGCCCACCGGCTCAGCACGGTTCGGGAAGCCGACCAGATCCTGGTGCTGGACAAGGGAGTTATCGCCGAACGAGGCTCGCACGACGAACTGGTGCGCAAGGGCGGCATCTACCAGAGCATCTACGAACTGCAGTTGCGACCGCAGGAGGAAGTGTTGCTGGAGGCGGCAGTGCCGGCCTACGGGAGGGCTGCCCTATGATGCGCGGCGGCGGCATGGGCGGCGGCATGATGGGGGGGATGCGCGGCACCTCCGCCGACAGCATGTTTGCCCCGACCAACGACAACCTCACGGATGAGGATGTGGTCGGTCGCGTGTACGACAACCGGGTCGTGATGCGCTTCATGACCTACATCAAGCCGTACAAGAAATACGCGATCATCGCCCTGATTTCCCTGCTGACCTACGCGGCGGTGAACGCGGCGATCCCGTTGCTTATCAAGTACGGCATCGACTGGGCCATCGGCGAAGGAAGCGTAAACCGGGTTCATGTGATTGGCGCGGCCTTCATGGTCATCACGGTGATCCACTTCCTGTCGAACCGGCTGCAATTCATTTTCATATCGATGACCGGCCAGCACATCCTGTACGACCTGCGGTCGGGGATGTTCAGCCACCTCCAGAACCAGTCCAACGCCTTTTACCATCGCACGCCCATTGGGCGGATCATGTCCCGGATGCAATCGGACGTGCTGCAGTTGCAGGAGACGTTCGAGCTGCTGGCGCTGGCGCTGGCGGAACTGGTGACGGTGGGCGCGATCATCATCCTGATGCTGGTGATCGACTGGCAGTTGGCGCGGGTCTGCATGCTGGTGGTGCCGATTCTCACGCTGATCATGATGTACTGGCAGCGGTTCGCGCGGCATTCGTTCATGCGTATCCGCCGGGCCATCGCCATGGTCAACGGGGAATACAACCAGAACATCACGGGCGTCCGCGTGGTGCAGAGCCTGAACCGCCAGGACGAGAACCTGGCGCACTTCCGGACGCTGAACCAGGAGTACCTGGACGCCAACCTGGAAGCGGCGCGGTATTCGGGCATGCTGCAACCGCTGGTGGAGCTCCTCATCGGGCTGGGCATCGGGGTCGGCGTGGTGCTGTTTGGCGGGTTCCTACTGCAACGGGACGCGCTGGAGGTGGGCACGCTGGCGGCATTCGCCCTGTGGATCCAGCGGTTCTTCGAGCCGATTCGGCAGCTCACCATGCAGTACAGCCAGTTGCAGCGGGCGATGGCGGCCGGGGTCCGAATTTTCGAGGTCCTGGACCTGGATCCCGACATCCTGGATAAGCCGGACGCTGCCGTCCTCCCACAAGTTGACGGAGAAATCCGGTACAACGATGTCACGTTCCATTACATACCCGGAACCGACGTACTGAAGAACGTCAACCTGCACATCAAGGCCGGCGAGAACGTTGCCCTGGTTGGCTCGACCGGCGCGGGCAAGAGCACGTTGGTCAATCTGCTGCACCGGTCGGCGGACGTGACCGGCGGATCGATAACGATCGACGGTTACGACCTGCGCGACGTGAAAAGGACGTCGCTGGTGCACCAGATGAGCATGGTGCTGCAGGAGCCCTATCTGTTCTCCGGTACGGTGCGCGAGAACATCCGCTATCAGAGCGAGGGCACGACGGAAGAAGAGATGATCGAAGCGGCCAAGGCGGTGGGAGCCCACGATTTCATCATGGAGATGGAAGACGGCTACAACTCCGAGTTGGCAGAGCGGGGCGTCAACCTCAGCATCGGGCAGCGGCAGTTGATCAGTTTCGCCCGGGCCATCGTGGGCAACCCGCGGATCCTGGTGCTGGACGAGGCGACGGCGAACATCGATACCCACACCGAGCTTTTGATCCAGCAGGCCCTGAACCGCATCCTGAAGGGCCGGACATCCATAGTCATCGCCCATCGGCTCTCCACGATACGAAATGCGGACAAGATCGTGGTGTTGGACCGGGGGCAGGTTGCCGAAGTCGGCTCCCACGACGAGTTGCTGGAAGCCGGCGGCGTGTACGCTCAGCTCTACGCCATCAACTACGGCCTGTCGGGCCCCAGCGTTGACGTGGCGCCGGTTGGCGGCGAGGTCATCGGCGCCGACGGATTGTCGCCGGCGGCCGCTGACTGACGAGCCGGAACAGCACCCGAGACCAGCGGCCCTGGCGGCCGCTCTTTTTTGGCCGGCGATCCTAAGGTTCTGCCAGGAAGGCACGGATGACGGACGCCAGTTCCTCCGGTTTGTGGTAGCCGATGTCGTGGATGGTGTCGGCAATCCAGTGGACACGACCGTTGGGCAGGGCGGCCTCAGCGGCGGCGACCATCACCTCGCGCTGGCGGGAGAACTGGGAATTGGCGCGGTCGGCGCGGGGTCCGGCGGCGACAACCAAGGCGGGGATGGTGATGCGCGGGAGCACCACGGAAGGCGGTTCGTTCCACATGGTCTCCAGAACCTGGGCGTGGTTGTCGGGCCGCAGGTTGTCGCGCATCTGGCCATCGGGGTCTTCGTGGACCATGGTGAGCGCGATTTCAGCCAGGTCCTCGCCCCAGCAGAAGGACAGATTGGCGGCCAGGCGATCGAGGTATTCCTCGCGGGTGCCGGCCACCAGGCGTGGAGCCAGCCGCTGCCGGAACGCCTCCCAGGTGGGGTTCGGCAGCAGGCCGCCGTCCTGGAATCCGCCGTCGATCATCACCACGCTGGACACGCGATCCGGAAAGCGCATGGCGAGGTTGCTGGCGACGTGCCCGCCCCACGAGTGCCCCAGCACCGGCGCACGGGCGATGCCGAAATGATCCATGAGTCGGACCGCGTCCTCGGCGAGGGTCTGCCAGTCGTAGCCGCCGGGGGCCTGGGTGGTTGCGCCGTGGCCGCGCTGGTCGGGAGCGACCACGCGGTACCGGTCGGACAGGTGCGGGGCGACGCGCCGGTACCAATGACCGGAAGAAGCCAGCCCATGCAGGGCGAGCAACGGCTCACCGTCGCCGCCCCAATCGAGGTAGTGCACTTCCAGTTCGCCGACTGCGGCGATACCGGATTCCGGTGCTGATGCGTCGCGGTTCGTGTCAGATCCAGGCATGTCCGTCCATTGGCTCCAGCAATTTTGCGCAGATTATACGCCGGGTCGACGGTGGGCGTTTCGCCGCAAACGGGGGCCGAAAAATCCGGTGTGCTAAAATCGCGATATAGCGTCCACACGCCGGGCGAGGGAGTTGCCATGACCGACCGCTATCACCTCGGCGACTATTCCCAATTGGTGGCGCATGCTGCGGCCAAACTGGATTCCGACCGCGTTCCGGCCCGACTTCGCGGCCACGACCACACCTTGTGGAGCACGGATCCCACCGAGATTTCGGACCGCCTCGCGTGGCTCACGCTTCCAACGGACATGCGGTCCGAGTTGCCCGGGCTGTACGAATTCGCCGACGAAATCCGTACGGCCGGGTACCGCCACGTGGGGCTGCTTGGAATGGGCGGCAGCAGCCTGGGACCGGAGGTGATCCGCCGGGTGATCGGGTGTACCGTCTCCAACGGGGCATATCCCCAGATGCTGACGCTGGACAGCACCGTGCCGGACTGGGTGGCTGTCACAACCGGGCAGATAGACCCCAAGCGCACCCTGTTTGCAGTGTCGTCGAAGTCGGGGACCACCACCGAGCCGCTCACCTTCTACGCATATTTCCGCGACCTGGTGGAATCCGGGCTGGGCGTCGAAGCAGCCGGCGACAACTTCATCGCCGTCACCGACCCGGCAACGGCACTGGCCAAGAGGGCCGGCGACGAAAATTTTCGCCGGGCGTTCCTGAACAACCCGGACATCGGGGGCCGCTATTCCGTTCTGTCCTACTTCGGGCTGGTACCCGCCGCGCTGACGGGGATCGATCTCCACCGTCTGCTGACCTCGGCGGAGCGGATGCAGGAACGGTGCCGGACGGACGGGCCGGCCGCGGAGAACCCGGGCGCCTGGTTGGGGGCAGCCATCGGAACGATGGTGAAGCACGGGCGGGACAAGCTCACGCTGATCGCCACCGAGAGCATGACCCCGTTCGGGCTCTGGGTGGAGCAGCTGCTGGCGGAAAGCACGGGGAAGAACAACACCGGGGTGATCCCCGTGGCGGCGGAGCCTCTACCGGGTCGCAACGAGGCTTGCTACGGAGAGGACCGATTCTTCGTCCAACTGCGGCTGGCAGATGATGACAACTCCGGGCCCGACGGGCTGGTGGAACAGCTGCAAGGCGCGGGCCATCCGGTGGCGGTCCTGGAGTTGGCGGACGTGTACGACCTGGGCGCCGAGTTCTACCGCTGGGAGTATGCCACCGCCGTCGCCGGCCACGTGCTGGGCATCCATCCCTTCGATCAGCCTGACGTGCAGGGTGCGAAGGACCGCACCGTCAGCGTGCTGGAACAGTGGCAAAGGGATGGAGCTTTGCCGGCCGCGCGGTCGGATGACGGCGCTTTGCTCGCGCGACTGCTCGAATCCAGCCAGCCCGGCGACTACCTGGCCATCATGGCGTACCTGCCGGACACGGAAGGGATACGCGAAGGGGTCCGCGAACTGCGCCAGCGTGTCATGGCGAAATACCGGATCGCAACCACCATGGGATACGGGCCGCGATTCCTCCATTCAACCGGGCAGTTGCACAAGGGCGGGCCGCCTTCCGGCATTTTCCTGCAGCTCACCCAGGACCATCAAACGGACATCCCGATACCCGGGTGGGACTTCAGCTTCGGCGTTCTGGCCGACGCGCAGGCGCTGGGTGATCTCCAGGGGCTGGACGATCTGGGACGGCGCACCGTGTCGGTGCACGTGGGCAGCGATCCCGCCGGCGGCATAAAGCGCATCGTTGAAGCCCTGTGATCCGGATCGGGCGCACATTATCTGATCGTCAGAGACGTCGGCGTAATTTAAGCGGGCAGCGTGACCGGAGCCGCGGACAAAACGGTCCGGCAGAGCCATAAGGAGAAAAGCATCTTGAAACTTGGGATGATTGGACTGGGGCGGATGGGCGCGAACATGACCCAGCGGTTGCTGCTGGCGGGACACCAACTGGTCGTCTACGACCAAAACGCAGACGCCGTCGCGTCCAGCGGTGCCAATGGCGCCATGGGAGCGGAGTCGGTCGCGGACCTGGTGGACAAGCTGGAAGCGCCCCGGGCGGTGTGGATCATGCTGCCGGCCGGCGCGGTGACCGACGCCGTGATCGATGAACTGGCGGGGCTGTTGGCGTCGGAAGACGCGGTGATCGACGGGGGCAACGCCAACTACAAGGACACGCTCCGCCGGGGTGAAATGCTGGCACAGCGCGGCATCCACCTGATGGATGCCGGGACCAGCGGCGGCATCTGGGGACTGACCGAAGGGTACTCGCTGATGGTGGGCGGCGACGCGGATACCTACCGGAGGCTGGAACCGATCTTCCAGGCGCTGGCGCCCGGCGAGGACAAGGGGTACTCGCACGTGGGACCCATCGGCGCCGGCCACTTCACCAAGATGTGCACAACGGCGTGGAGTACGCGCTGATGCAATCCTACGCAGAGGGCTTCGAGCTTCTACAGGCCAAGCAGGAGGAGTTTGATCTGGATCTGACGGCGATCGCCAGGACGTGGCAGCACGGCAGCGTCGTCCGGTCGTGGCTGCTGGATCTGGCGGTGCGGGCGCTGGAAGAGGATCCGGGGTTGGAGAGCCTGGCCGCCTATGTGGACGATTCGGGGGAGGGCCGATGGACGGTGAACGAGTCGGTGGAGATGGCGGTGCCCACGCCGGCGATTACCGCGGCGCTGTACCAGCGGTTCCGATCGCGCCAAGAGGAGCCGTTCGGGGCGCGCCTGCTGGCGGCCCTGCGCAATCAGTTCGGCGGACACGCGGTTCGTGAGGCCGGTTCACAATGATGACTTCAGGGCCCACCGTGCTGCGCGATGACGATGCCGCGGGCGGGGTGACCGCCGTCGTGATCATGGGGGCCAGCGGCAACCTGACGCGCACCAAGCTGGCTCCGGCCCTGTTCAGCCTGTACCGGAAGGGCCGCCTGCCCGACGACGTGCGCGTCATCGGGGTGGCCCGGGATGCCATGGACGACGACCAGTTCAGGAAACGCCTTCGCGAGTCGATTGCGGACGCGGGCGACGAAGAGTGGACGGAATTCGCCAGCCGACTGAGTTACGTATCGGCGGACGTCACCGACACCGGGGCGCTGAAACGCGTGTACCAGGACATCGCTAAGTCCGCATCGGAGCGGAGCGACACATTGAACTGCTTGTATTACCTGGCGCTGGCTCCCGGGCTCTACGAACCGGTGATCCACGCGCTGTCGGATGCGGGCATGGCGGACGAGACCCGGGGCTGGCGACGCATCGTCATCGAAAAGCCCTTCGGATCCGACCTCCAGACTGCGCAGCGGTTGAACCGCCACGTGCACAGCGTGTTCCGGGAGGAGCAGGTCTATCGGATCGACCACTACCTGGGCAAGGAGACGGTGCAGAACCTGCTGGTGTTCCGGTTCGCCAACTCAATTTTCGAGCCGATCTGGAATCGGAACTACATTGACCAGGTCCAGATCACGGTGGCCGAGGATGTGATGGTCGGCGAACGGGGCGAGTACTACGACCGGTCGGGCGTGCTGAAGGACATGTTCCAGAACCACCTGCTGCAGTTGCTGGCGTTGATCACCATGGACCCGCCCTACGCCTTCGCCGCCGACGCCCTGCGGAACGAAAAGGTGAAGGCATTGAGCGCCGTTCGGCGCATGTCGCTGCGGGACGTGCGCGAGAACGTGGTGATCGGGCAGTATGACGGCTACCACTACGAACCGGGCGTCGCGCCCGGCTCGCACACACCGACCTATGCCGCGCTGCGGCTATACGTGGACAACTGGCGCTGGCATGGCGTGCCGTTCTACCTGAGGTCGGGGAAGGGGCTATCGCGCAAGACCACGGAGATGATCATCCAGTTCCGGTCACCGCCGCACATGCTGTTCCCGGTGCCGGACGACGTGGACATACCGGGCAACACGCTATCAATATGCGTCCAACCCAACGAGGGGATGCGACTGGAGTTCCAGTCCAAGGTGCCGGATGCGGACCTGGAAATGAAGCCGGTCTCGCTGGAGTTCCACTACCACGACGGTTTCGCGGGAGTAGAATTGCCGGACGCGTACGAGCGGCTGCTGCTGGACGCGCTGGAGGGCGACGCATCGCTGTTCACCCGCAGCGACGAGATCGAGCTGGCATGGAGCATCATCGACCCCATCGTGCACGGGCTGGATCTGCCGGGGGCTCCGGCGCCGTTCCGGTACCTGCCCGGGATGGACGGGCCGCCCAACGGCGAGGAGTTGCTGCGGAGCGACAACCGGCGCTGGCTGCCGGGCTGCGTGGAAGTGGGATACGGGATTTAGCGACCGGGCAAGCCGGAGAAACGAGCAGGGGCGAACGAACATTCGCCCCTGCCACGAATTGTGGGTCTGCTGGCGACGGATCAGCCGTTGTTGAAGATGTCGTTGGCGATGTCCATGGCGCCGCGGGCAAAGGGGATGCCGGCGTACAGGGTCATGTGCCCGAACACTTCGATGATCTGGTCCTGGGTGAAGCCGATGTTGAGGGCGCCGCGGATGTGGCTGCGCAGCGGCCCCTCACGGCCCAGGGCGGCGAGGCAGGTCATGGTGCAGAGGCAGCGGCTGGGCAGATCCAGGCCCGGGCGGGTCCAGGTGGCACCCCAGTAGTACTCTCCGGTGACGCGGCCGAGTTCGCGCTCCGCCTCAGTCGGGGGCGCAGGGCGAGCTCCGCCTCCGCCGCCCATGTAGTTGCGGCGGTATTCGTCGCCGCGCTGGAACAGGCTGTCGGGGTCCTCGTTGGAGTCGTGGATGCGGGCCGGCGTGAAGTCGATGCCGCGTTCTTCGAAGACCTCTTTACAGAGCGTGAGCGCCTGAATGCCGGCGGGAGCGCCGCCGTACCAGGTGTCGTGGATGATCAGTTCCACTACCTGCTCGGGGGTGAGCCCGATGTTCAGAGCGTTGCCCAGGTGTCGCTTGAGTTGGACCTCACGGTTCAGAACGATCAGGCAGGACAGGGTGATCATCTCGCGCTGGGCGGGAGATAGCGCGGGCCGCTTCCAGATGGTGCCGAAGAGGGCCTCGCCGAGTATCCGTTCCAAGTCGGGCGCGATGTCCCATGCGCCGGGGGAAGAGCCGCCGGTGATCTGCCCGCCGCCGAACATGCGCCGGGTTTCCTGCCCGCGTTCATAGCGATCATCGAGTTCAGTCATGTCATGCCTCCAACAGGGTTACGCCTCAGGGTCGGCGGCAGTGTAGCAGAAGGCGGGGCGATACGGACACGCGGCGCGTTGTCGCCGGTGACGCCCCGATGCTAAAGTGAACCCGGAAATCGCCGGCCCGAACAGGAACCCAACCATGACAACCACAACACTGGAAACCATCACACCGCGCGAACCGGTCGTACCTCAGCGGCCGACGGAGAGCAAGGAAGAAATCAAGCTGGGACTACGCGACTACTCAGCCCGCTCGAAACTGCTTCGTAACAACCGCAGTGAGCTGACGGCCAGATTCCCTGACCAGTGGATCGCCCTGGGCGACAACTGGCGATTGGTTGTAGGAGATACGCATGATGACATTCTGGTCAAACTCAAAGAATGCGGTGCGTATTCGCCACATTCGGTAGTCCTTTGGTTGGAAACCAACCCGCCTAAGCGCATTCCGACCGTATGGCGGAAGCGCAAGGGATGATCGCTGGCTATTTCACCAGCGATGGTCTTCCCTGGGTAGGTTGTGATTTGTTGCTGCCGAGATTCGGTTTAAAGGCGCCGGTGACTTTTCTGATTGATACCGGATCTGACACCACTATTTTGCATCCCGCCGACGGACGCACATTACGCTGTCCGTTTGACTTGCTCGAAAATCCGGCGGAGTTCATCGGTGTGGGCGGCACATTGCACTACTACTTTGAGCCGGCCGTGCTTTCGTTTGACGATAGCGACGGCGGGACCTGGGAGTTTGAGATCGACATTTCTATCGCCAAACCCGGCCCCCTCACCGACGGCTTGGATTCGCTGCTGGGTCGCGATGTGCTGAACCAGATGCGCATGGATTACGATTTCCCGAGGAGCCGGCTGGCACTACACCAGGACTGAGCCTGTGGACGCGGCGTTCACGCGGCCCGGCCGCGCTCAGGTTGGATCGCCCAGGTTGATGGTGTCCGCCGTCATGGCGACCGAAGCGCGAAATTCGGCGGGCACGGCTTCCAGCACCGGATGGCGGAGCAGGGCATTGACCAATTCTTGACTGGCCCCGACGTAGGTTGAATCGAGGTCGATGTCGGTGGCCACGAACCAGGCTCGGTCGGCCGGCCACCAGAGGTTCGGAGGCTGCGACAGGAAATTGCGGTAAAACCCTGCGATATGCTCCAGGTGGCCCGTGTAGAGGAGATAGTCGCGACCGACTCCCTTCACACGTTGAGCCCTCCTGATTTCGCGGGGTGTCGACAAGCGCCCGCCGCGGCCGTCGGAGGTGAGCATGGCGCTGCCGCCGGAGTACTGTCCGTAGCCCTCCCAAACTCCGAAATAGCACTCCCCCGGCGTTACGGTGAATTGCGAGAGGAAAGCGGCCAACTGCGTTGCCGTCGCCTCCTCCATGCTGCCGTGGTCGGGGTCCTCACGCCACGGGGCAACAACTGCTCCGTGACCGGCTAATGGGGAACTGATGCCCTCGAAGGACATCTGCGAGTGATAAACCCGACCGGACCATTCCGCCACCGTCGACCATCGCACGGGCTCGAACGAAGAGTCCAGCGCTGGGTGCAGAACTCGAGCGTAACCCTCGAAACCATACGGAACCAGCGCGCCGACGGACGCGAAATCGGAGGACAATCCTTCCTCCACCCAGCGTCCGGCGGATACCTCCATCAGGAAGCTCAACCCGGGCGGGTGGACGCTGAAATCGTGGGCATGATGTCGCCGCCGTTCCCCGGAGGACAGTCTCCGAAACAATCGCGAAAGGACATCCAGCATGGCGTGCGCGCCTCCGTGCTCGTGCTATCATCCGGCCATGATAGACCTACTGATTTCAAACGGACAGGTGATTGACGGCTCGGGGAGCCCCGGGTTCCGGGCGGCGGTGGCGGTTACGGGCGATACGGTGACGATTCACCGGGGCGACGATGCGGACCTGCGCGAGAACGCCACGCGGGTGATTGACGCCACCGGCCACGTGGTCTGCCCTGGGTTCGTGGATCTGCACTCCCACGCCGGGCTGACCATCCTCGGTGAACCGCACCACGACCCGAAGGTGCGCCAGGGAGTGACCACGGAACTGGTGGGGATCGACGGCATTTCGCATGCGCCGTTCAAGACCCAGGAGGATTTGCACCGCTACATCTGGCTGGACGCCGGGCTGAACGGCTACCCGCCCATGCCGGCGGACTGGCTCACGGTAGCCGACCTGCTGGGCAAGTACGACAACGCCGTCGCCATCAACATGGCCTACATCCTGGGCAACTCGCCGGTGCGCATCTGGAGCGTGGGTTGGGAGCAGCGGGACGCCACCGAGGGCGAGATCGCCGATATGCAGTCGGTGGTACGCGAGGCCATGGAAGAAGGCGCGTGGGGTTTGTCCACCGGCCTGGACTACCCGCCGGGCGCCTATGCGGACACCGACGAGCTGGTAGCGTTGTCCGAGACGGCGGCGTCGCTGGGCGGCATCTACCACACTCACACACGGGCCAGCCTGCTGAGCCAAGGCTACCTGGCGCCGTGGCACGAGGCGGTGGAGATAGGGCGGCGGAGCGGCATACCGGTGCATCTGACCCACTACCGGCAATCGGTGTCGGGCGTGGGAAGCCACCTGGGGCACCTGGGGCTGGTGGAAGACGCCCGGGCCGAGGGCATCGACTGCACCTTCGATTGCTACACCTACCCGTACTCCGGCACAACGCCGACCATCGGGCTGCCGCACTGGGCCAAGGACGGCGGACCGGAGCGTCTGATCGCGGCGTTGCAAGATGCTGATGACCGGGCGCGGATGAAACGGGAGATCACGCCGAGCCGGCTGGAAAACAACTGGCTGACCAACTTCACGAAACCGGAAAACCAGATCTACGACGGCCGGCTGATTACCGACATCGCCGAGATGCGGGGGCAGGAACCGGCCGATACGCTGTTCGACCTGCTGCTGGACGAAAACCTGGGCATCAGCACGGTGGGGCTGGGCACCAACGCGCAGACCCTGTATGCCTTCGTGTCGCATCCCTACGGGATGATCGCGTCGGACGCCATCATCTTCGGCGAGTACCCCAATCCGCGGACCTACGGCTGTTTTCCCATCGTGCTGGCCGAGTTCGTGCGGGCTGAGAAGCACCTGCGGCTCCCCGAGGCAATCCGCAAGATGACGTCGTTCCCGGCACAGCGGCTGGGCATCCCGGACCGTGGCCTGCTGCGGGACGGGTTCAAGGCGGACATCGTGGTGTTCAACCCGGACACGGTGAAGGCGCTGGCCACCAAGGAAGTCCCCAAGCAGTACCCGGTGGGGATCGAGTACGTCATCGTCAACGGGCAGGTGGTGATCCAGCAGGGCGAGAACACGGGGGCACTGGCGGGTCGGGCGCTGCGTCGGGGCCGGGCGTCGACGTAAGCCAATTCATGGCGGATTCCGTATCCCCCGACTACCGATTTTGTCCCCGCTGCGGTGACCCGCTGGGGACCAGGGTTCGCGGCGGGCTGCCGAGGCCGTCGTGCGAGCGGTGCGGGTTTGTGCATTTCCGCAATCCGGCCGTGGGGGTTGCGGTGGTCGTAATCGACAAGGACGGAAGGGTCCTGCTGGGCCGGCGGTCGGCCGGCGGGAACGTGGGAGAGTGGTGCATTCCCTGCGGTTATGTCGAGTGGGGCGAAGACATACGGGAAGCGGCGCGTCGGGAATTCTCGGAGGAGACGGGACTGGAAGTGCAGATTGGCGAAGTGTGCGCGGTGCATTCCAACTTTCACAATGCTGCCTCGCTGACGGTCGGGGTGTGGTTCTACGCGACGATCGTAGGAGGCACCGCGGCAGCGTCGGATGACCTGGACCGCGTCGGCTGGTTTGCGCCGGAGGATCCCCCGGAGCCACTGGCATTTCCGACGGACCGGTTGGTGCTGGGGGACCTTGCCAGCAAGCGAGTAACCACCTGATGGCGAAACGCTCAGTCATCATCCAGCATCATCCGGTGGAGACGCTGGGCGGCAACTTCACTGGAATCTTGAAGCAAGCAGGATTCGATCTGCACCACGTGCGGGTGTGCGACGGCGCACCTGACTTTGCCCAGTTCGACGCGCCGGACCTGTCCGAGGTTGACCTCGTGGTGGCGTTGGGGGGACCGATGTCCGCCAACGACAACTACCCCGCGCTGATCCAGGAGACGGCTTACCTGCGCGCCGCCGCCACGGGTGACGTGGGCAATCGGCCGGTAACGCCCGTGGTTGGCATCTGCCTGGGGGCGCAATTGCTGTCGCGGGCGTTGGGGGGAGCCGTTGCGCCGACCGGCGGGTACCAGTTCGGGTTGCGCAAGATCGACGTCACAGATGCGGGCTCATCCGACCCCGTTTTCGGCAAGATTGAGGTCCCGCTGGTGCCCACGCTGCATGGGGAGCAGTTCACCGTGCCGGCGGGCGGGACGCTGCTGGCCCAGGGAACGATGCTGCGACGGGACGGAGGTTACGTGCGGTTCCCGATGGCTTTCAGGTACGGGCTATCATACGGCTTTCAGTTCGAGCCTCAGTTGACATGGGATGAACTGTGCGTTTGGAACCGCGAGTTGGCGAGCGACTATGAGCTGATGGGCGACCGATTTGATCCCAGGGAAGAGGCGGCCCGCAACCTGCGGGAATTCACCGCCTTCGCGCCGTATCACGAGGCGCAGATGGGACGCATGCTGGAAGCGCTGCTGGCGCAAGCGGAGATGATTTCACCGGACCCTAGAGAAGTAGAGCGGGACCCCGCATCATCACATCTTCTTCGCCGAGGGCGAGTGATCGCACATACCATACGACCACTATCCGGGAGAGGCACGGATATTCATTACCGAATGGAGGGCACGCGCTTCGCTGTAACTTGGGGCCACACGCAATTCTCGATCACTGAAAAGGATATTCGGCTGGTGCTTAACGAGTTTTTCGGCAATGTCGGCGAGTGGCAACAGCTTGGCGCGAGCATGACCGATCCCCCAACCCATGGCATGGGCCGCTTCGTCCAGGGAAATATCCGGGGACTAACCCCACGCCACGCATCGGCTATCGCAGCTATCATGGTCAACGAAGGATATTTGCAGTATCGCGGCACCAGTCCGATTGAACTCAAACGAGTTTGACTTGCAGCAGGGCGAATAGTAATCTTCGTGCGTGCTTGGCGCGGGCAGCGCCGCAGGCGGCGTGCTGTGCGTCGACTCACTGAATCGAGAAAAACATATCGCATCGGAGGTATCACACCATGGCTTACCAAGGGATGACGGCCGAACACATCTGGGTGGAAGGACACAACGGCGACGCGATCAACGCTTACCTGGCGCGGCCGCTGGGAGCAGGCCCGTTTGGCGCGGTGATGCTGTTCCACCACATGCCCGGCTGGGACGAAGCGAGCAAGGAAATGGCACGCAAGTTTGCTCACAACGGCTACATCGCCATCATGCCGAACCTGCACTACCGACAGGGCCACGACGACCCGGTCGCCAACAGCAACAGCATCCGCGAGGCGGGCGGCATGCCTGACGACCGCACCCTGGGCGACGCTGAGGGCGCCATCAGCTACCTGCGCCACCTGTCCAACTACAACGGCAAGGTGGGTATCATCGGGTTCTGCTCCGGCGGACGCCAGGTTTTCCTGGCCGCGTGCAAGCTCAAGGGTCTCAGCGCGGCGGTGGACTGCTGGGGCGGCGGCGTGACCCCGCGGGACAGCGAGCCTCCCACCGCGGCCATGCCCCACGCGCCCATCGAGTTCGTCAACGACCTGTCGTGTCCGCTGCTGGGGATCTTTGGCGAGGATGACGCGCGACCTTCAGTGGACGAGGTGAAGGCCACCGACGCCGCGATCAAGGCCGCCGGCAAGTCCTGGGAGTACGAGATCTACCCTAACGCCGGCCACGGGTTCGTCGCGGTAGACCGGCCCAGCTACGCGGTGGAAGCGTCCAACGCCGCCTGGCCGCGCATCTTCGAGTTCTACGCGCAGCACCTGTCGTAGAAGGCGATCACATACGGGCTCAAATTGATGGGGCGGGTCGTGGACCCGCCCCTAAATGATGGCTACCTCCCGGAGTTCTCCCGGTCTGATCGTGGCTATGGCAGCGTTGATCTCATCAGCTCCGGCCCGGATTGACCGCCAGTTGTTGTGCATCAATACCACTACCGACAAGTTGCGACCGGATAGATTCTGCTGGTGCCTAAGGCGCTTGTCGCAGGTTAGGAACAACTCGTAACCCGCTTCCTCTGCCAGGGTCAACAGATCGCCATCGGGCAGACGATCCCACCCGAGTTGCCCGGCCGCGTGAACGGTATGTCCAGGTAGATACGCTCGTAAAGGTCTCGGGACGCTGTGATCAAGAAGAATGAGCATAAGCAGCCGGGCTTCGGGTGCGCAAAGCTTCCGCCTCATGCTCCAGCACGGCTACAACTTTGGCCCGGTCCGCATCGTACCAATCCACGAATTCGTCAATCGTAGACCCGGCCGCCAATTCCGAGTACATGGCCCACAGCGGCAAGCGACTCTTGGCGAATGTCCACGCTCCGCTCACCTTGCCGGCCACTCGCTCCACCACCGCGCAAATGCCCCAATCGGGTGTCTCATCGCCAGTGGGTGAAAACGCCGGAATCGGAGTGATTTCTCCCGGGCCATCGGGACGGATGAGGAGGTCTACGCGAAATTCTTCGGCTTCGTATTCCAAAATCGACGCGGCTCGCCCAGCATCCAAGCCAAATTTATCGGCGAAACCGCGGACGTTACCGCCGGAGGCCAGGTGCTCATAGAGTCGGTACAAGGGGACTCCCGTTCCCTTGAATACCCATTGCCCCCCGTTTGGCAGCGCCTGCAGTTCTACCTCGGGACAGTGCTGCCAGTTCGCCATCGTAGGGCCTCCCTGCACTCGTCATCTGCGAGGGCGGGTTACACGACCCGCCCCCGTCATCGTAGCACAACACGCGGCGGCTCTAGTTGTCCGTTGACTCGAAAGCCAGGGTGGCGAAGCGCATGAAGATGCCGCCGCGCGGGGCGGCCAGCGGGCCGTTCAGGCACAGGCAGGCGATGACGTATTGAGAGCCGGGTTCGCCGACCTCGGCGATTTCCACGCGATGGGGGGTGTTCAGGCCGACGATGCTACCGTAGGCACGGTCGATCTCGCCGTTGACCCAGACCTCGCCGTAGTTGTCGAAATTGGTCTCGAACCAGACACGCGAACCGGCGACGCTGGCCCCGTCGATGGTCTCGGGCAGGGTGACGGCGATGCGGTACCAGGCGAAGGTGAAACCAACGGACAGGCTCTGGCGGACGTTATCGCAGATCTCCCAGCCCGAGTCGTCGTAGTCGGCCAGGCGAGCCGACGTGGCGAGCAGCTGGGCAGTCAAGCCCTCGTTGGGCTCGCCGGGCACCAGGCCGGGAGCGACGCGCCAGGGTTGTCCTCCGACCTTTGCGCGGCCGTCGGCGGTGTTCAGGTCAACTGCGAATCTTGGCATTGGAACGCCTCCTTTGATGGTCAGGAAATCACCCTCAGCTCGACCCTCTCCCATCGAGAGAGTGAGTCGACTAGCGAAACGCCCAGAGGTTTGCCGCGGTGCCGCCGAAGACCATGTCCCGCGCCTCGGTGCTCGGATAGTCGATCAGCTCCATGGGGAAACGCAGGGCGTTGCGGTAGCCCTCCCGGTTGGCGGAGGGCGGGAAGTCGCTGCCCCACATGAGGCGGTCGCCCCCGAAGGCCTCGACTGCCATCTCGATCAGGGGCGGGATGTTGTCGAAGGGGATGGGCTGCCGGAAGGGTTGGGGCCGGGGGCAGAACTCACCCAAGCCCGGTATCTTCATGTACACATTTGGGTACTTGGCAAGCTCCAGGGACTTTCGGTAGGTGTCCATGGGGATTTCGGTGTCCGCGCGGCCCGGCCCCCAGAACGCGCCGACGCCGGCCAGGTGCTCGATGACGATGTTCAAATTGGGCAACTCGCGGATGATTTCCTCGAACTCCGGGGCGGCGTAGTGTTCCGCGGGGCCCATGACGCTGGCGATCACGCCCAGTTCGGCGCACTTGCGCCAGAGGGCCAGCGGGTCGTCGCCGGGGGACCGCCACGAGCACTGGAAACGCAGGCCGTCCGCGCCCTGGTCCTTGAGCTCGGCGACGCGGTCGACCGCATCGGGCTGGGTGTGGTCGACGATGGCGATGACGGCGAACCGGCCGGGGAAGCGCTTGACCGCCTCGATCAGATAACTGTTGTCGAAGACGCCGAAGAACTGGGTCAGGACTGCCTGGTCAACGCCGGCCCGCTCCATCTCGTCCAGGAGGATTTCGACCGGTTCGAACCAGTAGGGCGAAGCGTGGCAGTGGGTGTCGATGACAGTAGCCATGTGAAAGCCTCCTCGCGGCTATGCGGAGCACGTCTTTTATCGCAGAATGCCGATGCCCGCGGGGTTGATATTGCAGGCAACCCGGCGGCACGTCAAGCAGCGTGCGCCGCCCCATTCCTGGACCGAATTGAACTCAGGGGTGTGACCCGGGTTACTCCGTGCTCATCGACGCGCACGCTGGCGTGGACCTGGTACACGTCCCTGAGCATCGCCGGCGTGAGCACCGACGCGGCATCACCCGAGGCATAGATCCGGCCGTCGTCCATCACCACGAAATGGTCGGCGAAACGGGTGGCCAGGCTGAGGTCATGTAGCGAGATCAGCGTGATCATGCCCCGGTTGGAGGCGACGGAACGGAGGAGGTCGAGCACTTCCGGTTGGCGCTGCTGATCCAGATCGCTGGTCGGCTCGTCCAGCAGCCGCACCCCGGGTCGCGCGCCAGCACCTGCGCGATAAAACCGATGGTGCCAACGAATGCCACCGCGACCGCCGCCAATATGGGGACCGACACCGGTACCCGCAGGCGCAGGGACCGCACGTTGATACCCAGGCTGAGAGCCTGTCCCTCACCGAGGTGCAGGGCGGTCAGCCCCCAGACCTGACGGACAAAGACGGGGACGGTGACCGCCAGCACGATGGTTGCGATCCCGATATTCGGCCAGGTCGCCTTGACGAGGCTCCCGAGGGTCCAGAACACCACCTGCTGCAACGCCTGCTCGGACGCGATGAACCGGAGCAACGCCAACAGCGAGCTGAACAGAAACACCAAAGCGATGCCGAGCAGCAGCATCGTCTCGATGGTGGCGCCGCGCAGGTTGATCGGCAGGTAGATGGTCAGCGAGGCCAGCATGGCGAACACGAAGGCGTTCACCGAGATCAGGAACACGCCGGCAAAGGGTATGACGCTCACCCCCAGAACCAGGGCAAGAGCAGCGCCAAAACCGGGGGCCGCTGATATGCCGAGGGTGAAAGGACTGACCAGCGGGTTGTTAATGAATTTGGCGCACGAAAAACCCCTCCCATGTCGGGAGGGGCTGCGATCAGTCGGCCGTGGCCGCGAGAAATCAGGCAGCGGTGGTACCGCCGTCGATCACGACCTCGGAGCCGGTGACAAAGGACGATTCATCGGAGGCCAGGTAGATCGCGCCATAAGCGATCTCGCTGGGCTTGCCGACGCGACCCAGGGGCAGCCGCTGCATGCGCAGGGCCATGTTGGCGGGGTCGTTCAGCGTATCGGCGATCATGTCGGTTTCGATTGGCCCCGGGTGGATGGAATTGCACCGGATGCCCTCACGGGCGTGCTGAATGGCGGTGGACTTGGTGAACAGGCGCACGGCGCCCTTGGTGGCGGTGTAACTGGCCGAACCGTTGGGGCTTCCCACCAGACCGGCGGTGGAGGAGATGTTGATGATGGAGCCGCCGCCGGCGTCGCGCATGGCCGGGATTGCCGCCTTGGTGCCGAGGAAGACGCCCTTGGCGTTGACGGCGAAAATGCGGTCCCAGTCTTCCCCGGTGGTCTCTTCGATGTTTTTGCGGATGAGTATGCCCGCGTTGTTGAGGAGGACGTCGAGCTTGCCGTAGGTGTTAACCGCCGCCTGCACCGCCGCTTCCCAGTCCGATTCGCTGGTCACGTCGAGGTGCACGTAGGTTACGTTGTAGCCGAGTTCCTGGAGCTCGGCCTCAGTCTGGCGACCCTGATCATCGAGGATGTCGCCGATGACGACGCTGGCGCCCTCCTCGGCGAACATGCGGGCTTCCACGGCGCCCTGTCCGCGCGCTCCGCCGCTGATGAGCGCAACCTTGCCTTCCAACCTGGCCATGGTGATGCCTCCTGTACGAGCGTATTCGATGCCGATGCTAACTGGGTGCGCCCACTTTATCGGTGATGCAGCGCAGGCGCAACCGGACTTCTCCCGCTATGCGGTGGCATCCCAAAGCCTTTCGAAACCCGCGGGCTTCCCGCAACAAAATTGCAAACGGTAGACGTCCGGGTTGGTCAGGCTCCGCCACCCATCGAAGCCGAACGTCGCATCGACGGAGTGCAGAACCAGACTGAGCAGGTTGCCGTGGGTAACCAGCGCGGGCATCCGGTGGCCGCATCCCAGCGCGTCGTCCAGGCACGCCCAGGCCCGCTGAAGCACGTCGTTGGCGGACTCGCCGCCGGGGGCGCGGAGCGCGGGATCCGCGAACGAATCGCGGACGACGTCCTGCCAGTGCGGGATCGGGTGCGGCGAAAGGGTGCGCTCGTTCAGGCGGCGGTCGACCACGACGGGGAGGGAGAGGGCACGGGCCAGGGGCCATGCCGTTTGGCGGGCCCGGCGGAACTCGCTGGCAAATATGGCGTCCACACCTCTCGCGGCCAGGAAATCGGCCAGCGCCCGGGCGTGGCGATGGCCGGCTGCGGTCAGCGGTGCGTCCGGCTCCTGACCGGTTGCCTCGCAGTGACGGACCAGGATCAGGCTGGCGGCCACGGTCTGGTCTACGGACGCCAGCGGAGTCGAGCCCCGACCTCGGTGAAACCGGCGCGCTGGTAGAACTGGATCTGCCGTTCGCCATGGAATGGCGTGCCCAGCTCGACCATGGCGCAGCCGCGCGATATGGCGTGATCCAAGGCGAACCGCAGGACCTCCATGCCGATGCCGGTGCTGCGGACACTGGGGTCGACGTACATCTCCTGGATGATGGCGTAGCGGCCGACGCTGCGGAGAGCGTCCACAAAGGAGACGGTGCATACCGCGACCGGTTGGCCTTCGGCTTCACCCAGTACCACGAATCCGCCCGGACCGTCGTCGGCAAACGATTCGAACACCGGGGCCATCGCCTCCGCGGGGGCCGGCGTTCCGCCCAGTTCGGTGAGGAGTTGGCGGGCCAGGCCGATGGCAACGTCCCGATCTCCGCTGGTAGCCAGCCTGATCGTGGTCATGGGATCACCTGAGGGTAGTTCCCACTGATACGGACGTGCACGGGCTATTGGGAACCCACATCATGACCCCGACGCTCTCACGCAACCGTTTTTCCTGCTCCTGAAGCTCCGGAGTCATCGCTTCCGCAAAATCTTCCATTTCGTAGAGCGGGCGGATTTCGATTTCGCTGGGTCCCAGCATGGGATTGGGGCACTTCTTCACCCACTCAACGGCCGCATCCATACTTGCTACTTCCCAGATCCAGAAGCCGGCTATAAGCTCGCTGACGGCGGGAAACGGGCCATTGATAACCGTGCGGTCGGCTCCGTTGAAGGCGACGCGCTTGCCCTGCGAGGAAGGCTTCAGGCTTTCGCCGGCCTGCATCACCCCGGCATTCACCAGTTCCTCGTTGAAAGCGAACCTGGCCTCGATGAGCTCCGTTGAAGGCATCACTCCGGCCTCGCTGTCTTCGGTGGCTTTCACCAACACCATCACTCGCATTGCGGTTTCTCCGGAACAAGCCTCACAGCGCGTCGAATCCCTTCCAGCCCGGGATGGCGGACGCCTGACGGATCCAACCGGCGACGAGTTCCTCGTCGATCGCCCCGTCCTCGTAGATGTGGTAGTAGCGGGTGTCCGGATCCTTGGACTCGACGGGCGGAAGGGGATCGAGCGAGGCGCCGTTGAGGAAGGTGACCTTCACGTAGCGGGTGAAGACGTGGTAGCTGAGGAACCAACCCTGGCCCTCGACGCCGTAGAAGGGCGAGTTCCACCGTACAGCCTTGCGCACGTCGGGCACGGTGCGCACGATGAGTTCGTCCAACCGGCGGCCGACGTCGCTTTTCCAGTCGGGCATGGCCTCAATATAGGCCTGCACCGGGGCGTCGCCGTCGGCTTTGGCGATCTGAGGGTTGCCGCCGGAGAGGAGTTTGACCTCGCCGGGAGGGCTGCTGGGGGACGAAGAAGGTTTGGCGGAACGTTTGGAGCGTGAAGTGGGCATTTTACCGGTCGATCCCTCTGGGACGTACGACGATTTGTCGGGGGTGGACCTCAGACGCGAACCGCAGGGGAGCGCGAACCGATTTTCGAGGGATGCGGGATCGCAATGGTTAAAGTCTCAGATGGTGGGCCTGAGTGCACGGTAGGTGGAACTATCTTCGAACCGTGGTTGGGACAGCCCGTTGAATCCCACCGCTCCACCAGAATTGACTGAATCGAGGACATTCAAGTTGAGGTTCGCGCTGGAATTGTAGCCGAGTCCGG
>JAJEIA010000117.1 GCA_022823505.1 Dehalococcoidia bacterium
CACGAGAACGGACGAACCGGGCTGCTGGAGCGGGAGAACGCGGCCACGCTGAACGCCGCCCTGGGTGAACTCGCCGGGCGCACCATCCGGGGCATTGAGCGAGCCATCGAGTCGCTGGGGGTGAACGCCCCACTCTACCTGAGCCAGAACGACGGCACGCTGATGGACGCTGATTTCGCGACCAGCTTCCCGGTGCTCACCATTTCGTCCGGGCCCACGAACAGCATGCGCGGCGCCGCCTGGCTTTCGAGCATACGCGATGGCATCGTGGTGGACGTAGGCGGCACGTCGACCGACGTGGGAGCGCTGGTGAACGGATTCCCCCGGGAGGCGGCGGTAGCCGTCGAATTGGCCGGCGTACGCACCAATTTTCGAATGCCGGACACCGTGTCGATTCCGCTGGGCGGAGGCACGGTGGTGACGCCGGATCCGCTGCGCATCGGGCCGGAAAGCGTCGGGTACCGGCTGACGGAAGCGGGCCGCGTGTTCGGCGGGGATACGCTGACCACCACCGACGTGGCCGTTGCCAGCGGCCGGGTGCAGATCGGTGACCCAGGCCTGGTGGCAAGGCTGGATGCGCTACTGGCGGACCGGGTTATGGCGGAGATTCGCGAACGGGTGGAAACGGCCATCGACCGGGTGAAGCTGAGCCGGGACGACGTCCCTGTGGCCCTGGTCGGCGGCGGCAGCATCCTGCTGGGCAGCGAACTGGCCGGAGCCTCGGAGGTGTTCAGGCCGGAGAACTCCGGCGTGGCCAACGCCATCGGCGCGGCAATCGGCCAGGTCGGAGGACAGGTGGAAAGGGTCTACTCGCTGGAAGGCATGGGCCGCGACCAGGCGATCGCTGACTGCTCCGCCGCGGCGGTCGCCCGAGCGGTGTCGGCCGGAGCGGACCCGTCCACCATCGAGGTCGTCGAGATCGACGAGGTGCCGCTGACCTACGTGCCCAGCAACGCCACCCGGGTACGGGTCAAAGCGGTCGGGGATCTAACCGGTCTCCGCAGGATGCCGAACTGACACAGGGACGCTGCGGTCGACTACCACTCGAAGCCCAGCTGAGCGTAGCGGACGAACACCGTGCCGAATGGGTCGCCCAGGGGGCCGTTCACGGCCAGGACAGCGATGGTGTGCTTGTCCCCGGGCTGGGCGTTGGCGGTCACCGGAACTCGCTGCGATACGTTGAAACCCTGGACTGTTCCTCGGTCGCGGTTGCACTCGCCGTCGATCCAAATTTCGCCGTAGTCGTCGACGCAGGTCTCAAACTGGACCCGCATGCCGCTGGTTGATTGGCCATTAATGGTCTCGGGGATGGTGACGGTGGCTCGATACCAGGTGAAGGTGAACCCGCCTGATACCCGGCCGGGCAGGTCATTGCAAATCTCCCAACCGGAGTCGTCGTAGTCCGCCAGCCGGGCCGGACTGCCGCCCTGGGCTTCTCCCACCAGGCCCAGGTTGGGCTCGCCGGGAATATAGCCTATGGCAAAACGCCAGGTGGTGTCGGTGACCGCCTGGCCGGCGGGTTCCGCGATGTTGATTGTTGCTCGGGGCATCGATGCACCTGCCTTTACGAGATTGGACGTGGTGTTGACCTGCTAATGGTACCGCAAATGGGCGGATCATACGCAGGCTGGACGTTGATCGCTCGAATTGCCATCGGCGTTTGCGAACCGTGCCATAGCCGCTTCGCAAAATCGGTGCGAGGGTTGACAGGTACGAACATGCGCTCTAATATAGTACGCACGTTCCGAATATCAGTTTGCGGAGGGCTCACGCGATGGTTGCCGCCGAAGTCACCGAGATTCGATGCAAGTCCCTGATCAATCGCGTCAACGCGCCGGATTTTCATTTTCGTTGGACGATCAATCCCTATCGGGGCTGTCGACACGCCTGCCGCTACTGCTACGCCCGTTCGACCCACGAGTTTTGGGGCATGGATTCCGGCGTAGATTTCGACCGCCAGATATTCGCCAAGGTCAACGCCCCCGCCGTGCTGCGTCAGGAACTCTCCCGTCCGAAGTGGTGCGGCGAGCCGATAGCGATCGGCACCGCGTCGGACCCATACGAGCCGGCGGAAGCCCAGTATGCGCTGACCAGGAAAATCCTCGAGGTGCTGGTCGAGTTCCGGAACCCGGCGTCAGTGACGACCAAGGGTACACTGGTGCGCCGGGACATGGATGTGCTGCGCCGGCTGCATGAGACCGCGGGCGCGCAGGTTGTTTTCAGCATCGGCACCATCGACGAAACCGTGTGGCGTCAGACGGAACCCGGCGCGCCGCATCCCATGGCCCGTCTTGAAGCGATGCAATACCTGGTGGAACACGGGGTGCCTGCCGGCGTGTTGGCCGCACCGTTGCTCCCGGGACTGTCCGACAGCACGGCAAGCATCGACGCCCTGGTGTCCGCAGCGGCCGAACACCGGGCCCAGTTCCTCTCCAGCAACCTCCTCTTCCTGCGACCCGGCAGTCGGGAGTGGTTCATGCCCCTTATTCGGGAGTCCTATCCTCACCTCGCGCCCGGATACGCTCGGCTGTATCGGAGTGAACACGCACCGCAGGATTACACCGGTGCGGTCCTCGCGCTGGTGGACGATGCCCGGCTCCGTTGGGAATTGCCCCGGATGCCTTCGGTCAAGAGCCTGCGGCCGGCCACGCTGCCGGGATTCGCGGACGCGGCCACATCCCAGCGCGGTATGCCGTTGGCCGAGCCGGAACCGAATGCACCGACACAGCTTTCGCTGCCCCTGGCCGCCTAGCTATCCGGCCTCGGTCCAGACTTGCCCACGTTGGCGCACCGGTTCCAGCAGTGACTCGTCGAAGGGCAGGGGATCGTAATCCTCTCGATTCGGCGGACGGTAGCCCAGGGCTCCGCACACGGTTTCGTTGGTGTAGTAGCCTCGATACGTCTGGGTAACGAGTTCCTGGAAAAACCCCGGGCTCGCCGATTCGACGGACTGCAGCGCGTCGCGCTGAGCGGTTTCCGGCAGTGCCGCGAAGGCGCCGCCGCGTTCGCTGGCCGCAAGCTCGATTTGGACCAGACCGTCCATCAGGGTGCGTCGCTTGCCGGTGGATCCCGCGGCGACCGACTCGACGAAGCCGGCGATGCCAAGGTCCCCGGCGGCGGGCATGCTCCCGGCCGCGGGCACGATGCGGTTCAGCACGGCCGCCAGCAGGTCGCGTTGTGCGTTGCTTAGGATCGAGTTGTTGGAAGTCATGATCGCTCTAGTCCTGGTCCCCGAAGTACGGCGACGATGATAGCACAGCGTTGAACTGCGCCAGTCCCTTGTACGCCGGCTTGTTGGTCGGTCAGAAAATGATGCTGAGCGCCCCGTGGTCGGACAACTCTTCGAGATCGAGGATGGCCCGTTTCCGGCAGATGCGCAGATTGCCATCCACGCGGCGCAGACGAAGGTCGTAACGGCCCACGTAGGGCGACGCTTCGCCGGCGCGATATCGCCACACGGCTACCGAAGCCGTCACATCGAGTTCGTCCCCCTCTTCCGCCGTGACCATCACATTTGAGATGAACCGGCGGGTCCGTGACCAGGGATATTCCCGGTGGGCGTGACGGCTCTGGAGGCGCACGACCCGGCCCTGCATCCGCCGGTAGTCGTCATCGATGAACACCAGGTCGGACGCCGGATCACCGTCCGGCAGGTCCGTAGTCGGCACGACGTAGCGCGCATCCGGCGTGTACAGCGTCAGCCAGGCGTCGAGGTTCCAGTCGTCCAGCAAACGGGCCTCCAGGTACAGCAGTTGTTCCACCTCGTGCTGGAGAAGCAGGGACTCGGGCGTCGCCGGCAAACCGACCGGATAGGGCGCAATTGGAATGTGTTGTGTAACCATGCAGGTCGCACTCCTGGGGTTAATCGTCGGCGGCTACGGTGAGTTCGGGAGACGGCTGCACGTCGGGTATCTCACCAGGCGTCAGGCCTCGCTCGTATTGCTCAACGTGAGGCAGGTCGGCGACGAGAGACTGCCAGCGGCGCCAGAAGGAACGTATCTGCAGCTCGTCGTTCCCCCGCGGGTCCCGGTGGAAACCGCGCGACAGATCCGACCATTCCACGCCACCGGAGCGGAAACCCTGCTGGCATGATTCCAGCGCCTCCGTGTCGTCGGGAGTAGCGAAGCCGCCGGGGCCGAGGAAAGTGAGGAAAGAGTCCAGCCGACGGTTCAGCCGGGAGCCGGTCTCGCCAGCGGGTACCATCTGCCACGCGGTAACGTCCATGCTGTCCGGGCCCGTGGGCTGGAACGCGCGGATGGTAACGGCCATGATGTCGTTGATGACCAGGTTGGGAAAGATCACCATGTTGCGGCTCTTCTCGCACATGCGCAGGGCCTTGGTGCGACCGTGCCGCGCGATCAGTTCCTCCTTGATGCCCTGGATCTCTTCGCGGGCCTCCTCGCCGAAGTAGGGGTGCCACATGGCGATGGGGCGGCCGTAGATCGCGTCGTTCTCCATGACGCCGTGCCCGTTACCCAAGGCGCGTCCAAATCCGCGGCGGCGATTGATCGCGGGGATGTCGCTCCCGGCCTCGCTGGCCATGTAATCGAAATAGGTCTGGTGGGTGGGCAACGCGTGGTAGCCGTCGATGCTGTTCTCGGCGAGCAGCTTCCAGTTCGCCTTGATGGTGTATCGGTTGGAACCGGGGATCACCTTCATCCCTTCGGGCGCCTGGTCGGCCACCAGGTCGAGGTAGTCGGCAGCGCCGGCCAGGTACTCGCGCAGGGATCCGGCATCCGGGTCGAAGCAGACGAAGATGAAACCCTTGTAACTCTCGTAGCGGGGGGAGCGGAGGCTGAAATCCGCGCGGTCGAAGTCGGGCCCGTAGCCTTCAATGTCGGGCATCCCGATCAACTCACCAGAGGTGTTGAAGCTCCAGGCGTGGTAGAAGCACTGGAGAACCTGCGCGTTGCCGTGGTCAGTGCGACAGATCAGTGCGCCGCGATGGGGACAGGTGTTGTGGAACACCCGCAACTCACCGTGTCGGTCCCGCGCAAAGAACATGGCTCGCTCGGCGACCACGCGGCGAGCGTAGTCTCCGGGGTTGGGTACTTCGGACTCGTGCCCCAGATACAGCCAGCAACGATCGAAGATGCGCTGCCGCTCCAGCTCGTAGATGTCGGGCGACATCATGCTGGAGCGATGAACCTGGAACTTGCCCAGGTCCGGTCGGTCGTACACGAGGTTACCGATGTCCATGGAATTCCTCCTCGTTATGTCGAGCTGCGACGTTGAAAACGTCCGTGGTCGTTGACCCAAGCGAAACCGGTCAGCGCGGGATCACCGGCAGCGTGATGCGCGACGGGTAGCGGGCCGAGTGGTGAACGGTCTGGCGCGCCGTTTCGAGCCGCGTGTCGACGCCGAGGGCCGCGCCGGTGTTCGGGTTCCGGTCGAATCGCGGGAAGTTGCTGCTGGAGATGTCCACCCGGATGCGGTGGCCCGGCTTAATCACGTGACTGGTGGCCCAAAGGTCGATGGTGTAGCGATAAACCTCGCCCGGGGTCACCAAAGACGGCTCACGCACCGAAGTGCGATACCGGGCACGGATGATTCCGTCCTGGAGGTTGTGAGCGAACCCATCCGGCCGCACGTCAACCAGCTTTGCGGTGAAGTCGGTGTCAACCGCGGTGGTGGCGGCGTAAAGCGTGACGGAGATGGGGCCGGTGAGCTCCAGGTCCGATTCGAACGGGTCGGATGTGAACGATAGGACGTCCGGCCGGTCCTCGGCGGAACCCTGGTCGAAAACGCCGTAGTCGATTATCAGGGTGTTGCCGCCCAATGTGGGCACCGGGTCGTTGGGGTCATAGATGAACTCGTCCGCAGGTTCGTCGGTCTCCGGCGGTACCGTGGACAGTGAACCGTCGCCGACGCGGGTATTGGCGCTGCCCGCGGAGTGGAAGTACCAGCGGGTGTACTGGGTGCGGGCCAACGGCCATTCATGCTCGTCGCGCCACTTGTTGTCGCCCATGACGAACAGGCGGACCGGCGGATCATCCATGATGCCGGTTTCCTCGCCCTTGAGCCAGTAGCCATACCAGCGCAGCAGGTAATCGTGCAGCTCGATGGCCGCTTCGGAGCCGAAATCGATGTTGCCGGCGCCCCCCGTGGTGGGCTCGGTAAATGGGCGCAGGTGGGCCCACGGGCCGATCAGCAACTTCTGCCCGCGCCGGGCCGTTTCACTGCCTCCGTGCTTGCCGATAGCCTGGTAGGCGTTGAGAGCGCCTTCCAGGAAGATGTCGTACCACGAACTGACGTGGAACATGGGAATGGTGACGTTGCGGGCCTGCCGCTGGAGGTTGATGCTCCACCAGTACGGGTCGTCCAGCTCCTCGTCAAAGTACTCGTGGAAGTAGGGAGCCGCCTCCTTCAGACGGTCGATCCAGTCGCGCAGGGGCAGGTGCCGATACCACTCGTCTGACAGGGGTTGGCCGAAGTTGCCGGGCTCGATCACGTATTCGTCCATCTTGGCCAGCAGCGCCTCGTGACCGCCGCGGGCCAGGGTGTTCCTGCCCTTGAGGATGGCGTAGGGCACCGTCCATCCCCACTCCATGACGCCGCCGGTGTGGTAGACCCAGGACTGGTGGAAGTCGGAGGATGCGGAAACGACGGCCATGGTCTGCAGGTGGGGAGGCAGCGGGTGTTTGCCGGCCAGGGTGTACTGCGTCGCGCCGAGGTAGCTCTGACCGGTGGTGGCCACCCGCCCGTTGGACCAGGGTTGGCGGGCCGCCCACTCGACGGTGTCGTAGCCGTCCAGGGCTTCCTGGAACAGCGGATTGTAATCGCCTTCCGAGTTGAAGCGGCCGCGGACGTCCTGGCTCAAGAGCACGTAGCCGTTGCGCGGGAAAAACCAGATGGAATGGTCGGGGTTGTCGAGGTAGCTGTCCTTGCTGTAAGGCCCGCGGTTGATCAGCACCGGGAATCGACCCGGGGCGTCAGGACGCACGACGTCGGTCGCCAGGCGAGCACCATCACGCATGGGCACCATCACGTCGGGCTCGCGTATCACCTGGTACTGGTTGCGCTGGGAAGTCACTGTGGGCACCTCCGAGGGCGAGCCGGCAATCGATTCCGGCGTCGGGTGGTGGTCACGATACCCGCCGTCATACCCAGCGTCAACAAACGGAAGCGCCGGGCACAAGTCTAGACCCAGGCGCCGCAGATAGCTCAATCGCCACCGATTGCCGGCAATCCCGGAGTAACAAATCCCCGTAACCGTTCAGTATTCAGGATGTGGTCATTGCGAGGCGCTTGCGCCGTGGCAATCTCGACGCGGTAGCAGTCACGCCTATCTCGAAGAGCTCCCCGACGCCAGCGGGATTGCCGCGCTTGGCTCGCAATGACACGTCCCCCGCAACTCTGAACAGTTACCAAATCCGGTTGTCATTGACACCGGATAACGTGGCTGATAGCATTTTCGCGCTTTTCAAACTCGCTTGGGAGTAGTAGCCGCAGTGCCTGTTAGTGACGGAAAGAACGGATCA
Source organism: Dehalococcoidia bacterium (assembly GCA_022823505.1). GTDB lineage: Bacteria > Chloroflexota > Dehalococcoidia > Lucifugimonadales > UBA3495 > Bin87. Next base: position 7,482 of record JAJEIA010000117.1, read on the forward strand.
GGACCCTCGCGCCGCCGCTTTTTGGGGGTGCTTGGCGCTGGCATTGCGGGCGCCGCAGTGGTGGCATCGCTTCTGCCGTTCCGGAGGAGCGCCAACTCGGCCGAAGCGGCGAATGAGTTCCCCGGTCCCGGGTCGATGTTCCACCCGGCGCAGGATCCCAGGACCGACCCACGTCGGTAGCCGACTATCCCACACTCATAGATTGCAGAGGGGCGGCCCGAGTGGCTGCCCCTGATCTTTTCTGCGGTTCAGCGCCGTCCGAATTCCCGTTCCAACTGGTACTCGGTGAAATGCACCACCGTAGGGCGGCCATGGGGACAGTTGTGCGGATTCTCGGTAGTTTGCAGCTGGCGTAACAGCGCGTCCATCTCCTCCTGCGCCAGTGTCGTCCCGGCGCGCACGGACCCGTGGCACGCGACCGTTGCAGCCAGGGCATCCTCCCGCTCCATCACCACCTGCTCCACGGCCACCGCATCCAGCAGGTCGCACAATGCGGCGGCGGGGTCGGGGTTGGCTCGGGAGGCCAGGCCGGCGGGCAGAGCCCGGACCAGCCAGGCGCGCTCGCCAAACGGTTCCAGCACGAATCCGTAGCCCGTAAGCAGATCGGAGTAGCTCTCGAGGGTGGCCGCCTGGGAAGCAGATAACTCAGCCGCCAGGGGTGCAAGCAAGGGTTGCGAAGGTCGCTCGCCATCCTGCATGCGCTGGCGGATCTGATCGAAAACCACCCGCTCGTGGGCGGCGTGCTGGTCGATCAGGTACATACCGGATCCGCCCTCCGCCACAATGTATGTCTGCCGTATCTGACCCACGACCCGCAAATCGGCCAAAACGTCCCGAAGCGAGCCTTCGGCCGGCGCCAGGGTGGTCGTGGGCAGCGCCAGGCGATCGCGGTCCGGCGACGACGACGCGGTCGACGGGAGGCGGGGCGTTTGGGGAATAGTCGCGGGCTGAGGGCCGGCATCGACCGGAGCGAATGATCGCGCCGCCGTCCGGGCCGGGGCGTGGGCGATCAGAGCCTCCCGCATGGCGCGCTGCACCAGGGAAAACAACCGGTCACCGTTGCGGAACCTCACCTCGCGCTTGGTGGGATGGGAGTTGACGTCGACCTGTTCGGGGGGAATCGAAATATTGATGACCGCGAAGGGAAAACGACGATCGGGTAGCGTTCCCTGGTATGCCTGCTCCATGGCGTAGTAAATGGAGCGGTCATAGACCCAGCGGCGGTTGACCAGGAGGGTGGTGTAGGAGCGGTTGCGCCGGTTGAGGTCCGGGGCGCCGGTGTATCCGTCCACAGCCACCTCAGCATCGGCAAGGGACACCGGGAGCATTCGGCTCGCCACCTCTGCCCCGTAGATTGACAGGAGGGCGTCCCGCAACCGCCCCGATCCCGTCGTGTTGATGACCTCGCGCCCGTCGGCCGACAGGCTGAAACGGACTTCGGGGTGGGCCAGCGCATAGCGCGTCACCACCTCCTGGACGCGGGCGGCTTCGACCGGGGCGGACCGGAGGAACTTGCGGCGGGCCGGCAGGTCACCGAACAGATCGGCTACGTGGACCGACGTGCCGGGAGGACACCCCTCGGTGCGCTGTCCCACGCACTCCCCGTGGCGAAACTCTATGCGGGCCCCGGCATCGGAATCTGGCCGACGTGTGACGCAGACGACCCGGGCGACGGCCGAGACGCTGGGCAGGGCTTCGCCGCGGAACCCGAGCGTCGCAACCGTTTGCAGGTCATCGACCGTCAAAAGCTTGCTGGTAGCGTGATGACGAAACGCGAGGTCAAGTTCATCAGGGGCGATGCCACAACCGTCGTCGGTGACCCGAATTTCAGCGACGCCGCCTTCTCGGATGGAGACCGCGATGCTGGCGGCGCCAGCGTCCAGAGAGTTCTCGACCAGCTCCTTGACCACCGACGCGGGGCGTTCAATGACTTCGCCGGCCGCGATCTGGGCGGCGACGTGAGGCGGGAGCTGTTGGATGGGCATTTCCCGAAGCGCGCCGCTAGAACAGCGGGATCTTGGTGCCCTTGGCGCGGTACTGGCGGTCTTCGGAGTCGCCGGTTTCCTGAAAATCGCAGATTATCCGGTAAATGCGATCCATCTCGTGGTCGACGCTCCGCGAGAAGAAATAGGGCGGAACCCAGACGCCGCCAAAGGCCGCCACGATTTCAGGATAATCGTCGATCACAAACTCGGGCTCCACCGGTATCTTCAACTCGGGCAACCGCTCGTGGAAATGGTGGGTGGGCTTTTCGTAGACTCCGGATACGAACCGATGCAGGTCGTGCTTCTCGATCACCTCCCAGCGCTCGCCCATGCCGGACCAGATGTATATCTCGTGTCCATCATCGAGGAGTTTCTGGAAGGTGTCGACGGTGCCGGGGCGAAGGGTGTCGTCCAGGCCCAGGATGGTGTAGTCGACGTCGAAAAATATTTTCATAATCGGTTCGGTGTCCTGGCGGCGTTGGAGTTGTCGGCACGGAGCGGATCAGGAACCCAGCGCTGCGGTCATGGTTTTGACGCTGGCGCCAACGATCAGGCGGTCGCCCAACCGGACGATGGGCCGGCGAACCAGGCGGGGCTCCTCCAGCATCAGCGCGATCTTGCGCTCGTCGGAAAGGTCGGCCGCGTTCAGGCCCATCTTCTTCAGTGACGGGCTACGTGCGGCGAACATGCCGGTCGCGCCCGGCTCGCCCAACTCCCCGACCAGCTCTCGAAGCTCTGCTTCGGTGAACGGTTCCTTGAAATAATCGCGTTCTTCCACCGTGTATCCATTTTGCACGAGCAACTCCCGCACCTTACGGCAGCTGCTTCAACGTGGCCACCAGTACATTGTTGCTGTGGCGCTCATGTGACCCTCCCGACGAATCCGGTAAACATTGCTGCGGCAAGGGCTATTTTATAACGAGCCGGGGCTTTGACATAAGTGGGGCGCAGGTAAATTTTGTGTAATGTCCCTAGCTGCCGTGCGGCGCACCGCAAGCACGCGCTCGCTGTGCTATAATCTGCGGCACCTCGGAAGCAGGGAATGGATCATGCAGTGCCAGATATGCAACAAGTCCGGCATGACCGGAAACAACGTGAGCCACTCAAACCGCAAGACCAAGACGCGGTGGAAGGCCAATGTTCACAAGCAGACGCTCGCAATTGACGGGAAGCCCACGCGGGTCAAGATCTGCTCACGTTGCCTCAGGACGATGTACAAGCCGCCACGGGGCAAGAAGGCCAGGGCCAGAGCGGCAGCGTAAGCGCGCTGCGCACACCACCGATCAGATTAGAGGGCGGAGCAGTTTGCCGCCCTTATTCGTTACCGGGGGACATCCCGGAAACCGTGTCCCGCAGCGCGGCCATCGCTTCCGCCACCGACTGCTCACGGTTGAATATTGCGGTGCCGGCTACGAGGATACCGGCGCCGGCGGCCACGGAATCGCGGGCGGTCTCATCGGCTTTCACGCCTCCATCGACCTCCAGTTGCACGGCATAACCGTTGTCGGCGATGGTGCGATACAGACGGCGCAACTTGCCCAAGGCTGACGGTATAAAGGACTGCCCTCCGAACCCCGGGTTGACGGTCATGACCAGCACAATGTCGAGATCCGGCAGCACCTCTTCGACGGCGGCAACCGGCGTCGCCGGATTGATGGCGACGCCGACCTGGCAACCCTGCTCCTTGACGTAGCCTATGGTGCGGTGAAGGTGAGCGCAGGCCTCGGCGTGCACCAGCACCTGGTCCGTCGCAGATTTCATCAGGCCGGGCAGCAGGCGGTCGGGTTCGTGGACCATCAGGTGCAGGTTGAGC
>JAJEIA010000067.1 GCA_022823505.1 Dehalococcoidia bacterium
GCATCCGTGGACGTGCACTTCGAGTCCTCGATCACCAGCTTCAGCATCCGCCCGTTGATCCCGCCCGCCGCGTTGATCTCCTCCACCGCCAGCAGCTTGGACCGCGACAACGGAATCCCATACGACTCCCCAACCCCCGTCAACGAGTCCAGCGCCCCAATCACAAACGGCGCCTCCGACGTGGCGGGTTCGGTGGCGGCTGTGCTTGCGGGTCCAGTCCCCGAATCCTCGCCGCACGCCACCACCAGCAAAGCCAACAGGCAAACCAGAAACATTCGCGTCCAGCAACTGACCGTCATGTCACCTTGCTAGCTGGCCGCGATCCGCCCGCGACTAATCATTCTATTGGGTGTACCGACGACAGAACCCTGCTGAGCTACGCCGTCAAGAGCACGCAAGGTCGCCGTGTACGCTGCGGGCGACTGGCGCATTGACACTGGCAGACACGCTTGGGAGTTCGTGCGCGCCTGACCGCGGGCATGCGGTCGCCAGCGCTCCCCGGTGCGGTTCACACGACGCGGAGGTGGCTGACATGAACACGGAGCCGGATGGCGTGCTGATCATCGTGGGCGACGCCGCCGAAACGGTGGACACGCTCTACCCAATCCTGCGGCTGCAGGAGGATGGCTTTCGCCCCGTGGTGGCCGCGCCCCAGAAGCGCCGGTACCAGATGGTCCTGCACGAAATTCCGCAGACCGGCTGGGAAATCACGCGCGAATACGAGGGCTACACCATCCAGGCCGATGTGGCCTTCGCCGAGGTGCGGCCCGAGGCGTATGTGGGGATCTTCTTTTCAGGAGGACGTGCGCCCGAATACATCCGCTACGACCCTGACCTGGTCCGCATCACACGCTACTTCTTCGATCACGACAAACCGGCGGCCTCCGTCTGCCACGGCGTGGAAATCCCGGCGTATGCGGGCGTCGTGAAAGGGCGCACGATGGCCTGTGTCCCGAAATGCAAGTTTGATTTGGAAGTCTGCGGCGGAATCTATGCCGAGGACACCTGGGCGATCGACCGCAACCTGGTCTCGGGGCGAACCTGGCATGACCACGGACGGTACATGAAGCACTGGATCAAGCTGCTGAAGGCCGAGCGCCAACGCATGCTGGGAACAGAGTGAGCATGAGCCACATCAAGTTGGGTGCGGGAACCTACGCCTTTCGCGACGTGGACGTGTTCCAGGCCCTGCCGCACGTGCGCGGGATCGGGTACGAGGCCATTGAGATCCTGGCCGGTGAGGGGTGGCCAACCGCGCCAGCGCGTCTGAATCGGGACGATCGGTCCCGGCTGTCGGATGCGATTCAGCAGCAGGGTTTCGAGTCGCCGCCGCTCATGGCTCTGCTGCCGTTGTGTGAGGAAGGCGGTGGTCAGCAGGCTGTCGACGCCGAGTTTCGCGCCGTCTGCCAGCTGGCCCGCGACCTCTCCTTCTCGGATGCCCCCTCGGTTCTCAGTTCACCGATTGGGCACCAGAGTCCACCCTGGGACAGCGGCCGCGAACGCATCGCCGACCGCCTGCTTGCGCTGGCTGACATCGCACGGGAGCACGGGGTCATCCTGGCGGCCGAGCCGCACGTCGGAAACCCGCTGGACAGTCCCGAAAAGGCCGTCTGGCTCATGGAACAGACGAATCATCCCGCGCTGCGGCTCAACTTCGACATGAGCCACTTTCACGTGCAGGGGATGGATCTGCGCCACTGCATCGAGGCCTGCCTGCCGTACGCCGCGCACATCCACGTCAAGGATGGCTACATCGACTCCGACGGAGAGGTCGTCTTCCAGCTTCCCGGCGAGGGCAGCCTGGACCTCGGCCAGTACTTCCGAATCCTGGCGCAGCACAACGCCACCATCCCGGTCACCGCCGAGGTCAGCGCCATGATCTGGCGCCGACCCGACTACGATCCCTGGGCCGCGGCTGAACAGTCATTCGCCGCTCTCGATGCGGCACGGCGAGCCGCCAACAGCTAGCCCACGCGCCTTCGACGATGGAAGACCATTACATAACCCTCTCGTCCTCAGAGGCGCGGCCTCTTGCCTCTCCTGGGGGAGAGGCCGGCGCTGTCCCCAGCGCCGGGTGAGGGGTCTTCCGCGCAACCACCTCCGGGTTACGCAAAGGTCTTCACGGGTCGTAGGTCCCGAAACGCCAGATCTAGCCTCGGCGGAGTGCCAGCGTGCCAAGAGGCGAGATGCCTACGCGTTGAGCCGTCTGTTGGCCCGCAGCGTCAACAGCGCGTCGACAGTGGCGCTGCCGCGCCACTCCAGTTCACAGGCGCGGCTAAGCGGCTCCCAGGAAATATTCCATCCGCCATCCTGCTGCTGACCCGCGGCAAGCAGGTCCAGATTTGCAGCGACAGCCTCCGGTCCAACGTGTGCTCGCAGTGGATGATCGGGCGTGGGAGCCCAGTCGAGAGGTTTGAAGACATAGCCTTCCGCATTGACATCCGCAACCAGATCGCCGGAGAGCAGCTGGCCGACCACGCGCGCCAACTCCGCATCGGCCCTTGCACGATCGGGGACGTTGTACAGGAACGTAAGGACAACGCCAACGTCGTGAGGATCGGTTAGCTCCAGATCGGCGATCTTGGACCAGCAAAACGGCGTGGCGGCCTCCAGCCATTCGTGCCGAAAGCCGTGCTTGTGCAGCAGGCCGGCGATGGCGGCCGTTGGATTGACGGATGCGGCAGGCGCGTCGCCGGTCTGCCACCAGGGCGCCCGCGGATACTTGAGCGCGGAAGGCAGGAGCCAGGGCACGCCGCCTTCCGAGGTTGTGATGGTCAGCAGGTAATCACAGGCATCCTTCACCATCTCGTAATCGAACCCAACCGTGCTGAGAATCTTGAGCGCGTGCTGCACCGGCACGGGTTGGCTATCGGGACAGCGAATGTCCGGTTCGAGGGCGTTGCCGAATCCGCCATCGGCGTTCTGGTACGGGCGCAGCGCGTCCACCACCCCGGCTCGCGAGCCTTCCTTGAAGTGGAATTCAAACAGCCGCCGCTCCAGCAGCCGGGCGTTCTTCCAAATGAACGCTTCGGCACGCTCCAGGATTGATCGATCTATCGGGCCCTCCGAACTCACAGGGCGCTGTCTGTGGGCCGAGCCACCCCTGGCATCAGGAGAGTCCAGTCACCCACGCGCCATGCAATCCCTTCCAGATCGGGTGGCGTTCGCAGGCGTCGGAAGCGGCCGGCACGGCTCAATCATCCGCCTTGAATTTCCGTCCCACTACAGCGTCGTCAATCCCACGCATCAAGACCCAGCAGCTTCCTGCCCAGGTCGGTCAAGTCGGCCGGCGACTGGGTCCGATGCTCCTGGTCGCGAGGATCGCGCGGCCAACCAGCCCCACCGCCTGGCGACTTGGCTGGCCGGCGCTCCCGCCACGACTCGATGCGCAATCGCCGCAGCTCCTCGTTGTCTTCTTCCGCCGGTTGCATGGTGATGTACTGGGCAAGGCGCGGCCTGTCGGACGTGTTGTGGCCGTTGCCGTGCGCCAGCATGCGGTCCCAGATAATCAGGTCGCCGGCATTGCCGGCTATCGACTTGACCTCAAGTCCGGCAAGGTCAGGGTTCCAGGGATCGCGGTCGGCGGGCTGTGTCTTCACCCACGCGTCAAAGCCGCGGTGAAAGCCCGGAACGCACTGGAAGCCGCCCTGGTTCTCCGCCGTGTCGGTCAGGTACAGCACCCCCTGCACCCCAAATGGAATCGTCGGGCGTGACGTGTCCACGTCCCAGTGAATCATGCCCGTATGCCCCCACTCCGGCCGGTCGGCTCTTGCGGGAGGCTTCATGTTGACCCGGTCCAGCGAGACCCACAGCCGCTCGCTGCCCATTATCTGCGTGAAGGCTTGATACACCCGTGGGTATTGCCGGTTGTTCCACATGGCCTGGTGTTGGTACATGGACACCATGCCGGCCTCGGAAATCGGAGTCTGCGGATCGTTCCGGTCGTACGGGGCCCACCGGTACCAGTCGTCCGGGCTATCCGGGTCCATCTCCAGGAAATCCCAGATCACCTCGACCAGCGTCGCCAGCTGATGCGTCGGTACCGCACCCGACACCACCACGTACCCGTGTTCGTCCCAAAACGCCAGGTCCCGTTCGCTCAGTACCGGCATGTCATCCCACCGCCTCAAATGCGCCAGTGCACTGTAACGACTTGCAAAAGCCGGCTACCCCCACGCCCAACCGCTCCACAGCGGCGACCGAGACTCCGACTCCCACGGCTTCTCGCACGAGGCAAGGCGGCGCCGACGGGGTGAGACAGGCTCGACACGGGGCCCGCCGGCTTCGCACCCATGGCATGTCGCGTGGGGCGCTGGATCTGACCCTTGTCCGCTAGTGATCCGCGCCGATTCGGGCCAGTTCCAGTGGAAGCCACTCCGGATAGCGTAGTTCCATCGGCGCCGGATCCGGCTCACCCAAGCCGGCCTGCGTCCGCGCCTGCAGCAATGGATGTGCGCCCCGACGCATCGGAAATCGCACGAGGCGCTCGGTGAAATGCGACTCCCAGGCCCCGAGCAGCATCTCCATCACGGCCAGGCCTTCTTCGCCGCTGTTCTCGTGTGGTCGATCGTGATCGAGCGCATGGACCGTCTCATCGGCCATCCACAAATCGCCTCCCGGCTCATCCAGGTAGTCCACCCCGTGCAGGATTCGGTCGGCGGGCGCAAGCTCCAGCAGTTCCCAGTTGACGTCCTCAACCCGCCAGTCGCGCCCGCGGCGCACCTGCATGTTCATTTGGTTGTAGAGGCAGATGGCGCCGTCTTCGCCGTAGATCTTGATGTGGCCCCAGCCGCGGTTGGACTCGCTGCGCCGGTGAAACTCGGCAAATACGGTCCCGCCACCTTCGAAGTCATACACCGCCGAGATGTTCTCGCCCGCAATCCACCCAAAGCCGTACGGTCCGGCGATCACGCCTTCCGGACCGGTGGGTTCGCCAGCGGTGGTGCAGATGGCCGAGACGCTGCGCGCCCGGCCAAGGAAA
>JAJEIA010000001.1 GCA_022823505.1 Dehalococcoidia bacterium
TGCAACCGTCACCGGCGGAAACACCAGGTAGTCGCCGCTCGACGTCGGCTCGGCGAGGACTCCGCCCAGAATGCCTCGGGTACCGAGGCCACCGTCAGGTGGATCAGGCTCGTGGAATGCTTGCGCGGTTCGCAGGAAGGCCTCGGCGGTGAAGGCCTGCAGGGTTGGCTCGGGCAGTTCAATGTCCCGCTCGGACGCCAGTTCGCCGTTGACCAGGGCGAAAGATGGAGAGACGCTAAACGGCAGCCCGAATTGCTCGCCCTCGTGACGGCCGCTCTCCAGGACGCCGGGCCAGAATGCTCCGGGATCGAAGTCCGGATCGGCAGCCAGAAAGTCGCCCAGCGGCGTGAGTTGGTCGTGGGCGACCAGGTCTTCAAGATCGATGTCGAAATAGGCGACGAGTTCGGGAGCCGAAGCTTCAACAGCCGCAAGCGTGCGGCTCATGCTCCAATCCTCAGTAACAGAAAAATCGAGAGGCACATCGCTGAACTTGTAGCGGCCCTCGGACTGGCGGCCGGCCTCCAGCAGGCCATTGGCAAATAACGCGAGAATCCTGGGGCCTGCGACTTCCAACGACATGACGGCTACGGGCACCTCGCGTCGCTCCCCGGGGTGCGGAAGTGACGGACCCGGCGCCGGCGCGCGCTCGGTCACGGTCGCCGCGGCAGTGCGAGCCCGCTGCAGCGCGGCATCCAGATCACGACGGCCGGTGCTGGGCGGCGGCGTCCGTTGCTCCGGTGCCGACTCGCCGCACGCGGCGGCAAAGACGCCCAGGCTTCCGCTGCCCAGCATGCGCAGCACGCTGCGCCGCGTGATGCCCGGTCTGACTCTCACGCGGACCAACGCGTCATTTCGACGAGACCCTCAGGTTCGAGCCGCAGCGACCTCTCACAAACCATACCGACCCCACGCCCTGCCGACGCACACGGCCAGTCCGATCGCTACGGTCGGCTACCCGCGCGAGGGCTCGCTCATGTCCTCGCGCGCCTTGCGCGCCAGTTCCGGCAAGTGGCCATCGTTCGCCAGGCGCTGTTCCAGGTGACGCATGCGCTTTGGTCCGGCCGTTCGGATCATGGCGTCGCCGTAGGCGCGCTCGATCCAGAAGCGGGCCCCGTGCCCGATGTCCCGGCGCAGTTCGTCCAGGTCCTCCTCGGCAAAGCGCTCGGACACGTTGATGGTGAACATGCGCCGCCGCGTTCCGCCGCCAAAGGACGCGTGCTTGAGGTCCTGGTTGAACATCAGCAGGTCGCCGGGACGCGTCTCCAACGCCACGGCCGGCATCTCCTGGCCCGTGACGCCAACGCGTTCCGCCATCGTCCAGGTCCGCTGGCTTGACATAATGTCCTGCAGGCTCTCCGCGTAGTCGTCGCCCCGATGGTGGCTGCCGGGAATGACCCGCAGGCAGCCCGTGTCGCGGTCGACCGGATCCAGGTAAAACGCGAACTTGATGTTCCGGTACTGGCTGCGCGCGTAGCCGTCGGAGTGCCAGCGGGTGTCGCCCACGTAGAAGTTGCCGTCGCTGCCGGTGTAGTTGTAGTCGTCGCCCAACAGGTCGCTGGCAACGTTGTCGATCCGCGGATCGTCCAGCAGCGCGCTCAGGTACTCACTCTGGTCGATAAAGGGAACCAGCGCCGAGCGCTGCTCATGATCGTGCGCCTGCCCGTGATGCCCGCCGCCATGCTCGGCCCAGAGGCGCTCGAATTCCGCGGTGATGGCCTCGGCTTCCTCCGCGAAGCACCCGGGAAATCCCAGGTAGCCAAACGTCTCGAAGAATGTTCGCTGCTGGGTGGTGAGCTTCATACCCCGGCTCCAGACGAGGTGCGACCGCGCACCGCAAGTCTAGGCAAGCGCAAGGCGGGCCGCGTATCGGGGGACTGACTCCAGGATCCGTCCCAGACTCAAGAGCTACAGCCTGGCTTTCTTCACGACGTCCAGGATCCGCCCTCGCAACGGCCGTGACGCCGCCAGCAGTTCGTAGAGCTGAGCTTCAACTGCCGCCTTGTCCGGCACCTTCCAGTCGGGATAAACGCCAATCCGCCAGTGAAGGTATTCGCGCAGCTGACCGGGTCCTCTAAACGTCGCCTTGGCGGCCAGCAACTCAATCAGAATCGCTCGTCGGTGCGCGTACGCGTGACTCCGTCCCGCCAGCTTGTGGCTGATCTCCACCTGTTCGTGCAGCGCTACGAGCTCGGCACGTTGAGGGCGCCCGCCCGCGAAACGCTCCGGGAGATAGATGTTGCCGTCCTCGTCATACATGGCCAGGTCGGCCTCAGCGGCCCATGGCTCGCAAACGAAGTAGCGGACCGCGACCCCGTCCACCTCGCAGGTGCGCTCGTCAGTGACGCTCGTCTTGATCGCGTCGACAATCCGGATCAACTCCGGGTGCGGCAACCTGAGGCGCTTCTTGGACTGGGACATATGGGATGTCCGGCTGTTCAGGCTAGCGCTCGAATTATCCCCGCAGGGCGCTGTGGCCCAGTCTAACGATGTCCGCATCTGAGGTGCGTTAGGTTGGTGTCGAGTTTCGGCTGATTACGGAGGCGTGGGGCATGGGCCTTCGGCTTCGCCAATCTGCGCGCCGCACCGGCTCAGAACAGTGAGTGTCAGCGACCGCCCTCCGCCCGTCGAGGTCCGAAACCTCAACAAGCAGTACAAAGACGGCCCGCACGCCAACCAGGAAATCTCGCTGACCCTCAATTGGGGCGAGGCGCTGGGGGTGTTGGGGCCCAACGGCGCGGGTAAGACCACGCTGGTCCGGCAGATCACGACAGAGTTGCTCCCAACCTCCGGCGACGTGCGGGTGGTCGGCATCGACGCCGTGGCGAATCCGGACGACGCTAAGGCGCGGATTGGCGTGGTTCCGCAGGAGGCGCGCCTGTTCCAGGGGCTGTCGGTGTACCGGCACCTGCGCATCTTCGGCGTGCTGCGCGGGCTGTCGCGGCGGGATGCGCGGGAGCGGGCGGACGAGCTGATCGAGGAACTCGACCTGACGGCCCACCGCGACTTCAACAGCGAACGCCTGTCAGGCGGCTTGCGCCGCCGCCTCCTGGTGGGCATAGCCATGCTGGCGCAGCCGGACGTGCTAATCCTCGACGAACCCACCGTCGGCCTGGACGTGGAGTCCCGCCAGCGGCTGTGGGTGGTCCTGCAGAGCTACCGGCAGCGCGACGCCGCCGTGCTCCTGACCACTCACTATATGGAGGAGGCCGAAACGCTCTGCGATCGCATCGGCATCATCCAGGACGGGCGCCTGATCTCGCTGGACACGATCACGAACCTGCGGGCCTCGATCGGCCACGAATACAAGTTGGTCTACGAAACTCCCGAGGGTCCCCAGACCCTCTTCGGCGACGACCACCTGGCCCTGGCCGCCCAACTACGGTCCCAGGGCATCGACGAGTACGCGGTCATGCGCACGAGCCTGGAGGACGTCTACCTGGCGCTCACCCAGCAATCGCGGAACGAGAGCGGAACCGATGGCGCCGACTGACCGCCTCAACCCACCCGGCCCGCGCAAGTTCCTGAGCGATTCGCTGGCCGTGCTGGAAATCCACGCGCTGCCGATGATCCGCCAGTGGTATCTCATCGTTCTGGGGACCCTCGTGTTCCCCATCCCCATGTTCTACGTATTCCAGTCCATCGCGCCGGACGACGCGGCCGTTTGGCAGCGGCTGCTGGCGGGAACCCTGATCTTCGGCGTGTCCTTCAGTACCGCCATGCTGGTCGGACAGCAGATCGTGGCGCAACGGTTCATGGGCCATCTCAAGCTCGTCATCACCATGCCCGTGTCCAAGGCCGCCTACGTCGTCGGCACGTTGGCCTATACGGCGATCTCAGGAACGCTTTCGGCCGTGTTTCTCTTGGGCTTTGCCTTCATCGCCGGCGTCGAGATCTCGCCCACCTGGACGCTGGCTCCCGCCCTGCTGCTCACGGTCTTGGCGCTTGCCGGCATCGTCCTGTTCGTCATGAGCTTCGCCCCGTCCCTGCCGGTGGGCAACGTCATCGCCAGCCTCATCGCCATCGTGCTCGTCATCATCTCGCCGGTCTACTTCACCATGGAGTCGGCGCCGCTCCTCCTGCGGTGGTTCGGATATATCTCGCCGCTCCGCTACGCCGCCGACGCCATCGCCGCCTCGCTGGGTGGACGTGCGGATGTCTGGCTGGAACTGGGAATCCTGGCGGCCTACGCGCTCATCGCAATGGGCCTGGGCTTGTGGCGGCTGCCCTGGCGGGAGAAGTAGAACGCTTCGATTCCACACCTGACACATTCGCGGGCATGAGAACCGCGTAGCCTTCAGACAACCACTGCCGAGCGGGCGCCCCCGCCGTGGAGCAAATCTGGATCCGCGTGCGTCCCAGTGTTCAACGGTCAGCGAAGAGACCGAATTCGAATCTCGTCAAGCTCATCTGCGGTAAACACACCGGCCCGGTACAGATTCAGATACTCATCCGAGACGCTCTGCCCAAAGATCATCAGGTCGTCGGTGTTGATCGTGACATCCACCCCGTGGTCGTACAGCGTGCGGATTGGATGCGACGCCAGGTCGGCCGCGGCGCCCAGCATCACGTTGCTCGTCGGGCAGACGTTCAGCCGGATCTGGTTGTCGGCGAGCCAATGCATCACGGCCGTGGACTCCGCGGAGGCGATTCCATGTTGCACCTCGTCAAGCTGGAGAATCTCGACCGTCCGCTTCACCTCGTCGGCGCCCCCGAATTCCCCGACGTGCGCCTTGAGTTTCAGACCGTGCGACCGCGCGTGCTCGTAGAGGTCTTGTACGGCTTCAGGATCGCAGTCGCCCTCGAACGCGTACATGTCGATTGAACGAAAGACGTCTGACTCGATGGCCTCCCAGACCGAGGTCATCAGGTCATCCTTTGACACGTACGAGCGTGAAAACCCCACTTCCGGCCGAACGTCGACTTGGCCGCGGAACTGCGATTCCAGCGACGCGGCAAGAGCCGTAAGGCCGCGGAGCACATCTGGGTGGTGCCGGACGGCCCAGATGTCGAAGCTCGTTTCAAGCAGAACCACGCCGTCGCTCTGAGCGTGTCGCACTGCCGCGCCGGCCACGAATTCAAAGGCCGTCCAGTTGTCCATGTAGGGGCTGATTGCCTGCCGCGAGTAAGCCCGCATGCCGTCCAGCCCGTCCATCCTGGGCGGCGGACGGTCAATCGCGCGGCCGAGCCACTGTTCGACGTCGGCAATGGGTGCGGCGAAGTAGGAGTGCGAGTGGAGGTCGGCCTTGGCCGCGCGTCGGACCGCTGCGAAGTCTCCTGCTGCCAGGGTTTCAGCGAATGCGGATGACATTCGCGCTACCGCCTGAGCGACAGCTCACTAGCGAAGGCAAGAGTCTCTGCAGTTCGCACGACGAATCTCAGCCTCCGCTTGGCAATCAATCGAGTGTAAGCGCCACTGCACCTGGCGAATTGACTCAAGGCAACGAACCGTCCCTGCGCCAGGCGCTAGACTGAGCCTGAAGCAATCATGGGCGGGAAAGGGTAAAACCGGATGACGGTGGACTTAACCGCCATTGAAATCGAGCGGCGGCTGACCGCCATAGAGACCGCACTCCCGACCTTCGCTACCAAGGCCGACATTCAGTCGCTGAGAGCCGAAATCCAGGCCTCGCGCGCCGAATGGAAATCCGACCTCCACAGCTTGACCCGATGGATGGTGATCGCGGTGCTGGGGTCGGTAACGGCCGCGGCGACCATTACCGGGTTGATCGTTCGGTTCGTCGGCGCGTGAGGCGTCGTGGCAGGGCTGGTGCAAGGCGGGGTCTCCGGACAGGGCTCTACACTGAGGCTGAAGCAATCATGGGCGGGAAAGGGTAAAACCGTATGACGGTGGACTTGACCGCCATCGAGATTGAGCGGCGACTAACCGCTATTGAGACCACGCTTCCGACGTTGGCAACCAAGGCCGACCTCCAGGCCATGCGCGCCGAGTGGAAGTCCGATCTCCACAGCTTGACCCGCTGGATGGTCGTCGCCGTGCTCGGTTCGGTAACAGCTGCGGCAACGATCACAGGGCTCATCGTTCGCTTCCTCGGCGCGTGAAGCGGTCATGACAGCGCCGGTTCATGGCGGCGTCGCCACACCAGAAGCTAAACTGAGCTTGAAGCAATCATGGGCGGGAAAGGGAAAACCGTATGACGGTGGACTTGACCGCCATTGAGATCGAGCGGCGGCTAACCGCCATTGAGACCATGCTTCCGACGTTCGCAACTAAGGCTGACATCCATTCGTTGAAGGCCGAAATGCACTCGGTGAAGGCCGAAATCCACGCCGCGCGGGCCGAGTGGAAATCTGACCTCCAAAGCTTGACCCGCTGGATGGTCATTGCCGTGCTTGGATCAATAACGGCCGCGACCACTATCACCGGGTTAATCGTTCGCTTCGTCGGTGCCTGACGAAGCCTGAGCCGGGCAAGCGGTTCTCTGGGTTGGGCTGACTATCCGTCGGTCGACCGCTCCACGGTGAAGGAATACAACTCCGCGTTCCGCATCACGAACCGCAGCCGACGATGCGGGATGAAACGGGTGTATACAGTCCCCGAGTCGGCATCGTGAGGTAGTGGCAGGTTCGCATCACCCCGCCACCTGACGGTATGGCGGACGCTGTCGCCGGTAATCGCATCGCAATCGTCCAATCCACGTCCGGGCACCACCCGGTCCCTCACGTCACGCACTTCCACCTTCAGGTAGCCGCCCGGCCCACAGGCGGCATTAGCGACCAGCCGGTCCCCCTCCGACACCAACGGGTGCGTGGCCACTAGGCCCTCGCGCGTTGCGCCGGCTCCGACCGAGACAAACCCGTTGCGCCGCAGCTTGCCGACACCCAGCGCGTACCGAGGGTCGCTCGTGCTCCGCGATTCCGAGTCGTCCGAAGCCTCCTGGTCCTCCGCGTACCACAGATCGTGCTGCGAGGTCGCGCCGCCGAAGTACACCCATGTCTCGTCATCGCCAACGTCCACGATCCGCGGAATCCCGATCTGGTTGGCGCACCAGCTGCCCGGCTCGCCCAGCCCAATCCAGTCGTGCGTGGGAGCCAGCCGTTCCCAGCGTCGCCCGTCGCGGCTATGCGCCAGTTCCACCGTCGACGTGTTGGACACCTGGTGGAACACGCCCAGGAACCCGATCCAGTGACCGCCCAGGCGGAACGGCCGCATGCCGTAGAAGGCCGCGTCCAGGTTGTCCAGGTCTGGGTCCGGCGCCAGGATCAGCCGCGGCTCGCTCCAGTTCACGAAGTCGCGGCTCTCGCACATGAAGATGCGGCGCACCACCCGCCGGTTCGGTGTGGCCATCACCGCGTCAAAGCTGGGCGCCCCGCCAACCATCGGCGCGTGCGTCGGACGCGTGCGCGGCGCCAGTTCCATCAGCGGGTGGCGGGTGAGAATTCGATAAACGCCGCTGTCCGGATCGAACGTCGGGAAGATCGTGTCGCCGAGTCGATCTCCCAGGGACCCGAACGTAGGTATCTCCTTAGCCGGAGTCCACCGGACCCCGTCCGGCGAATAGGCCAGCCGGATGTGTGCGCCCGGCGTTTCCTCCGCCACCCGAAATCCGGGGGCGCCTAGCTCATAAAGCATCTTGTAGCGACGCGCCGGATCTTTCTCCAGCGGGTCGTCCAGCACCGCCGGACCCCAGACGTTCCCGTACGTCTCGCTGCCAAAGACGATGTTGGTGTCGTGTCCGCCTTCCTGCACCATGCCCATCGCTGGCTTTTCCCAGTCCAGCCCGTCCGCCGACCGTGCATACATCACCCGGAAGCGGCTGATGTGCCAGTCGATCAGCGTCCCGCCCTCGCGCGCCAGCTTCTCCCGGTCCAGCGCCATGTCCGTGTACAGGCAGCGAAACTCACCGCCGTCGTCCCGCCACAGCGCCCAGTCGTCCGCCCCAAAGTTCGTGAAGTGCTCCCACGGCCGATCCAGTTGCAGCACCGGATTCTGCTCAAGCTGCCTGGGCGCATGCACCGTGCGCCTGATGTTCTGAATCTCTTCGATCAGCCCGCTGTCAAAGAAATACTGCGGCCGCTGGCCGATGATCAATTCGGTGGAGTCAAGCCCGCTCACACCCGCCGCTCCGGCGACTCCGATACCAACCTAAGAGTGAATCTGGACTTGGCGCTCGACAAACTGGTTTTGCCGTGCATCGAGTCCTACGAAACTTACAGCGTCCATCTCGGCAAAGCGCTTGGCCATGACCGCAACTGCTTCGTCGTTGTCGTCAATCAGCACGAATCGCCGACCAAGCTCGTAGGCGGCTTCTCCGAGCGTGCCGCTGCCGGCGAAAAAGTCCAGCACCGTATCGCCCGGTTTGGAGGAGGCCTGCACGATGCGTCGCACGACTCCCAGCGGTTTCTGCGTGGGGTATCCCGTTCGTTCCTTCCCATTCGTCGGGACGATCGTGTGCCACCAGGTATCTGTGGGCAATTTTCCGCGCGCCGCCTTCTCGGGCCCGACTAATCCCGGCGCTATGTACGGAATGCGTTCGACTTCCTCCACGTTGAAAAAATACTGCTCGGGATCGCGTACATAAACCAGTATGTTGTCGTGCTTGGCCGGCCACTTCTTCTTTGTGCGAGCCCCATAGTCGTAAGCCCAAATGACCTCGTTTAGAAAGCAATCACGACCGAATATGCCGTCCAAAAGCACTTTGGCGTAGTGAACCTCGCGATAGTCGAGATGAAGATACAGAGAACCTGAAATGGTAAGCACGCGATGCGCCTCCTCAAGTCGAGGCTCCAGGAATGACATGTAGTCGTCAAAGTCGTCATCAAACGCACGCTCGGCAACCTTGATTGAGCGATACCGCTGCCCCTTGAATCCAGTCCGGTCACCGTTGGGATCTCGGACGGTGCGCAGCCGTGTGCGCGCCTGCTTCTTTCCCGTGTTGAACGGCGGGTCGGTGTAAATCAGATCGATGGATTGCGGCGCCATCCTCCGTAGGATCGGCAAGTTGTCTCCGTAGTAGACGACGCCTCGTTCCCCATCGCTACTTTGCATCCCGCCTACATGCGCTGTGGCGAGGTCCCTCGTCATGTCCTCGGATGCTGTCCGGTCAACCGCTCCACCAGCCACGGCTCCGCGACCACCCCATACCACTGGTGCTCCCCCGGCTGCACGTCGTGCACCAGGCCGTCGCCGGCGTCGTGCAACTCGTAGGCCTCCCGCGTAATCGTCACCTGCTCGTACACGTTGTCCATCCCGCGCGCGCCGTTCAGCGGGTCCTCGTCGCCGGTTTCCACCAGCAGCGGACGCGGCGCGATCAACGCCCCCAAATCGCCCATGTCCACCGCCTGCCACAGCCCGGGGACATAATTGCAGCCGCAGTTGCCATTCAGATCCAGCAGCGAGTCGCGGTTCCCATAGAAGTAGCCGCTCACCACCGCCGCGCAAACTCGGTCGTCCATCGCGGCCAGCCAGAGCGTCTGCAGACCACCGCCGCTAAGCCCGGCGCACGCAATACGCTCGGGATCGCAGTCGCCGCGCGTCTGCACGTAGTCCACCAGCCGCATCAGGTCCCATGTCCACATGCCGGTCACCGTTTGGCCCAGCGAGATTGCGGCGTGGTTCAGCGGCGTGCAGGTCGATCGCATGAACGAGTCTTCGTCGTTCGCCTGCCCCACCGGCTCGCGCCGCTCCCCGAAGGCCCTCGCATCTGGCGCGAACACGATCAGCCCCGCCTGCGCAAAGCGCTCCGCGTAGGCGCCGTTGTACGTATCGATGGCGTCGGCCACGGCCGGAATGTCGCGCCGACCCGCCGTCATGTTCTTGCCCCCGCTGCCGTGACCGTGCGGCGCAATGACCACCGGCCGCCGCTCGCCAGCTTCCAGGTCGTCCGGCAGCAGCGCATACAGCGGCATCACCACGTCCGGCTCGGTATGAATCTCCATCCGCTGCCGCACGTAGCCGTCGCACTGGACCGACTCCGTAGCCACCGGCTGCGGATCGGCCGGCCGCAGGCTGTCCATGCCCGTGATGGCGGACAGGTGCCGACGCGTCGCCTTCCGCCAGGTCTCGAAGGCCGACTGGCTGCTGACATCCACCGGCATCCGCCGCGCCTCGCGGTCAAACCGCGCCTGCAACTCCGCATGCGCCGGAAAGAAGCGCGTGACCCTGGGAACGCGAGGTGTCGCCATGGCTCCGTACTTTAGGGCCGACCGCGACCTCGCGCGAACGGGAACCGGGCTGCTTGGCCCGCTCCGACCGATGCGGCCTGTACGGAGCTACGCGAGCAGCACCTCGCTCCGCGCGCGATCTGCGTTCAGCCGCGCCGTCAGGACCCCCAGCAGCATGTCCGCCAACTCATCCTGGTTCACCGGCGTCGCGGCCTGCACCTGCGCGGCCCATTTGGGCCGAATACCGCTGGCCCCGGCCATCGCCCCGGCCACCGGGCCGCCCATGGCGCCGATGGAGTCGGCGTCGCGGCCAAAGTTCGCGGACATCAGCGCCACCTCGTTCGGGTCGCCGTCGGCTAGCAATAGCAGCGCCAGCGCCACGGACGCTGACTCGCGCGGGTCCACCGCGTTGCTGTGGCCCTCTTCGGGTTGCTGCGGCCAGTCCCACAGATGGTCGGCGTAGTAGGCCGCGCGGAACTCGGCAAAGTCACCAGTCGACCGCGCCAGGCTCACCGCCGTATCGATGGCTGCGGGCACGTCGCTTTCGCTATCCAGGTTGCTGACCGCCGCCTCTATGACTGATTCGGCATTGGCGTTCGGGTCGAACGCCGCGGCGGTGGCGGCGGCCATGGCCAGCGCGCCGTCCTGCGGCGAGCCGCGATGAATCAGGCTCGTGACCTCGTACGCCTCCAGCACCGCCCGGCGCGGATCACCCGCGTTGATGATGCCGATCGGCGAGATGCACATCGCCGTGCTGTTGGAAATCATGTTGCCAATGCCGGCCTCCCGGGCCCTGATCCCGCCGGTCGAGATCTTGTAAAACGAACTGGCCACCGGCGGATAGAACTTGAACGGGTTCATACGCTCGCGCCACACCTGCGCCCAGTCCGACGCCATCACGTTGCCCTTGGTCCGCGCAATCGCCTCGCACAGCATGTGCTTCAGCGCCGAGTCGTCCGTCCCGGCCCCCGGCTGCAGACCGCGGTGCTCCTTCAGATCCGTGATCTCGCCGTGGCGCTGCTGGATGAACTCGTAGTGCAGCCCTTCGACAGGCCCGCCCATCGCATCGCCCAGCAGCCCGCCGGTCAGGCAGCCCAGGATCTTGTCGCGCAAATCGTTCATGGTCTCGTCCTCTCTGGTCCGACTGGTTTGGCCCGGCCGCCGCGTCCCGAACGATGGGCGCCGATCCGCAGACGTTCGCCGAGTGTATTGTGAGCCACCGAAACGCCGCCGCGTCGCCCCACCAAGGCCGGTCCAATGCTCGACTTCACCCGCTCCTTCATCACCTGGACCACCCATCCCAGGAAACCCCATCCGTACTACCGCTGGGATGGCGGTTTCGTCGGCGACCTTGGCGACGTCTACCGCGTGCGAATGCAGGTCGACTCGACCATGGACATCATCGATCCGTCCGGCTCGTCGATCACTCACTACCTCAACTATCCCTGCCGCGCCGAGCTCACCATCGCGACCGAGCAGTTCTTCATGATCCCCAGCGGCGAGTGGCGGGCGGTCTTTACCCGCGAGCACGGCGTGCCGATCGCGCGGGGTTTGTCGGACGTCCCCGAGCCCGTCGCCCGCAGGCCGTGGCCCGAGCGCTACGCGGACATGGATTTCCGCCCCGTCACGCTCCCCGGCGCCGATCGTCTCCTCGACGGCCACGCCGTCAACGAAGCCACTCAGTCCGGCGCGGTCATCAACGGCCAGACCACCTACCGCGACAAGGCCACCGGACTCGATGTTCGCATCGAGTTTCCCATCCGCCTCATGAACCTCCACCCCGACTCCGGCAAATTCCAGCTCTGCTGCGGACCGGTCATCCTTCCCGACATGGCCACCTGGGACGGCGAAGGCGTCGACCGCGTCTTCCTGGCCGAGGTTGCCTTGAGCGAATTCGACTACGTCGAGTTCATCCTCCGCCGCGAAATCGAGCCGGCCGAGAGCGAAAAAGAGTGGTTCCACCAGGTCCGCGGCCGCGACCGCCTCGAACTCTGGGACCCCGACAACCCGCCGCCCACGCCGCTCAAGCTCCAACGACCCCGCCCCCACGTCTACCACGAAACCTGGGAGTTGGAGGCGCGAAATGTAATCCTGCGTGCGCCCTAGCCCTGCACTGCAGGGCCTGAAACAGTCTGAGCCATGATTGAACATGCTGGATATCGAGCCGGAATCCGATACGACGATGACGCCGGCTTATTCCACGGCGAGGTGATCGACACCCGTGACGTGATCACCTTTCAGGGCACGTCGGTTGCGGAGTTGCGCCAGGCATTCAACGACTCTGTGGACGAGTACCTGAAGGTCTGCGCCGAGCGAGGCCGCAATCCCGACAGGGAGGCGTCGGCACGCTAGGGGTGCGGATTGCTGGCCTGGCAGGCGCCGCAATAGCCGAGCGGAGCTAGCAGCAGCGCCTGTTCACGTACGCCTCCGCCTCGATCTCCAGCACCGACTCGTCGCCGACCAGGCTCGTGCAGCCAATAAAGGCCGACACCGGCATGGCATTTCCGAACGACTCCAGGTGCGCCCGGCCAACGGCATCCGCGTCGCGGTCGATGTCGGTCAGGAACACCCGCGTCCGCACCACGTCATCCAGCGTCGCGCCCGCCTCGCCCAGCGCCTTCTCGATGATCCCGATCGCGTGCTTCGCCTGCGCATAGGCGTCCCCTGGCGCGTCGGGATGCTCGGGCGGCAGCGGGCCCGTCGTTCCGGCGATCCACACGTGCGGACCCACCCGAACCGCCCGCGAATACCCGATCACCGCCTCCGTCGGCTTGCCTGACGAGATGCACTGACGTTCCATGCCCGTCCTCCTGAAGATTCCGCTTCCGCGCATCGTGGCCGTCGAACCGTCCGGCGCGCAATCCGGGTCAGGCCGCGTTTCGTACGAATCCGGATCGATCGACCCCGCTACGTCAGCGAATAGGCGTGCAACCGGGCCGCCCCATGAATGTGGAATCTCAGGCGAACCTGCCGCCGATCGCAGGCGCCGAGTTCCATGCCCTGCCAGGTAGCCCGCGCCCGCACGTTATCGACCGCCAGCGGCACGCAGTCCTCGCGGCTGAATCCCGGAATCACCTTGCCCGTCTCCGCGTCAAGCACATCCACGTCCACCCAGCTCCGCCGCGCGATCACCTCCGCCACGTTCGCGGTCAGCCGCGTGTCCGCTTCTACTTCCAGCGGCGTCGTCTCCAGCGACCCCGAGATCTCCCGGTCCACCGTCTGCATGCACGTGAAGCCGTCCAGCCGCAGCGTCGCCAGTCCCAGCTGCGTCAGGCGAACCGACCCACTCTTCCCGCCCCCGAACTCTTTGGGATAGTTGCCCGGCGGCCAGAGGCTCCAGTCCTCGCCCTGACCGCTGTAGTAGATGTAGATCGTGTCGTCCTTGACGATGATCCGGTCCCCTATCACCAGGAATCCGGCGTCCCACGTGCCCCGCTCGCCGCGTGAGACCACTTTGTCGGTCAGGCAGATGCGCGAGAAATGTTCGCCGTCCTTGCTGACGGCCAGCCGCAGGTCCGCCGCGTACTGTCCGAACACCCCGAGCCCGTTGGGCACGTACCAGCCGAACTCGTACACCGAGATCCAGCCGTTGCCATATCGGTCCAGCGTCAGGAAGTGGTTCTCCTGCTCCAGCCCGTCCTTGGGATCCAGAAACGGGTTGTCTGGACTGGCCGTGAACTTCTCGATGCTTGGCCCGTAGGCGATGAACTTGCCTCGGACCGTCCGTGGCCCCGGCTTGGCCGCCGGCACGCGTTCCTGCCAGATCAGGATGTACCGGCGATCCGGGTCCGTGGCCTCCTCGTCCAGCGCCAGGACCACAATGTCCGGACCGTGCGCCAGCGCCGGCAGGTCGACGGCCGGGCCCACGGTCCAGTTAATGCCGTCGGGCGAGTACGCGGCACGGGCCGGCCCAACCACTTCGAGATTCTTCGTGACCATCTTGAACCGACGCGCAGGGTCGGGCTCCGTCGGATCGCGAATCACCGCCCCCAGCATGTCCAGGCAGATGTTGTTGTCCGTGGACCCGTTGTACTCGAAGAGCCCCAGCTTCGGCTTGATCCAGCGGATGCCGTCCTCGCTGTAGGCGTAGCCCATGCGCCGCCAGCGCAGGCGCTCCTGGTCGGCCCCCGTGTACCAGCACTTGAACAGCCCGTCGTCCGGGTCGTACAGCACGGTCCGCACCGACCAGACGCTGGCCCGAACCGCGTCCCACTCGTCCAGCCGCCCCACCGGCAACACCGGGTTCGCCGGATGCTTCGTCGCCTCGCACACCCGCTGCTCCACGTTATGCGTGGCTGCAACCTCGTCCAGGTCAAGAAACAGGTGCTTGTCCATCCGGCTTGACCTCCTACAGGCGATGCCGCCTGTCAGCTACGGAGAAACCTATGCATAACCCAAGGAGCGAGTGCGCGATGTCAATCTGATCAAGGCGCCGCCCCTCTTCACCCTCTCCCAGGGGAGAGGCAGATGCCGCCGTACCCGGCGGCAATCGGTGAGGGGTCTTCCGCGCACCCAAGCCCGAGTTACGCAACGCTCTCTACGGAGCGGGCGTGGGCGTGGACTGGTACCCCGCGCAGCTCACCGCGCTCACCCCGCCGCAGCGCTCCGGCGCGATGACCGAGTAATAGTCCTGCCGCACCAACTTCTCGTCCCCGCCGCAGGCGGCAACCATCAGGCCAACCACCACCGCGGCAATCGCCATACGCACGCCCCGGCGGCTCCAGCGTGTCGACCGATAAGCAGTCATTGATCGCTCGTTCTGCGGCGCCCGCTGCCTCTGTGAAGCTATCACGGCCCGCGCCGCGGGCGGACACCGGCGTGAGTGCCGCACTCGCGCACGATTGATTCCAGGCTGAATTCGCCTGGCTCAAAGGCACGTCCGGCCGGTCGGCTTCGGTTACGACAGCCCCGCAAAGAGGATTCGCCGACGCCGCTGGCTCTCGCGTACCTGCGCGCCAATTTCGTCCGGCGACCAATCCTCAAGAACCAGGGCGATGAGGGCATCTCGGACTCCGGCAAACGCCGGCTTCGAGGCCAGGTTCGTCATCTCGTGCGGATCCGCCTCCAGATCGAACAGCTCGGGTGGCTCTCCGTGGTAATAGTTCAGCTTGAACCGCCCCCGCCGGACCATTCGTCCCGGCCGGTCCGTACCATGCGCCGCGAATTCGGCAAACACCGCTCGGCCTTCATCCAGTTCCGGGTTCAACAGGTTGTCGCCCACGATGCCGTCGGAATCCGCGCCCGCTGCGTCGACAATCGTTCGGGTGAGATCCAACAGCGAAACCGGCGTGTCCACGCGCGAGCCGCCCTCGATCCGCCCCGGCCAGGCCGCGATCAGCGGAACCCGCACCGATGGCTCATGGAACGAACTCTTCCACCACAACCCATGCTCGCCAATCATCTCGCCGTGGTCCGACGTGTAAACGACCAGCGTGTTTTCACTTGCCCCGCTCGACTCCAGGGCTTCCAGGACCCGCCCCACTTGCGTGTCCGTGAACGAAACCATGCCGTAGTACGCCGCGCGTGCGCGCCCGATTTCGTCATCTGAGAGTCCCTCCGCGCCAAGATACTCTCGAAACCGTCGGCTCTGCGGATGCACCGCCTCAATCGGTTTCGCCGGCGCGTTCGGCTGATCCGCATGTGCGGGATAATACCGGTCGAAGTATTCCGAACGCACCGTCAGCGGCGTATGCGGCAGAAACCAGCCCACCACGGCCGCCCACGGACCGTCCCGGCGTGCCGGGTCCGAGAGAAAGGCCACGGCAGCCTCGGTTACGTCGTCGTCGTACTGCTGCTGCCACGTATCGCCCGCGCCCGCGGTCTCAAGCCGTTCCCGCGTTCCGGCATGCGCTCGAATCGGCGCATCCCAATTGGGAAAACTCGAACCCATTTTGCCCGGACGCATTTCCGGGTGGATGCGTCGTGCGAATCCGTGCATCTGGTTCGGCCCGCCAATGCTCATCCGCCCGCACAGCGTCGTCTCGTACCCCACCGCATTGAGCCGGTGTGCCCACGTCGGTTCCGACACCGGCAGCGGACACGAGTTATCCCAGGCCCCGATGACGTGGACCGGCAGTCCCGTGAGAAACGCGGAACGCGAAGGCACACAGAGCGGCGAAGGACAGTACGCGCTCTCGAACGTCACCCCGCGATCGGCCAGGGTCTGGATCGCCGGGGTGCGGATGAAGGAATGACCGTACGGCGAACTCACCATCGGGTTGTGCTGGTCGCTCATCAGCACGAGCACATTTGGCCGCATGTCCGCCCTCTCCCAGTCTTGTCCGGTACCGGTCCCGATTCGGCCGCGGACAGCGGTACCTCGCCGGGCCACCGAGCCGAGAGCCCGATTATGCGTCGGACGCGCAGCTGGCCGGCTCTGGCACCAGGTTGCATCAGGTCATCGGGTTCCCCTCTGGCGCGACGGCGCACGTCTCGCTGCGCCGCATGCGAAAATCGGATACGACTCCGCGACCGGATGAAATACGCATGGCAGTCACCGCGCCTGAACTGAATGTCGTCGGCACCAGCCCTATCCGCCATGACGGCGTCGACAAGGTCACAGGACACGCGGTCTTCGGCGTGGACGTCAGCATTCCCGGCATGCTGCATGCCCAGGTCCTGCGCAGCCCCCACGCCCACGCGCGCATCACCCGTATCGACACCTCGCGCGCCGAGGCTCTTCCTGGCGTCCTGGCCGCCATGACGTCGGCCGACATGCCGATGGCGCCTGCTCAGGGCCCCCAGGCCTTCGGCAACGCCGTCCGTCTCAAGGCCATGAACGTCATGGCGCGCGACAAGGCCCTCTACCACGGCCACGCCGTGGCCGCCGTGGCCGCGACCTCTTCCCACGTTGCCACTGAAGCCCTTCGCCTGATACAGGTCGACTACGAGGTCCTCGACCCCGTCCTCGACGCCAAATCCGCCATCGCCCCCGACGCACCCATCCTGCACCCCGACCTGCGCATGGAGACCGCCGGCGCGTTCGCTGACACCCCCGGCAACATCGCCAAGCACATCGTCCTTGAGGAAGGCGACATCCAAGCCGGCTTCGCCGCCGCCGACCTGGTCCTGGAACGCGACTTCAGCACCTCCACCATCCACCAGGGCTACATCGAACCCCACAACGCCACCGCCTTCTGGCGCGCCGACGGCACCCTCGAAATCCACTGCAGCACCCAGGGCCACTTCGGCGTCCGCAACGAGATCAGCCAGATGCTCGGCATCCCGATCTCCAACATCCGCGTCGTCCCCGCCGAAATCGGCGGCGGCTTCGGCGGCAAGCTCACCAACTACGTCGCGCCCATCGCGGTCGTCCTCGCCCGCAAGGCCGGTCGTCCCGTCAAGATCACCATGGACCGCACCGAGACCCTGCTCGGCACCGGCCCTGCCCCCGCCGCATTCATCCGCTGCAAGATCGGCGCCACCTCGGCCGGTGACCTCACCGCCGCGCAGCTCGAAATGCACTTCGAGGCCGGCGCTTTCCCCGGCTCCTCCGTCGGTGGCGCCGCCAACTGCGGCCTCGCCCCCTACAAGCTCCGGAACTTCCGCGTCGACGGCTACGACGTCGTCGTCAATAAGCCCAAGTCCCAGGCCTTCCGTGCGCCCGGCGCCCCCCAGGCGGCCTTCGCCGTCGAGGGCGTGATCGACGAGCTTTGCGAATCCCTCGGCATGGATCCCCTCGAATTCCGTCTCCGCAACGCCTCGGGCGAAGGCGACCTCCGCCCCAACGGCACCCGTTTCAACGACATCGGCAACAGCGAGCAACTCCGCGTCGCCAGCGCCACAACCCACTACCAGTCGCCGGTTGCGCAGAAGAACGGCCGCCTCTGCGGCCGCGGCGTCGCCTCCGGCTTCTGGGGTAACGGTGGCGGAACCTCGTCCGCCACCGCCCGCCTCAACGGCGACGGCTCCGTCACCCTCCTCGAGTCCTCGCCCGACATCGGCGGTACCCGCACGTCCATCGCCATGCAACTGGCCGAGACCCTCGGCATCGGCGTGGATCGGGTCCACCCGCGCATCCCCGACACCGACGCCATCGCCGAGGGCGGCAACGCCGCCGGCAGCCGCACCACCTTCGCCACCGGCTGGGCCGCCATCGAGGCCGCCCGCGATCTCCAAAGCAAGATGCGCGACGCCCTGGCCGACATCTGGGACGTGGCCGAATCCACCATTGACGTATCGCTGAATGGCTTCGCCGCCAACGGCTATTCGGTCGACTTCGCCCAGGCCGCCTGCCTGATTGTCAGCGAGGGCGAGGCCCCCGTCGGCGTGGCCACCACCACCCCAACGCTCCCCGGCCCCTCATTCGCCACCCACATCGTGGACGTCGCCGTCGATCCCGAGACCGGCAAGGTAGACGTGCTCCGCTACACCGCCGTCCAGGACGTGGGCAAAGCCGTCTATCCGCCCTACGCCAGCAGTCAGATCGAGGGCGGGATTGCCCAGGGCATCGGCTGGGGAATCACCGAGGGCTACACCTACGACGACGCCGGCCGCATGACCAACACCTCGTTCCTGGACTACCGCATGCCCACTGCGCTCGACGTCCCCAACCTGGAAATCGTCATGGTCGAATACCCGAATCCCGGCCACCCCTACGGTGTCCGCGGCGTCGGCGAACTGCCGATCGTCCCGCCCCTGGCCGCCCTCGCCAACGCCATCCACAACGCCACCGGCGTGCGGATGACCAACCTGCCCATGAACCCCGGCGCAGTGCTGGAAGCACTGTGGGAGCAGAACGGCGGCTGATTTCCCTACCAGACGCGACTCGTCAGGTAAGATATAGAGGCGAACCCGCCGCGACGGGTTCGCCTCTACTCCATTTTATCGCTGTGGGGACACCATGAATTACCACCCGCTGGAGTTGCTTGACCTGGCTGACCAGGCGATTTCCCTAGGTGACCATGATGGGGGGTCAATTCTGCTGTGGCGGGCAGCCGAGACGGCGCTATGCGACCTGGCCGATTACTACGGCCAACCCCATGGCAATGAGGAAGAGTTAATGCGCTTCGCCAAGTGGCTGGACGTGAAGCACAATCGCGGCGTCGAGAACTGGCACCTGGTCGCTTATTTCGCGGCAGGGGCTTTCCAAGACAATGCCAAGTGGCACTACGAGGATTGGGAGGAGATGAAGTACTCCGTACCAAACGTCCGCAAATTTGTAGAGATCCTGCAAAGCTATTGTGAAGCCGCGCCATGACGTTTCAGGAGCGCATCAGCGTAGCGGAAGAATATCTGGCGTTGACCAATCAGCTAATCAGCGTGGGTGAATTCGCTGCTGCCGGCGAAATGCTTTGGGGCGCCGTGCATAACGCTATACAGGCCATCGGCATACGACATGACCTGCTGGCGGACCGGGAAGAGGTTAGGCGAGCAGTCGTGATAAACCATCTAGTGGTTGTTCATGGGTATAGCGACGTGCTGGTCGATGAACTACAAGCTGCGGGACGGCTGCACGGGCATTTCTACAATCGGAACGTAGCGGAGCCCCGTCTGCTGCGGGAGCTGATACCCACCACGCAGCAATACATTGGCAGCCTGTTGAGCATAGCCGGAACTCGATGATCACGCCCTGATCCGAAAGGCGCAGGACAACCATGTCCACAAAAAGCACAATCCCACAGGATATCCAGTCGCTGCTGGACCAAGCCGATTTGAGCCTGCTGCGGGGCAAGCACGGTGAGGCGTCAACTTTTTTCTGGAAGGCTACCGAGGCGGCGATACGGCAGGCGGCACTGGCGCACGGGCACAAGCTGCGCTCTTTGGATTACGACGACGTGGAGCCGTTCATCGACAGTCTTGAGCGCCAAACCGGCGTCCCACTGGTATCGGGCTACCTGATTACCCTCGAATACGAGGCCAACGGCGACGGTGATTTGCTAGATTTGGCTGATGTAGCGTTCTACGAGCCGGTGGTGCGCGCGTTTATATCGCGTTTGCTGGCAGCCTGATGACGCGCGCGGCAAATCATTACGAACTATCGTTGCGGTGCCGCCGCAAAGCGGAGCAGGAGTTTGAGCTAGACGACCTGCTAACCGCCGCTGAAATGATGTGGGGCGCCATCGTACATGCCATCAAGCATATCGCTCCGCAATACACATCGACGAGGCTGAACTCGCACCTCGAGATAAAACTGGCGGTGCCGGAAATAGATGGGCAGCTCTCGGACATAGATTTGCGAGAAGGATTCGGTAACGCCGAAGCGCTACATCGGTACTTCTACCGTGTCCACTTTGCCGACCACCAAGTGAGGAACAGTTTTCGTAGATGCCAGCGGCTGCTGGATGCGCTGCTGGTCTGACTCAAGGAGAAGATTACAAAATGACAACGCCGGAATCGAGCCAATCGGAACCCGTTTCCCTGCGGAAGATTTGGCCGCATGAAGAATATGACTTCACGCGGTGGTTGGCCAAGTCCGAGAACTTGAACCTGTTGGGAGAAGTGCTCGGCGTAAAACTGGCACCGATTCAGAGAGAAGTGTCTGGCTGGTCCGGTGAGTTGGACATCTTGGCGGAAAGGGCGGATGGAGCCAAGGTTGCTATCGAGAACCAGTTGGAAGCTTCGGATAGCGACCACTTTGCCAGGCTCATCGGCTACGCTGCGGAGCATGACGCTCGCGATCTGATTTGGGTGGCGCCCCAGTTCTGGGAATATCACTTGAGGCAGGTTGCCTGGCTCAAGAAAGCGATGGCCGGCAATGTAGAAATTCATGCCGTTGCGGTGCGTCTTCTCCCCGGCGGGGATTTACGTCCGGTTGGCAGCGATGAAACTGCACCGGGCTTCCATGCGGAATTCTCACCAATGGACTTGAACAAGGATGTGCCGGAGTGGGCAGTCCTCAGGTTCGGAGAACTATCGGAAACGGATCAAAAGTACCGGGATTTCTTTCTACAACTGCTGGGAGGCTTGCGCAGTGCAGGGTTCACCGACACAGAGCGCGTTAAAGCCAGTAACGATCAGGAATTCCCCAGCGGTTTTCCTGACGTCACATACCACGCAGGATTCTGGGGCGGGCCAAGCCTCGACTTGTACCTGTGGATTGCCACGTGGGACCGGGACCGCAACAAGCAGATTTTCGATGAGCTGTATCAGCAGCGGAAGGAAATCGAAAAGGAATTGCCAGGAGTTGGCTGGGGGCGTAGGGATGGTCAGCGGATGTCGGCAATATACCTCCAAAACCCCGGTTCGATCTCGGACTCAGATGAAAAACTGGTCGAGCTCCGGGCGTGGGCATCACATATGCTGCCCAAACTCAAATCTACCATCCAACCTCGACTGGAAAAGATCATGAGCGAATTGCAATCCGACGCTCCGAAGGCGACGCAATGAAGCTTACTGACCTGATCGCTGCCGCCCCCTGGGCGCGAGGCCGTAACCTACCGCGAAACCTGGCCGCACGAGTATGTGCTGTTGCAGAAGGACGGGCAGCGGGAGTTGCTGGAAGCCGTGTGTGAGCGGTTTCGTAGCGGAGAGGGCGTTCCATGCCGGTTCTTCTCGATGGACAACCTGTACCTGTTTGTCGGTGAGTACAAGTATTGGCTGATGACTCATTACGACGAGGTGGACTGGGCCGACGAGGTGGTGCTCAACCGGGCGCGGCTGTATCGCGACCGCCGCGACTTCATCATCCAGGACGGCGACACCGGCATGCGGGAGGACTATCCCGGCCCGCCCCTGGCATCCTGAAACGTTGGGTGCGTTCGCCCGCTGCGACACGTTACTCGCCGAGGCGAAGGCGCGCTACCGGCAGCTAATCCGGCGGGCGGCCCACCACCAAGTCGTGCAGGGTTGCGAAGCCCACGGGGTCCCGCTGGTCGTTCACCACGATGGCACAGTGGATTTCGAACTGCACCAGCAACCGGACGGCGTAGCGGACCAACATATCCAGGGGCAAGGTCAGCGTGGGCTTTGACATTATCTCGTACACGTTGACGCGCTCCGGAGAGCGGTGCCGCGCGATGACGTCCCGGGCGATGTCGGATACCAGCAGCAGCCCCACCTCGTCCGTTTCGTCGCGCCGGTTGACCGCCAGCGCGTCGACGTCGTGCCGCTGCATCAGGGCCATGGCCTCGGCCACGGTCGCCAACCCGTCGATGCTGTAGAGGTTGGGGGCCATCACGTCCCCCACCCGGACCGGGACTCGCGCGCTCATAGGTCGTATTCCAATTCTTCCTGTATGGCGGGCAGTTGGGTGACCAGGCCGACCGCGTCCTCGATATCCAATTGGAAGGCGATCCCCGCGCCGTGTTCGGTGTCGAATCGCGCCGTGTCCCGGATGCGCTCCAGGATGTCGCGGGCCCGGGTTTCCACTACCAGAAACAGCAGCACGTCCCGCATGGCCTCCAGGCGCAGACCGAAGAAGGTTTTTCCCGGCCGCAGACCCTCGCCGCGGACGCTGTGAATTATGGTTGCGCCGGTGGCGCCGCCGGCCCGGGCGGCCTCCACCACAAGATCGGTTTTTTCATCGCTGACCAGTGCGACGATCAGCTTCAGTCTCATACCTCCGCCTCCTCCCTACCGCCGGCGGTTCTCCACCTGACCCACCAGGACGCAACGATGGCGTACCCCAATACGGTCATTATAGGAAAAACGCTGGCGAACGCAATCAGACCGAAACCGTCGATCAGCGGGTTGCGGCCCGGAATACTGCTGGCAAGCCCGAGGCCCAGCGCCGCCACCACCGGCACCGTCACGGTGGACGTGGTGACCCCTCCGCTGTCGTAGGCCAGGGGGATGATGGTCCGGCTGGACCGGAATGTCTGCACGATCACGACGGCATAGGCCGCGATGATGTACCAGGGCAGCGGTGTTCCGGTGACGATGCGGAAGCATCCGAGGGACACGCCGATGGCCACGCCCACGGCCACCGCGATGCGCAGGCCCCAGGCGCGGACCGCTCCGCCCGATACCTCCTCGGCCTTGATGGCCACGGCGATCAGCGATGGCTCGGCCACGGTGGTGGCAAAGCCGATGGCCGCGCCGAAGGCGTACACCAGCAGGTAGTCCCGCCAGTCCACTCCTCCGGTTGCGCTGAGCGCGCTGGTCGCCGCATGGGCGGTGAGTTGGCGCGCCATGGTCTCGCCAATGGGGAACAGCGCGTTTTCAAGGCCGACCAGGAAAAGGGCCAGGCCGAGCAGCACGCAGACCAGTCCGGCCACCGTGCGGCGCAGGTTGGGGAGCCGACGACGCAGGACGAATACCTGGAACAGCGTCAGGACGGCGACGATGGGTGCCACGTCAAACACCGTTGACAGGATGGCCGGCGGCAGGGTGTGCAGGAAGCTTATCATCGTGTGACCATGCCGTAGGCCATAACGCAGATCATGGGGGTCAGGCTGGCGAAGGCGATCAACCCGAATCCGTCCACCATGGGGTTGCGCCCGCGGATTGACGCGGCGAGCCCCACGCCCAGGGCGGTGACCAGGGGTACGGTGATGGTGCTGGTGGTCACCCCGCCGGAATCGTAAGCGACACCGATGATCTCGTCGGGCGCGACCAGAGTCATGGCGGTCACCAGGACGTAACCCGCAATGATCAGCCAGTGGATGGGCCAACCCTTCAGGATGCGCAGCACGCCCAGCACTATGGCGGCTCCCACCGAGAGCGCCACGACCATGCGCAACTGCAGGGCGTAGGAGCCGCGGGCCTGTTCGCTGTCGGGGATTGCGCCGGCCTCAGACGCAACCTCCGCAGCCTCGGCGGTGACGGCGATCAGCGCGGGCTCGGCTACGGTTGCGCCGAAACCCAGGCAGAAGGCGAAGGCGAGCAGCGCGGACAGGCTGCCCTTGTTGGCGAATCCCCGCGCCAGCACTTCCCCGAGGGGGAACAGTCCGCTTTCCAGTCCCTGGACGAAAAGCGCCAGACCGGCGCACACGCAGAGCAGTCCAACGATCACATTCCCCAGGTTGGGGAAGGGCTGCTGCAGCACCACTATCTGGAAAAACGCGATGACCAGGACGATGGGGGCGAGGTCACGCAGCGTATCGGTGGTCCGCCGCAACACCGGGGACAGGAGCCGGGCGGAAAACCTCATTCCAACTCCGCTAATCGAGACCGGCGGGTAGCGTGTTGGGAAGTTTGCATTCGCATCATCGACCGATCGTGCGACCGGATTGTACCATGCCAGGGTTCCGGTGCCCCGTGATCACGGAGCGTGTGGGCTCACGCGCCTGCCGGAGGGGAGCGCATGGGGATCGGGGTACTGTCAAAGCAGCCCTCAACGACGCGCACAATCAGGAGGTGGTGTAGAACCGGGCGCGGCTGTATCATGATCGACGAGATTTTCCATCCGGCTTGGCGACACTCGGTTTGCGAGGTATTCCAGCCTCGCCCCGGTGGATGAAGCGCGACGATGCAAGGAGTACCAGCGATGACGACAACCGACCAGCAGACCGGCATGAAGCCCTACGTGGTCCACACGGTGGGCGACGCCTCCGAGACCATCCAGACGCCGGGTATGGTGCGCCAGCCGGCCATCGTGCCGGGCAAGGGCGACACCACCAAGATCTGGATGGGCAAGGTGACCGCCGCGCCGCGCGAAAAGGGCCCGCCGCACACCCACCTGGAAGCGGAAACCGCCGCCTACGTGCTGCGGGGCCACGTCCGCGTGTACTTCGGCGAGAATTTCGAGGAGTGGATCGAGGCCGGGCCTGGGGACTTCATCTTCGTGCCGGCCAACACGCCGCACATCGAGGAGAACCCCTACGACGAGGAGCAGGAAGGCATCCTCTGCCGCGCGCCGGACAACCTGGTGGTGAACCTGTAGGGCGCGCACCATTGCAACCGGACAGGGGCGGGTGTTCATCCGCCCCCGTTTCTGTGGGATTCTTCGCAGTTGCATTTGACCGACGCCCGCATTTGGTGAATAATCAGCGGGCCGGCTGCGTTTGCCGCTAACGACCGCAGCGTGCGCATTGACAGTCAAAACCGAGGAGGAACCAGAATGGCGGACGTCAAGGTAGAAATTCGGGGCAACGGCCCGCTGCGGGTCATTGGCGAGATCGAGATCGTTGACCAGAGCGGCAACAACTACACCATTCCCGAGGGGCAGTGGGTCTCCTTCTGCCGCTGTGGGCAGTCGGACAACAAGCCGTTCTGCGACGGCACGCACCGCGACTGCGGGTTCGAGGCTGCCAGCGAGGCCCGGTAGAACCTGCACCGCTGAAATCCAGCGCATTGCGCCGCCAGCCGCCGGTTTTTGATCCGGCAGCTGGCGGCTTTTGCTAATATGTGCGGGCGGCGATCTTTGAAGACCGGCATCCCCTGCATCGGTTAGCATGATGGCGCCGCGACGACACGTACACTAACGGCAGAGCCCCAGGAGGCGCACCATGGCAACCACTACACCGGCCCGCGCGGCCGCCGAGCTGATCTTCGAGAGCTACAAAGCGGTGCAGCCTTTTGAGCGACTGCCGGCCGACCTGTTCCCCAAGACGCTGGACGAGGCCTACGCCATTCAGCTGGAGCTCCACTGCATGCTGTCCAGCCTGTGGGGTCCGTTGTCGGGATACAAGCTGGCGTACACCACGCCGGTGATGCAGGAGCGGGCCGGGCTGGACCACCCGGTGCTGGGTGGCGTGTTCGAGAAGACCATCCTGCGCTCGCCGGTGGTGCTGAACTTCACCGAGTACGTGAACCTGGGCATCGAGCTGGAGGTCGGCGTCACGCTGGGCAAGGACCTGCCGGCGTCGGGCGCGCCGTACACCAGGGACTCGGTGGAGGATGCGATTGCCGAGGTGGCAACGGCCTTTGAGATCGTGGACATGCGGACGCCGGCCGACCTGAACACCGAGGAGCGCACGCTGATGAGCGTGGCGGTCAACATCCTGAACTCCGGCGTGGTGCTGGGCGATCCGGTGACCAACTGGCGGGATGTGGACCTGGTGGGATGCAAGGGCGTGATGAGCATCAACCACGAGCAGGTGGGCGAGGGCTATGGCCGGGACGTGATGGGCCACCCCTTCGAGCCGCTGGTTTGGCTGGCCAACGAACTGTCCAGACGGAACCATCCGCTGAAGGCCGGCGACACGGTGATCACCGGGAGCCTGATCCCGCCGACGGCGCTGGGCTTCGCGTCGGAAGGCCGCATTTCGATTGAGGGCCTGGGCGAGGCGGTGGTGGTCTGCGCCTAGGATTGATCGCGCTGATCTGGGGTTGAGGCGCCGGTCTCGACCCACAGGGCATAGACGGCGCGGCGCGGCAGGCCGGTGGAGGCGACGACTTCGGCCACCGCGTCGCGCCCGCGTTTCCCGGCGGCGCGGTGTGCCATGAGGGCCTGGCGCGCCGCTTCCATTCGCTCTTCCTCGCTCGACGAGTCTTCTTGGTCGTCGAGGCGGGTCGGGCCGATGACGATGGTGAACTCCCCTCGCGGCGCGATGAAGTAGTCCAGAGCGTGGGATGCAGACCCCCGCCATACCTCCTCGTGGATCTTGGTGAGCTCGCGGCAGACGGCGACGGGCGGATCGTTCA
Source organism: Dehalococcoidia bacterium (assembly GCA_022823505.1). Taxonomy (GTDB): domain Bacteria; phylum Chloroflexota; class Dehalococcoidia; order Lucifugimonadales; family UBA3495; genus Bin87. The sequence goes on from JAJEIA010000001.1 coordinate 26,590, forward strand.
AGGCGCTGGCGATGTCGGTCAGCGTTGCCCGCACGCGGTGTGGCGCTTCGAATAGCACGACGGTCTGATCGTGCCGCGCGGCCTGGGTCAGCGCCTCAACGCGATCTGAGCGACGGCGGGGCAGGAAGCCCAGGAATGCAAAGCGGTCGGCGGGAAATCCGGCCACGGACAGGGCCGCGGTGACCGCAGACACGCCGGGGACGCTGGCCACCGAATGGCCGGCCTCGGCTATTGCGCCGACCAGGCCGGCGCCCGGGTCGCTGACGGCAGGGGAGCCGGCGTCGGTGGTCAGGGCGACGTCGCCCTCGGCCAGAGCTTCGAGGATGCGGGGCAACTGCCGTTGCCAGTTGTGCTCATGGCAACTGAGCAGACGCGGGTGGGCGCCGAGATGGGCCAGCAGCCGGCGGGTGACGCGAGTGTCCTCGGCGGCGACCAGCGGTACGGAGCACAGGATGCGACTGGCGCGGAGGGTGAGGTCCTCCAAGTTGCCGATGGGGGTGCCGATTACGTAGAGGGTGCCCACGGGGGTGCATAATGATACTGCATTGCCATCAATGCAAGCCGGCATGATTGCTTGGCGCCAATGCACTCGATCTTGGCGTCAACGGCTTCCAGCGTGGGCACAGTCGTCTTTGCTTTATCGGACAACGCCGGCAAAGTTGAGCACGACATGTTGACGCCAGGCGCGACAATTGCCAGCAGTTATTTCAACGTCATGGGCACTGATCGACTCCAGCCATCGTCCTCGAGTAGATCGTAGCCGATTATAGTATATCCCGGCTTGCCAGTGCCGGCCTGACGGATGCGGACGCGAAGGGTAACGGGGAGTTCCAGTATATCGTTTATGCGGTCGACATTGCGCATTGAGGGGGGGACGCTGCCGGACAGACGCTCTCCAGTTTGGGAGTTGACGAATTCAGCCCTGCGGCTCTCCGGCAGATAGCCCAAGAAATGGCCACCAAACTCTCTTTGTTCCATGCGGACGTTAGCCGGGTTCAGGAGGTCCACACTTCTCCTCACATGTGTGGTATCTCGAAACCGGAAACGGTCGCCGTCAAAGGCAACGGAGCAAATCGCCTGGTTATCGGCAACTATTTTCAAAAACCCGTGTACATTCGAAAGTACGCGGGGATGGGCCGACGCAATGAAATCGTCGTCATCGATAATACGATCACCATCGGTTGACGCTGACGATTTTATGAGGTTGTGGACGTGCTCGATGCCACGCTCCGTGGGCGACGGATTGGGGCCGATCGGGGGATTGGCTTCCTCAATCTCAAAACCGAATGAACCGGTTGCAACGTTGGTAATGAGCAGGCGGTAGTTTTCGCGGTTGGGAATACGGCCTGTGTTCCTCAGTGGCCCTACTAGACTAGCTCCGGCGGATGCCACGGCGCTTTCGTACTTCTTCAGGGCTTGGTAAGCAAAGGCGGCGTCGATGCCGCGACGGTGGGCTACGGGCGCGCCGTCGAAGGTGATGCGGGCGGTAGCTGGCCAGCGCGCCGGCGGAGTGAAGGCGGCCAGTTTCTCGGCAATCCGTTCCCGCTCAGACTCCAGGCTCGTACGGGAGATTACAGCGGACTCCGGTGTCATCGCTAGCAAGCTGTCCAGTTCTCCCAGCCCTGAGAGGAGCCATTCGTATTCCTGACGGTCCATAACACCGCCTCCTATATGCCGGCCATTTGTCCCAGAGCAATTTGTGCGTCCGTATCGTCGCGGTCGAACAGGTCAAGCTCCAGATAGCCTTTCCACTGCGGTTCGCCCGTCTCCTCTCGGCGGGTGTGTGACCATAAGCCGTTGAAGTATGCAAAGCTATGCGCCAGATCGTATATGCTATAACTTTCGAGGCCAACAAATATATTATCAATGCGGTGCAAGTTTTTGCCCCTATCGCGATTAAAGATCGCCGGAATTTGATTGTGCAAATCCTCTTCCGTGTAACCGTGCGGTAAATGAAAGAATGTCACCACGTCAATGTCGCGCGGTTCGCGGTTGGCGATTTGCATTATATCGGTGACGAAGCTGCCGTTCACCCACTGGAATCCCCGAGTGAGCCCAGCTTGGTGCAGTTCAGCGCGAAAGTCCAGCAATCCGGCAAGCAACTCGCGTCGCGCGGCTGTGTTCCCAAAGCGACGTATCACGTCGGTAGTCGAAGCGCGGTACGGAGAACGGTTACCCAATTCTACCCCTGTGAGAAGGTAAGGAGGCAGCAAGCCCCGGTTGCCCCACTCAGGGATAGGGTTGGGATTGGCGGTCATTGCTTGAAAGAACCCCTATTGGTACGGCAATTATACTGACCTTCGGAGCCGCGACAATCCCATCAGCCTTGGCAATGACCGAGAGGCGTGCGCATGACCTTCTCCATCACCCTGACGGGCGCTCCTGCTAAAATGACGGTCACCAAGTAGAGCGGTATGCGGCATGGAGCGGTAATCATGGCATTCAAAGAAGAAGACGCGCCGGCCATTGGCCGCGCCATCTACCGAGACAAGATACACCCGACCCTGGGGCCGGAGCACAAGGGCAAGATTGTAGTCATCGACGTCAAGAGCGGTGACTACGAGATTGCCGACCGGCACATAACCGCGGCAAGGCAGCTGCGAAAGCGACGCCCGGACGCTTTTACCTGGGAGGAATGGGTTGACGTGCCGGTGACTTACCGGGTACATCCCAGCGTCGTGACCAGACCTTTATCCTTATGATCAGGGGTATGGTGGCGCGGAACTCCGACGGTGGTTTGGAGGCTTGGGTAGTCGTGTCTGTAATGGACGCCGCTGGCGAACCGCGACAGTGCGAAGTTATCGTGGACACCGGATTCACCGGCTGGCTCACCCTCCCGGAAAACGAAATCCGGCGGCTTGGATTGGTCAGAGCCGGCAGTCGGTTCAGTGTCATAGCCAGCGGGAACGAAGCAGAGTTCGACTACTATGAAACGTCGGTGTTGTGGCACGGCCGGCTTCATGAGATAGAGGTTTTCCAGTCCATAGACCAGCCGCTCCTGGGCATGGAGCTGTTGGAAGGCAGCCCCGGGTTGCCGTGGACGCCTGGGACAGCGGGGACGTAACCATCCAGGAAGCGTGACCGAACCGCTAACGCGTCGCCGGGTTCCGTTTCGTTGCTGGCCCGTATCCAGTGCCGGGGCAGATTGGGCCTCTGTGATAGCATGGGGGTGCCTCTGACCGGAGGCGATCCATATTTGTCGAGGAGTTTCGTTTTATGCCGGAGTTGAATGGTGGGCATCTGTTCATTCGCTGCCTGAAGCAGGAAGGGGTGCAGAAGGTCTTTACGATCGTCGGGGACACGATACTGCCCCTGGTGGACGCGGCGGCTGACGAGGGGATCGAGTTCATCGACACGCGGCACGAGGGCGCGGCGATGCACATGGCCGACGGCTACGCCCGCATCACCGGCCAGCCGGCGGTGGCCCTGTTCACCGGCGGTCCAGGCTTCGCCAATGCCATCTCCGGCCTGCCCGCCATCTACACCTCCGAGAGTCCCGTGATCTTCGTGGCCGGCTGCGCCGAGTTGCCCGAGAAGGGGCAGGCGACCTTCCAGGAGATCGACCAGGTGGCCATGGCCGCGCCGGTCTCGAAAGGCGCGTGGATGATTCACGACAAGAACCGCATCCCCGAGTTCGTCGCCACCGCTTTCCGCACGGCCATGAGCGGCCGCCCGGGACCGGTGCACCTGACCCTGCCCATCGACCTGCAGGAGGCGCCCATCAGCGAGGAGGACCTGCCGCCGTTCCTGCCGCAGGAATACCGCAACATGGGCCGCTCCCAGGGCGACCCGAAGCTCATCGAGCAGGCCGCGAACCTGCTGGCCAACGCCCAGCGTCCCGTCATCATCGTGGGCAATCCGGCGCGCTACTCCGTGGAGCCGGCGCAGCTGGAGGCGCTGGCGGAGGCCACCGGCGCGCCCATCTTCACCGTGGAGCAGGCGCGGGGTCTCATTGATGACCTGCATCCCCTGTGCTTCGGCTACGCCGACGGCGCGCTGAACCGCACGGCGCGCAAGTTCCGCGAGGCCGACGTGGTGCTGCTGCTGGGCAAGCGGCTGGACCATCGATACCGCTACGGCGGCATCTTCGACGCTGACGCCAAGCTGATCCAGGCCGACCCGTCCGAGGCGGAGATTGGGCGCAATCGTGGTGTTGCGGTGGGCCTGCTGGGCGACCTGGGCGCCATCGTGGACCAGTTGACCGGCGCGGCGCAGCACAACGGGAACCTGGGCCCCTGGCTCAGCGAGCTGAAGCGGGAGCAGGAGGCCTGGCTGGACAGCCTGCGCAGCAACGTCGCCAACGAGGCGCCGATGCATCCGCTGGACGTGTACACGCGCATCGAGCACCTGGTGGACGAGGAGACGTTTATCATCCTGGACGGGGGCGACTACGTGCAGTGGGGCCGCTGCTACCTGCCGGCGCGTTCGCCGGGCCACTTCATGCGCCTGGGACCGTTGAGCCACCTGGGCGGGGCCATTCCCTACGCCATGGCGGCCAAGCTGGCCTATCCGGACAGCAAGGTGCTGGCGTTCATGGGCGACGGCTCCTTCGGGTTCTACTCCATGGAGTACGACACGTGCATCCGGCACAACCTGAACATCACGGGCATCATGGGCAACGACGGGAACTGGGGCATCGACCGCACCTTCCAGCTGGCCTACTTCGGCCGCGACGTGGGCACGGCGCTGCGCCCGGGCGTGCGCTACGACCAGGTGGTCGAGGGCATCGGCGGCTATGCGGAACTGGTGGAGCAGCCGGATGAGGTTGCGCCGGCGGTGGAGCGGGCCATCAACTCAGGCCGGCCGTCGCTGGTGAACATAACGGTAAAATCGGGAGCCAGCCCGCTGGCGGATGCGATGATCGCGCGGCGAACGGGAGGGTGACGATTTACTGTACCGCGTCAGGCCGTTGTGCGTTGACAACGTAAATGATACGTAACTTTCGACACAATGGCCTGCGCCGCTTTTGGGAACGCGGGGAGCGGCGGCACGTTCCATCGGAATATACAGCCAAGATACAGCGAATTTTGGACAGCTTGGACGAAGCGATGATGCCGGATGATATGAACCGTGGGGGATTTGGGCTGCACCGACTGACCGGCGACCGTGCCGGGTATTGGGCAGTTACCGTTTCCGCCAACTGGCGCATAGTATTTCGGTTTCAAGAGAGCGATGTGTGTGACGTGGATTTGATCGATTACCATTAGGGGGCTGTGAAATGTCGATGAGAAACGCCACTCACCCAGGCAAGGGTATTTTGCACGATGACATCGAGCCCTCGGGAGTGAGCGTTTCGGAAGCGGCGCGGCATATCGGTGTCAGTTGTGAGGAGTTGAACGACGTGGTGAACGGCAAAGCGCCCGTTTCGCCGGAAATGTCCATTCGGCTATACAAGGCATTTGGCGCCAGCATCTCGATCCGGCGCCGGTTGCAGGCTTCTTATGACCTCGCCCAGGTTTTTCACAGCGACCACGGCATCAAGGTCAAGCGCCTGGGAGATCCGTTGGGCGAAGTCGGCCTGCCGGTAAGCGACCCCCTCCATCCCGGGCAGGTGCTGCTCCACGAATGCCTGGAACCCTTGGGCCTCACCGTCGCCGAGGCCGCCGAGCATCTGGGCGTCAGCTATGAGGAACTGGACGATCTGGTGAACTGCCGGACTTCGCTGACGCCGGAAATGATTATCCGCATCGACCAGGCTTTCGGCGGCCACCCACAGAAATGGTCGGCTCTCCAGGCCAACTACGACGTCGCCAAGGTGGCCATGGAGCGCGCCCACGAAATCAAGGTGCGCCGGCTCTGGCGGCAGGACCCGGACACCCACGAGCCCATCCTGCTGGACACGTCAGGCGTGGAAGCGACAACCGCAACGGCTGACGGCGAAAACCTCGTCAAGTAACCGTATCAAGCGAGCCAAGGAGGCGCATTATGCAGTTCGGAATCTTCACCATAGTTCCGTATCACCAGGACTTCACGCCGCCGCAGGCGTTGAACGATGCCCTGGAACAGATCCGGTTCGCTGACGAGGCGGGTCTCGACGAGGCCTGGCTGGGGGAGCACCGTTTCTCGAGGCATGGGCTGCTGTCGGGCATCTGGTCGTTCCTGGGGGCGGTGGCCGGAAGCACCAAGCAGATCCGCATCGGCACGGCGGTGATCGTGCTGCCGCTGCACAACCCGGTGTTGGTCGCCGAGGAAGTGGCCATGCTGGACGTGATCAGCGGGGGCCGCATCAACTTTGGCATCGGGGCCGGCTACCAGCAGCAGGAGTTCGACGGCGTGGGCGTCGATATCGACACCAGCCGTGAGCGGTTCCAGGAAGCCGTCGACGTGATGATCAAGGCGTGGACGGAGGAGACGCTGACCTTCCACGGCAAGTACACCAACGTCGACGACGTGTGGGTGCTGCCCAAGCCGGTGCAAAAACCGTATCCGCCCCTGTTCCAGGCGGTGAGCACCAGCCCGGCCAGCATCGACTTCGCCGCCAGCCGGAACATCCAGGTGATCACCGGCGGGCCGACGGACATCCTGGGCCAGGCTCCGCAGGTGATCCAGCTATGGCGGGAGAAGATGGACGAGTACGGCCATCCCCACGCGCACCTGGACCCGCCGATGTCCAAGTCGATCTACGTTGCGCCCACCATGGAAGAGGCGGAGCGAGACCCCATCGGGCTCGAGGACTTCTCGTCGCGGGTGCTGCGCTCCATCGGCAGCAACGGCGCGCCCATCGGAATGCCCATGGACCGGAACGGCAACATCGCCAAGGGTTACGAGCACTGGGCCAACCGCCAGGCGGACCGGGACCGACGGGACGACGTGGGCCACGCCGGCCTGCCGCCGCTGCGCGGAACTCCCGAGGTGGTCGCCGAGCGGCTGAAGGAAGTGCAGGCGGCGGGCATCAACCACGTCTTCGGCAACTTCGGGTTCGCCGGCCTGCCGCATGCCAAGGTGATGCGCTCCATCGAGTTGTTTGCCACGGAAGTCATGCCGCACTTCCAGGAGGCGGCGGTGGCGTAGGAATTCAATCCCGCGGGTCGAAATTGCTGACAGGTTTTCGGATGGGGATTGACCATGCGGATGGTACGCTGGTCAGTCCCTATTGCTAGTGCTATTGGTGAATAGCCATGACCATCAAGACGCCCTACGCGCCGTCCGACGGCGTCAAAATTCCGAACCTTGACCCATTCTTCGGACCGAATGCGCCGCCGCTGCCGGATCCGGAACCGATGCCGGATGGTATGCAGCAGAACCCGCACATCCTGTACGTCATGCAGATCCTCGCCGACGTGCTCACCGACCGCCTGGACACGTTCGCCGACACCAACACCATCGTCTACTACGACCCCACCGACCGTAACCGCCGCCTGCAACCGGACGTGTACGTGGCGTTTGACGTCGACGCCGACGCAATCCGGCGTCGGAACGGCTACCTGATCTGGGAGGTGGGCAAGCCGCCGGATGTGGTGCTGGAGGTGGCATCGGAGACAACCGCGTCCAATGACGTCGGCGGCAAACGTGACCTCTACACGCGGATGGGGGTGGCGGAATACTGGCGGTTTGACGCCAGCGGAGGCGATATGTACGGCGCCGCCCTGGTCGGCGAGTACCTCAAACGAGGAGAGTATCGAGAGTTTCCGGTGCATACCATGGCTGACGGCGTGATATGGAGTTACAGCCCGCTTTTGCGGCTTAACCTGCGCTGGAACGACGGCGAGATCGAGTTGCAGGACCCGGAGACCGGCGAGATCCTGCTGGATCGACGCGGCGTGCGGCTGGCCATGGCGTCCGCAGTGGAGTCGGAGCGCCGTGCGTTAGAGGCAGAAAGGCGAGCGTCGTCGGCGGAACGTCAGGCGCGGTTGGCGGCGGAACGCGAACTGGAAGAGTACCGCCAACTGGTGCGGCAACTGCGAGAACAAGGCCGGGAGACACAGTAGACAGGCTCCCGGCGCGCATCAACGACCCTCGGTCAGCGCCTCCCGCAGGCGGCGGATGATGACGTCAATTTCGTCCTCGGTGACGTTGAGAGGGTCGACCATGAGCTCATCGGGGGCGCGGAGCTGCTGGAGGTAGATGGGCGGATCGCCCTGCTGCAACGCGGCAGCGACCTCCGGAGCGGATGGGCCGGACCAGTCACCGCCCAGGCGCAGCACTGCGTTGGGTAGCAGGTAGTCGATGCCGTCGTGTTCCAGGGTGATGTTGAGGCCGGGTACTTCGATGAGGCTGTCCACCACGCGCTGAGCCATCTCCCGGTACCAGGCCATTTCGGCCTCCTCGTCCTCCTCGACAAACATGGACAAGGCGGTGACCAAGCCCACGATCTCCTCCTTGGCCACCTTGGCGGAGCGTCCGATGAACTGGGCCGGGCTGGCGTTGGCCAGGGCAGCGTCGATGAGGTCGGCGCGGCCGCAGAGGATGCCGGTGCCCTGGGGCCCGCGGACGCCCTTGCCGCCGCTGAAGATCACCATGTCGGCGCCGTCGCGCAGATAGCGGTGCAGGTTGGCCCGGGGCGGCAGCATCGAGGCGGCGTCGACGATCACCGGCACGTCATGGGCGTGCGCGATCTCGCAGACCTGGGCCAGGGGCATCACTCGCTTGCTGGTGAAGGGCGCGCACAGGTAGGCGACGGCGGCGGTGCGCTCGTTGATGGCGCCTTCCAGCTCCCAGGGATGGTTGAACAGGTAGTTGCCGATCTCGACGATCTTCGCGCCGACGGCCCGGTAGGCATGGTCATACGGGAAACGGTGCATGGTCTGCATGATGATTTCGTTCTTCATGCCCTCGGTGTCGGGCAGCCGCAGCATCTTGTTGGGGTCGTTGCCGGCGATACAGGCGGCGGCCTGGAGCAGGAGGCCCCCGGCCGCGCCGCTGCTGACCATGGCGGCCTCGGATCCCACCAGGCGGGCGATCTCCTCGCCAGCCCTGCGGTTCAACTCGTCGATGTTGACCATGACGCGCGCGGTGCCGGCCATCTGCTCCAGCACCTCGGGCCGGGTGCGCGAGCCGCCCAACCTAGTGACCGAGCCGCTGGCGTTGATGATGGGAGTGACGCCCAGGTTGCGGTAGGCCTGTTCCGCGTCAGAGATGTTCTGCTGGTTCAAGATGTCCTCCCGATGTGAGGCTTTGGTGAACACGCTGCCGCGTCAGGTGCGGGCGCGTGGGTATCGGATTATAGCAAGGGTCGAACTTGGCCTGTGGTACCATCGACGGCATCAACAGACTTGGAGGCAGCAACGTGACCACCGCAGACCGATTGAACGCAATTCCTCTGGGCGAGGCCATGTTCACCCAGCGGGCCATCCGCCGGTTCAGGCCGGACCCGATCCCCGCCGACGTGATGCAGGACATCATGCAGGCCGCGATACGCGCGCCCAATGGCGGGAACAACCAGGGCTGGCATTTCATTGTGGTTCAGGACGAGGAGATGCGGCGCAAGCTGGGGGAGTTGTACCACGAGGCCTGGTGGGCGAAGCGCGCCGACGCTGGCATCATGGGCCCGCAGGACATCCCGCCCGGTCCCAGCTCGATGCGGTCGGCGATGCGGCTAGCCAACGAGATCGGCGACGCGCCGGTGATGGTGCTGGTGTGCGCCACCGCTCAGGGCGCGCAGGCGGCCGGCTCGGTGATCCCGTCAGCGCAGAACATGCTGCTGGCCGCGCGGGCCTTCGGCATCGGCGGGACCATCGCCACGCTGCACCCGGTGGTGGAAGAGCGGGTCCACGAACTGTTCGGCATACCGGACGAGGCGCAGGTGGTTTATTGCATGCCCTTCGGGTATCCCCGGGGCAACTTCGGGCCGGTAACCCGACGGCCGCTGAGCGAGGTGTGCAGCTACGACCGATGGGGTGCGCCGCCGGACTAGATTGCCAGCCTCGGCACAATGATCGTGCTTACGCCGAGGCTGTCGGCGAGCTCCTGTTGCGCCGGCTCGATGTTGCCGCCGACCGTCAACGCAAGGGCCGGCGTCCCCATGATGGCGGACAGCGTATCCGCTCGCTCCCGGGCCCGCGTTATGTCGTAGTCGGCGACATTTATCGACACCTCGGCCACTGCATGAACCGCCTGCCGGTCGTTACGGCGGCGAGCTGCGAGGATAACGTCGGCCCGTTCCAGGTGGTCTCCCTGTTCCTCGGTAATGATGCTTTGATCTTCGGCGTCGTTAATGAGGTCCTGAAATTCCGGTGTCCGGGCGACAATTCGGCTCTGAATGATACGGGCACGGGTAAGCCCCAGGCGGCGACTGGCGATATTCACAATGTCGCTATGTACCTGCCGTTCGGCCTCCGCCCCTTCCAGGTTGCCCAACCGGCCTTCGATCCGATCCAGTCGCTGAGTGGTCTCCGTCCGCCAATCTTTCATGTCGGCCATGTCGGTTTGGAGCTGAGTGACGCCGGATTGGAGGTGCGACACATCCGATTCCAACCGGCCCAGCCTTTCGGCGACGAGCCGGTTGTTCTCCTCCGTGACCCGCACGAACTCGGCGAAGCGCTGGGGAAGTTCCAGCAGTTCGCGGCCGAGCAGGATACCGCGAATGGTGTCGTTCCATTCGGGCTGTTCGTTGATGATCCGAACGAAGTCGGCAATGTCCCGGATTGTCGTCATGAGGCCATTATAGCCGACCTACCGGGTTCGCTCGTAGCGGTAGTCGCTGGCGGTGCCGCGCTCGGGCGTCGCCGTCGGATTGTTGGGCAGGTAGGCGTAGTTCGGGTCGACGCCGACCTTGGGGGCCAGCGTGTTGCGGAGGACGCCGATGTTCTCGACCTCCAGCTCGACGGTGTCGCCCGGCTCCAGCCAACGGGATGCTTCGTATCCCTTGCGGATCGACTCGCGGACGGAGCCGCCGCCCACGGTTCCGCTGCCGATGACGTCGCCGGGAGCGATGCGGCTGTCCTTGGCCGCCCGCTCGATGATCTCGCCCCAGGTGTACCAGGCGTTGACGGTCTCGCCGTCGCGGAGCCAGTCGTCGCCGTTGACCCGCGCGTGAGCTTTGAGGTCCAGGCGGCCATCCCTGATGTGGGGCATCATCTCGTCAGTGGTGACGATCCAGGGCCCGATGGAGGACGCCGAGTCCTTGCCCTTGGCCGGGCCGAGGCCGAACGTCATCTCGTCGAATTGCAGGTCGCGGGCGCTCCAGTCGTTGAAGATGCAGAAACCGGCGACGTATTGCAGGGCCTCGGAGGCTGCGACGTTGGTGCCCGACTTGCCTATGACGCAGCCGATCTCCAGCTCGTAGTCCAGCTGCTCGGAGGCGGCGGGATACGGCACATCTTCGTCGGGGCCGTAGATGACCAGCGGGTTGGAGAAGTAGAACACGGGCATGCGGTACCAGACCGGGTCGATCTGGCGGGTGCCCTGGGATGTGGCGTGCTCCTCGTAGACGATGTAGTCGCGCACGGTGGGTGGCTGGAGAACCGGTGCGCGGAGGCGCACGTCGGCCAGGGCGACCGTCGGAGCGGCGACATTGCCAGCCAGGGCGTCGCCCACGCGGTCGACGGCGTTTTCGCCAGTATCCAGCAGGGCGCGGACATCGGCCAGTGGACGGTCGGAGCCGATCAGGGCGGCAACGTCCACCACGGCGTCATTCTGGAGCACACCACAGCGGGGGCCGTTGCCGTTGTCGTAGGTCAGGAGTTTCATGGTCGTGCTTCCTCTTTGGTTGCGTTGTTGATCAGGCTCCGTCAGCGTAGCCGGCCAGTCCGGCGGCGTCGCTGATGTAGTCAGACGTCTCACGAATTCGCCGATGGATCTCATCCACAGGTTCACAGATGCCCATGTAGAAACAGGTTCCGTGCAGGTGTCCTTGCCGTGAGTAATAGCGGCCAACCAAGGGGCCGACGGCGCTGTCTGCTCCGGCTAATGTGACCAGGCCGCACGTAGTATCTGGTGAGAATTCCGGCTCCTCGCCCGTGCGGGCCAGGATGAGCGCGTCGGTGGCCTGCTTGGTGGCGCACCATGCCTTTTCCGCGGCGTCGCGGACGTCGCCGGCCTCCAGCAGCAGCAGGGCATCGGCGTGGACGTGGCGGGCGTCGGCAAAGATGGCGGATACACGGTCGGTAGTGGTTGTCATATGGTGAAGGTGCCTTCCTGTTTCAGGCGGCGTCGGAATAGCCGGCCAGTCTGGCAGCGTCGCTGATGTAGTCGGCGGTCTGGCGGATGCGGCGTTCTACTTCGTCAGCGGGTTCGCAGATGCCATGGTAGAAGCATTCACCATGCAGGTGGCCCTGTCTTGAGTAGTAGCGTCCGATCAAAGGATTGACCGCGCCGTCTGCTTCGGCCAGCCTGAGCAGGCCGCGAGAGGTATCCGAGGAAAACTGGGGCGCTTCGCCCGTGCGGGCCAGGATCAGCGCGTCGGTGGCCCGCTTGGTGGCGCACCATGCCTTTTCCGCGGCGTCGCGGATGTCGCCGGCCTCCAGCAGCCGCAGCGCGTCGGCGTGGACGGCGCGGGCGTCGGAGAAGATGGCGGATACGCGGTCGGTGGCTACCATGGGGAGTTGGATCTCTCTGGTCGCGGTAATCTCGTGGCGGGGATCAAATGGCAGACAGCGGTGCGATCGGCAAAAAACAGCCAATGCGGGGGGCGAATGATCATTCGCCCCCCGCGGTGTTTGCGTCAGTGCATCGGCGAGAAGCTGGCCGGGATCATGATTTTGTTTTCCTGTTTCACGCGGCCGGGAGCGCCGGAAGGCCACTGGGGGATCTTGCTGGCGGCGGCGCGGACCTCGGCGCGGTGGTTCAGGTCCTGGTAGGGCCAGACGTGCATCCACTTGTTCAGGTCGCCGAACTCGGTGAACATGCCGGCGGCCAGCGGCGAGAACTCCTCGCGGTAGGGCAGGGATTCCTCCCAGCGGCGCAGCAGTTCGGGCATGGAGCCGTTCTCATAGGTGTAGACGCGCATCTCGTAGATGTTGCCCAGCGCCTGGTCGCCGCCCATGGGACGCATGAAGGGCGCGGGGTTCCAGATCTCCGAGTTCATGTTGAGGATGTTGCCGGGGGTGATCTTCGGCGGCCAGTTGGGGTCCTGGCCGGCCTCGGCGCGAATGCGGTTGCGCTCCTCCATGTTTTCATAGCCCCAGACGTGGATGATCTGGTTCAGCGGGCCGATCTCGGTGTGCCAGAAGGCGGCGATGGGCGAGTACTTCTCGCGGTGGGGAAGGGCCTCGGCGAAGGCTTCTTCGGCCTGGGGGACGGCGCCGGGCTTGAGGTCGTAGGTGCGTACTTCGTAGATCATGGCTCTCTCCTGGTGCGCTTTTGGCGTGTTGTGGTTCGGGGTAAAGACGCGGCCAGTGTAGCAACGGCGCCGAACAGGGGCAACCGGAACGGGCGACGAGGTGCGTTGCTATAATGCTGGGTACGAGCCGAGTGCTGGAGCGATTGAGATGAGCGCGCCGGAAATGGGCAAGACTGCTTTGGAATACGTGGACGCCTCCAAGCTTGAGCAGGCGGCTGGCAACCACATCAAGGCTGCTGCGCTGATGTGGCAGGCGACGCAGGCGACTTTTGCCGCGTTGGCCGATATGCACGGGATTGAGCTTAAGAGCCTGGACGAAGACGACCTGATCATGCTGGCCAGAGCGCTGGAAGCGGACGGCTCCGTGCCCAAGTGGCGCTATCGGGGTGGGCTTTCCCCAGGTTCTCTCTTGAAAGACCACGCCGAGATGGAAGTGTTGGAAAGTTATCAACTGGATCTGGCTTACGAAACGGCGGAACAATTCATTCGGGGGTGCTTTGACAACCAACAATCCCCCTGAACAGTACAGGCAGAGAGCCGTTCGCCATGAAGCGCGAGCGCGTAATTATCGTCGCCAGGCCAATCTGATGCTGGAACGTGATAACGACACCGACTGTGCCGGGGCTCTCCTGTACGAAGCCGCCAAGCAGTGTATTAATGCAGTCGCTAACCAGCGTGGGAGGAACCCTGGAACTACCAGTGGTAAAGTCAACGTGGTGCGAGAGTTAGCGAGGGAAGAGACGAGCCGCACACCTCTGATGCAAAACTGGCAACGCACCGACCGACTTCATATCCACGCAGACCGTGGAAACCTAAACGCCATCGAATATGCTGAAGCTTGGGAACAGACCCAGGCATTCATCGACGCAATGCTGACGATCTACCACCGCCACGCCTGACCAAGGAGGACCAACATGGAATACCGCATCAACCACGTCCACATCCGCGCCGCCGACCCTCACGCCACAGCGGCGTGGTACGAGAAGCACTTCAACGCGCGCATCGTATCGGAGCGGGAGGTGATGCCGCGCACCATTACCATCGGCATGGAGATGGGCGGGGCCTGCCGGCTCAACGTGTCGTCCAAGCCTCCCGGATCGTCCGATGAGCGCGCCGTGGCCGAGCTGAACCGGTTGGGGCTGGAGCACTTCGGGTTCGACGTGGAGGACATCGAGGCGGAGATGGAACGGCTCACGGCCGCCGGCATCCGCACCGTGCTGCCCATCACTGAGACGCCCACGGGTTCGAAGCTGTCCTACATCGAAGGGCCGGACGACGTATTGATCGAACTGGTGCAGCCGGCGCCATAGTCCCAAGGAGCCTCACCATGGCGGACGCGCCGCTGCACTACCAGACCATCACCGACGTTTCCGAGCGGATCCGGGCGCGGGAGATCTCGCCGGTCGAGTTGACACGGGCGATCCTGGACCGGATCGCCGCGCTGGACGGCGATCTGAAAAGCTACGCCACCGTCATGGCCGAGCCGGCCATGGCGGCGGCACGGGTCGCAGAGGAGGAGATTGTCGCCAGACGATACCGCGGTCCGCTGCACGGAGTACCCATTGCGGTGAAGGACCTCTGTTTCACCACCGGCGTGGCCACCATGGGTGGGGCGCAGGTGCTGCGCGACTTCGTGCCCGATTTCGACGGAACCGTAGTCCGCCGGTTGAACGACGCCGGCGCGGTAATCCTGGGCAAACTGAACCTCACCGAGGGTGCGATGGCCGGCTACAACCCGTCCTTCGACATCCCCATCAACCCGTGGGGCGCGGACCGCTGGGCCGGCGCCTCTTCCAGCGGTTCGGGCGTGGCCACCGCCGCCGGCCTGTGCTACGGCTCGTTGGGCAGCGACACCGGCGGGTCGATCCGGTTCCCGGCTTCGGCGTGCGGCACGGTGGGAATCAAGCCGACGTGGGGTCGCGTGAGCCGATACGGCGTGCTGGCCCTGGCCGAGTCCCTGGACCACGTGGGCCCCATGACCCGCAGCGCCGCGGATGCCGGGATCATGATGCAGGTTTTGGCCGGTCACGATCCCAACGACCCCACATCGCTCCATGCGCCTGTCCCGGCGATGCTGTCGGGGTTGGGCAAAAGCGTCGGCGGCCTCCGCATCGGTGTGGACGAACGGTATATCGGCGACGATGTGGACGGCGACATGGCCGAGGCCACGCTGTCCGGAGCGCGACTGCTGGAAAGCATGGGCGCACGGCTGGTGCCGGTGGAGATGCCGGACACCCTGCCGTTTTCCCACGCCTGGGCCGTGTTGTGCTCCGCGGAGGCCGCGGCCGCTCACCGGGATACCTATCCCTCGCGTGCCGATGAGTACGGCCCCTGGTTCCGGGGCTGGCTCGCGAAGGGCCAAGGGTACACCGCCGTGGACTATGCCCGAGCCAACCAGGCCCGGCTGGCGTGCAACGGGACCCTGGCGGACGTGTTCGAGAATATCGACGTGCTCGTCTGCCCGTCGATGACGACGCCTCCGGGACGGGTCACGCCGGAGGAACTGTACGGACCCATGGGCGAGGACGAGTGGACCTGGGGAAGGTTCACGATCCCCTACGACTTCAACGGCGCGCCGACCATCTCGCTGCCTGCTGGCCTGAACAGTGAGGGCCTGCCCCTCAGCATCCAGTTCGTCGGCAAGCACCTGGCCGAGCCGCTGCTGGTGCAGGTGGGCGATGCCTACGAAAGGGCGACGGAGCACAGACTGCAGCCGCCGGTTTAGGCCGGGATTGCGTCAACAACGGCCATTGGCACGACAAAAGCCAATGGCCGTTTGAACGTTTACGCCAGCGGTCGGAACGCTGCCCGTCTAATCGCCGCCGCTGGGCACAGTGGGTGCCTTACTGCCGTTGATGCCCGGGCGACGGTTCGCCAGAGCCAGGACGGTCTCGTTGGTTTGTCGGACCTCGGCCGTCAATTGCCGGACTTCGTCGGCCAGTTGGTCGAGCTGTTTCAATATTGCGTGCACACGCCGGAACAGCCTGCTGAACCCAAATGTACCAACCAGCAGGCAGAGCGCGAACGTGACCCAGACGGCGATCGGCGCGTAGGTTTGCGGATCCATGAGACACCTTTTAAATGCCGTATCCGTAGTCAAAGTCAGGTGGATTAATCACCGCTGCTGGGTACAGTGAACACGGTGTTGCCATCGACGTCATGACGATGATTCGCCAGAGCAACTACGATCTCGTTGGTTCGTCGAACTTCGGTCGCCAGTTGCCTGACCTCAGCGGCCAGTTGGCTGACTTCGCCTGCTAGCGTATTTATACTGGGTTCCAGCGTATCCATGCGCTGTTGCAGCGTATCGACGCGCTGAAACAGCTTGCCGAGGCCAAAGGCGCCGGCCAGCAGAGAAAGGACGAGCGTGACGGAAACGCCAATCAGCATGTAGGTCTGCGGATCCATAACATACCTTGTATTCTAGCTACTTGTAGGTATGTTAGCTATGTTATCACGGATACTATGACCCCGCTATCCAGTCGGCGACGCGCTCGCCGATCATGATGGCCGTGGCGTTGGTGTTGGCGCGGGTGACCTGCGGCATGATGGACGAGTCGGCCACCCAGAGACCGTGGACTCCGCGGACGCGGCACTGTTGGTCGGTCACGGCCATGGGGTCGTCGTCCGGCCCGATGCGACAGGTGCCCGAGACGTGACGCGAGGTGCCCACCGTCTGGCGGATCCAGGCGTCCAGCGCGTCGTTGTCGGACAACACGTCATCCGCAGGGGCGGTGCGGTGGTCAATCACGTCCCGGTAGCTTTCGGATTCGAGCATGTCGGCGGCCAGGCGCACGGCATCGCGCATCCGGCGCATGTCGTTCTCGTTGTGGAAGTAGCGGTAGTTGATCTCCGGCTGCCGCGTCGGATCGGAAGACGCCAGACGCACCCAGCCGGAGCCGTCCGGCAGTTCCAGGGCGCAGGCGATGCGGGCGGTGCGGTCCGGCAGGTGCTCGCCGGTCATGACGTTGAACACGCCCAGGGTGTGCAGCATGACGTCGTTGGGGTACGAGGGTTCCTCCGATGTGATGCGCAGGCCGAAGCGCAGGGCGCCGGCGTTGGCGTGGAGTTCGACGTGGTCCTTGACGCGGAAGGAGACGTTGCCCATGGGGTGGTTGAACAGGTTCTGACCCACGCCGGGCAGCTCCTGGATGACCGGGATGCCAAATGACGTGAGCTGATCCCGCGGGCCCACGCCGGAGAGCATCAGGATGTGCGGCGACTTCAACGCGCCGGCGCTGAGCACCACCCGGTCGGCTTCCACGGTGAATATCTCGCCGCCGCTCTCCACCTCAACGCCGGCGACCTGGTTGCCTTCGAACAGCACGCGGCGGACGAACACGTTGCCCTTGACGGTCAGATTGAGGCGGTGGCGCACCGGGTTGAGGTGCGTGATGGCCGTGCTCATGCGGACTCCGGCCTGGTTGTTCATCGGGATGGCGCCAATGCCGTCGGAGTCAGGCCCGTTGAGGTCGGGGTTATAGGCGTAGCCGCGCTCCATGGCGGCGGCGTGGAAGGCCTGCTGCACATCGGGCCAGGGCTGGTTCTCGCGGCGGATGATGGGTATTGGACCCTCGCTGCCGTGGAAGTCGTCCTGGATGTCCAGATCGGTTTCGGCCTTGCGGAAGAAGGGCAGGACCTTGAGGTAGGTCCACTCCTCGTTGCCGAAGGACGCCCACCGCTCGAAGTCCTCGGGAAGCCCGCGCAGGTAGACCTGGCCGTTGATGGAGCCCGAACCGCCGATAACCTTGCCCTGGGCGATGTTGATCTCGCCCTGCTGGTCGTTGATGGTCCCGCGCAGGTTCCAGGAGACCGGCGAGCCGGGCTGTTCTCCCTCGTTGGAGTAGCCGTCGCGGACGACGTCGGGAAGATGGTCCGCGTTGGGATAGTCCTGGCCGGCCTCCAGGAGCAGGACCGACCGCTTGGGATCCTCGGACAATCGGCTGGCAACCACGGATCCGGCGGAACCGGAACCCACAACAATCACGTCATATCTCATGGCTAAGCCCCCGCTTGCGGTTTGGGTTGCCCGATTCTACACTATCGGCACAATCGGCCTGTCCGGGAGCTCGATGATGACGTCCCCCAAGACACCCAGCGGCGCAAAGATGCTGCCCTACCGGCGGCAGGGCGAGATTGACTACGCCAGCTTGGAGTTCGATCCCAATGAGAAGGAGCTTCCGCCGGACCACATGGAACAGAGCCGCGAGATAAGGGAGATTACCGGTCTGCTGGCCGCCCGATACACCGATTTTGACACCCGCCCCGACGTGTTTTTGGACGACGGAACTTTCATCTGTTACGACCCCGGCAACCTCAACGCGCGCATCGCGCCGGACGTATACCTGAGCTTCGGGGTGGACGCCGAAGCAATACGGCCCCGCAAGCTATACCTGCCGTGGGAGGCGGGCAAGGCGCCGGACTTTGCCCTGGAAGTCGCATCAGAGAGCACCGCGTCCAGGGATGTCCGTCGCAAGACCGAGATCTACGCAAGGATCGGCGTGCGGGAGTATTGGCGTTTTGACCCCACCGGCGGGCGGTATCACGGACAGCCCATATGGGGCGGCGAACTTGTTGAAGGAAGCTATCGCGAACTGCCGCAATCCCGTGAACCTGACGGCATCCTGAAGGTGTACAGCCCGCTGCTGGGCATCAGCCTGTGCTGGGATGACGGCTGGCCTCGGGTGTATGACCCGACCGATGGAACGTACCAACGGAACTGGCGGGCGGAACAAGCGTATGCAATCGCGGTCCGGGATCAGCGGGACGCGGCGCGCGAAGAACGCGATGCTGCCCAGGCGGAAGTCGAACGGCTGCAGGAACTACTCCGCCGGAGAAACGGCGAAGAAAATGAAACACAAGGAGATGCCGGCCCATGCTGAACGACCCACAGGCATTCCTGAGTTACTTCGAAGGCATACACCGTCGCACCGTCCGCGACATTCATGCGTTGCCCAAGCCGGCCGAGTCGTGGGCGCCGCCGGCGGGCGAGGGCGAAAATGCGTGGAGCATCGCCCAGATCGTGCACCACATCTGCGAGTCGCGGATGTATTTCGCCCGGGCCTACCGCAACGAGGGCTGGCTGTACGACTGGGAGGTTCCCAGCACCGCGTCCATTGACGACTGGATTCCGGCGCTACAGACGTCGCTGGAGGAGTTCCGCAGCCGCATCGACGGCACGCCGGCCGAGTGGCTGACCCGGCGCATCAAGATGATCGACACCGACGGTATGCTCAGCGGGTGGCGGGTCCTGATGATGATGGTGGAACACGAGGTGCACCACCGGTCGCAGATCGACACCTACGCCGGGATGCAGGGCTGGGACGTGCCGCAGATCTACGGGCGAACCCGCGAGCAGATTGACGAGCTTCAAGAAGGGCAGCGGGAACGGGCCGGCTCGACCGACGATTAGCCGCTGCGATCAGGGGTTGATGGCGCCGCTGCGGTTCTGCACGATGAAGGTCTCGCGCCTTTCGAGATAATCCTCAACGAGGTTCAGCAGCGCCTGCGGGCGTTCGGCTGCGATATCGTGGCCGGCGCCGTAGACGAAAGCGACGTTGCAATTGGGGATGCGGCCCCGGTAAAGGCTGGGAACTGCCGGGTCGATCGTGCCGTCCGCCTGTCCGAACACTGCGAGGGTCGGGCACCGGATTTCGGAGAGTTGGGCCTCCAAGTCTTGGGTGGCGCCGGCCGACGCTCCGGCAGGTCGTACCGCCAGGGGCGAAACCAGCACCAACGCCGCGATGCTCTCCGGTGATCTCAGGGCGTGGCGGATGGCCACCGATGCGGCGGAGGAAACGCCAATGAGCCCGTATGGTCCTGAGGCCAGCGGTGCAACTGCGGCGCCGACCTGGTCTTCCGCCCCGGGTCCAAAGTCGTCCAGGCGCGGTTCCAGCACCACCCAGCGTTGCGCCAGGCTGTCCCGCAGGGCGGAAGAGCGCTCCGGCTCGCCGATGATGACGACGGTGTCACGTACCTGATCAGAAGCCACGGGTTACAGCTCCTTGAGGCGAGGAAGGACCTCGCGACCGAACAGGTCGATCTCGGCCATGACGTCACGGTGGGTCAGACTGGGCTGCTGGAAAAACAGGTCGATCACGCCGGTGCCGCACCGGTCATGATAGGCCTTGATCTGTTCGAAAACGGTGTCGGGCCCGCCGACGAAGGTGAGCCCGGGAGCGCCGCCCACGATGTCGCCGCTGGCGCTGCCGGCGAACACGTTGCGATAGTCAACGTCCTGGCCGGCCCGGGAGGCCTGGATCACCTGGGAAACGGAGGAGCGCAGCGCCATGCCGGGCGCGCGGCCCTGGTCGGTCTGCGCCTTGAACCAGTCCTGGGCCTGCTGGTCAGTTTCGGCGAGATAGATGCTGCCGCGAAACACCAGCTGGTCCGGTTCCGGCTGCCAGCCGGCCTCGTCGCACCAGCCCAGGTATTTTTCGGTGATGCCCGCCACCTGTTCCGAGGGCACGAAGGATACGCCGAGGCCCAACCCGTGCGCGGCGGCGTATTGCACCGCGTCGTCGCTGCGGGTGGCAACCAGGGCGGACGGAAACGGCTGCTGCACCGGGCGGGGCCACACGGCCACGGTGCGGTACTGGTAGTAGCGGCCCTCCCAGGAGAAGGGTTCGGGCTCGGTCATCGCCTTCAGGATCAGGTCCATCCCTTCGAGCAGGCGTTCCCGACCCTCCGAAGGGTGTACGCCATACACCTGGTCCTCGTTGGGGGTGCCGCGCAGGAAGCCCATGACCAGGCGGCCGTTGGTGATGTTGTCCAGCAGGGTCAGCTCTTCGGCAGCCCGCACGGGGTTGTTGAGGGGCAGCAGGGGGCCCAGCATGGCGATCTTAACCGACTTGCAACGCTCGGCCACTGCTGCCGCCATGACCGCCGGCGTACCGGTGGCGATGCGGCCGGAGTAGTGGTGCTCGGAGAAGCTGACCCACTCAAAGCCCATCTCCTCGGCGAACTCGCATTCCTCAATGCCGTCCTGGTAGCTCTGCACCGAGGTGGCGGGGTCACTATACGATGGTGGCGTGGGCCAGGTGGGCGGGAAGTCCCGCCGGTGGGCGTATCCCATGGCGCCGAGATAGGATGCTTTCATGCTGCGATGCTCCTGCGATCCTTTCTGGCGTTGCCGCCAACGTTGCTATACGGATGTGTGTCGGGCGGGACTGACGGCGCTAACGCTGGCCGCGCCGCTCCTCGAAACTGGCGGTGATCGCCTGCTCGGCGCGCTTGCTGTGCTCGGCGATGAACTGTTCGAGGCGACGGATTTCCGTCGCAGTGTCCGATGACGAATCATGGCGGGCGGACTGCTGCTTGAGCTGCGCCAACTCCTTGCGAGCCTTGTCGACCTGCTCCACCGATTCCAGCGCTGCCAGTTCGTCCAATGCGGCCTTCTTGATCGTCATCAGCCGACGATGGTTTTCCTCGGCGTCCCGCAACCGCTCTTCGACCTCGCCCATCGCCGACAGGGCCATGTCCAACGGGGCGCGGCCATAGATGGTCTGCCGGGGCAGCCGGCGCAATTGGGTACGGAACTGGGCGATGCTCGCGTCCAGCTGTTCTTCCTTGTGGCGGATTTCAGCCAGGGACAGGCGAAGCGCCGCCATTGCCTGTTGGAGTTGCGAAATCGATGACATAACGACGGATAAACGTGGTGGCGAATAGCTTTCGCCCCCACTTGCATTTGGTGCGCGAACTAGCCTTTGAAGCCGACCTTGGGAAGCACGCGTTCCAGGGCTTCCAGCACCTCCGTGATGTCTTCCCTGGTTACCCAGCCCAGGTGACCGATGCGGAAGCAGTGGCCGGTGAGTTTGCCCTGACCGCCGGCCAGGACGACGCCTTCATCCTCGCGCATCATGGACATGAACCGGCCTCCGTCGATGTCCTCCGGCATCTTGATGCCGGTAACGGTGTTGGAGGCGCGTGACTCGTCGTTGGCCAGGAGTTCCAGCCCCAGGGCCTTGACGCCGGCCCGGCAGTAGGCGGCAACATCGGCGTGACGCTCGTACACGTTTTCCAGGCCCTCGTCGAGGATGTGGTCCAGGCCCAGGCGAAGGCCGTAGAGCAGCGCGACGTTGGGGGTCCATGGAGTTTGTCCACGAGACAGGGAGCGCTCGGCGGCCATCAGGTCGAAGTAGAAGCGGGGCATCTTGGCGTCCTGATAGGCCTCCCAGCCCCGGGCGCTGATGCTGATGAACGCGAGGCCGGGCGGGATCATGAAACCCTTCTGGGAGCCGGTGGCCACCAGGTCGCAGTTCCAGCCGTCCACCGGAAGCGGGATGCAGCCCAGGCTGCTGACGGCGTCGACCAGGAGCAGCTTGTCGAACTCGCCCTTGACCACGCGGGCGATGGATTCCAGGTCGTGGGTTACGCCCGTGGAGGTTTCGTTGTGGGTGACGAGGACGGCCTTGATGTCCGGGTCCTTCCGTAGTTCGGCCCGGATGGCCTCGGGGTCGATGGCGTCGCCCCACTCGAAGTCCATGCGGGTGACGTCGGCGCCGTAGCCCTCGGCGATCTGCACGAAGCGGTCGCCGAAGGAGCCGGCGGTGGCGGCGATAACCTTGTCGCCGGGGGACAGCGTGTTGACCACCGCGGCCTCCAGGGCGCCGGTGCCGCTGGAGGTGAGGATGTAGAGGTCGTTGGTGGTCATGAAGACCTGCTTCAGACCGGCGGTGGTGGCCTCGATCAGCTCCTTGAACTCGGGACCCCGGTGGTTGATCATGGGCAGGGACATCTCGTCGACGATGTCGTCGGGGATGGGAGTAGGACCGGGGGTACGCAGGTTCTGGGGCTCGATCTTGGTCAGGGTCATCGGGAAAGCTCCTGGTGGGCGCGCGAGGGCGCATATCATTAGTCTGTGGGACGACGCTGGTCGTCAGCGCTGTGCCTCATGGGACGGCGGATAACAGCGTGATTTTGTTCACACGCGGCCAGTATTATAGCAAGGATTTACGAATCCGTTCCGGGAGTGCCCGTATCGTCGCCTTCGCCGGCGGGGTCGCCGAGCAGGAATTCGCCCACGGTCAGCACGATGTCGGGGAAAGCCCGGGGACTGATCCGGCCGTCGGCGGAGACTATCCGGCTGCTCTGGTAAACGCCGTCGACGGGGTCATGGAAGGCTTCCACCTGCCGGGCCGCCACGTTGGCAATCCAAACCTCAGGGATGCCGGCTGCGGCATAGCGGGATAACCTGGCGTTACGGTCGAATTGTTTCGGGTTGTCGTATGCCTCTACGATCAGGAATATGTCGGCGGGGGTTGGATGTGCCCGGCGGTAGTCGTCGCGCAACCGCAGTACCGCGCTATCCGGAATGGGCAGGTTTAGATCATCCAGTTGAACCAGGCCTCGCACCCGCACCAGCGCTCGCTCGTGCAGTTGGTAGACCAATTCGCGGCCAACTATGTCGATGCCATGGGCGCTTGCTACCCCAATCGGCGCTATTTCGCACACATCTCCGTCCAGCAGTTCCAAACGCTCCTCCGGATGAAAAATGCCGGCTTGGTCCATGGCAAGAAATTCGTCCACGGTGAAGCGACGCCGGGTCGGCGTGAAGGTTTGTGCGGGGACGGCGGTTGTCGTCACGGCGGCTCCTTATTCGAACAGGAAATCGCCCACGGTCAGTTCGACGTCGGGGAAGGCGCGGGGGCTGATTTGGCCGTCGGCGGGGACGATGCGGCGGCTTTGATAGACCCCATCCACCGGGTCGTGGAAGGCTTCAACGTGGCAGGCTGGCACGTTGGCGATCCACACCTCGGGGATGCCGGCGGCATAGCGGGATAATTTGGCATCACGGTCGCGCCGTATCGAGCTGTCTGATACCTCAATGACCAGGAGTACATCCTCCGGTTCGGGCAGACGGCGACGGTAGTCCGTCCGCGGCCGGAGCACCGCGAGGTCCGGAAACAGTAATGTGGTGTCATCGATTCTCAGCGGCCCCTGTACCGGCACGCGAGCGCGACCCCGCAACGATGCCTTGAAAAAGTCATCGAAGAGGTCTGTGATGTCCGCGTGAGCCGCTCCCATAGGCGCCATTACAAAAACCTCTCCGTTCAGCAGTTCGACGCGCTCTTCCTCATCGAGGATGCCGGCCTCGGCCATGGCGTAGAACTCTTCCACGGTGAAGCGGCGCCGGGTCGGCGCGAAGGTTTGTGCGGGGACGGCGGTTGTGGTCATGGCGTCACCTCGCAGGCTAGATGCTGCCGGAGAGCTGGTTGATCACCAGGCCGGTGGGTAGTTTGGGGTAGAAGAAGGTCGATTTGGGCGGAAGGCGGTTGCCGGCGCTGACGATCTGACGGAAGGGTTCCAGTGGGAAGGGCTTGAGCAGGATGGCCGCCTGCTGCTCGCCGACGTTGACCTGCTGGACGATGGCCTCGTGGTTGGGGCTGTAGTCGACGTGCTGGGCCAGCGCGTCTCCCAGCACCGGCTCCAGCACTCGGTCCTGCAGCACCCACGCCTCGGAGACCGCCAGCTGACCCCAGGCGGCCCAGTCTACGCCGTCGCGCAGCGTGTGGATGGTGGGCGGGCCGTCACCCCAGAAGACGGCGAAGCAGTGGCCGTTCTCGCCGACGCGGGCGACATCGGACACCGCCGCGGCGGGAGTAATGTCGGGGTTCAACGGACGTGCGTCGAAGTACTCGTCCATTTTGGAACGTACGGCGTCGAGCTGCTCGGCCGACATGCCGCCGGCGACCCGATGGTAGGGCAGCAGCAGCAGACCGGGGTCGTCGAACTCGACCAGGGACATCATCACGTAGTTGCTGGCGGCGCGGTCATCGGACTGCTCGGCGCCGGGCCGGCTGCGCCGGTAACGCAGGGCGGCCTCGTAGCGGTGGTGGCCGTCGGCGAGGAAAATGGCCCGGCCGGCAAAGGTATCGATGATGCTGGCCTGCGTGGCGTCATCGGCGATGCGCCAGAACTCCGCGTTGCCCCCGGCGGGAGTCGCCGCCGAGGCGTCCGGCGGCTCGGAGATGATCCGGTCGAACACGCGCTGGAGGCTGCCCTCCGAGTCGCGGTACAGCGACAGGATGGGGCTGAACTGGGCCTGGCAGGCATCCAGCAATGCCACCCGGTCCAGCACCGACGGTTCACGGGTGAACTCGTGAGGCAGAACCGACCCGGCGTCGTAGTCCTCCACCAGCACGTCGGCGAACAGGCCCAGGTGCTGGTAGCGGCGGCCGCCGAAGTCGTAGGCGTGGCGCATCAGGTAGAACGATGCCGCGTCGTCCTGGCGTATGACGCCGTCGGCCAGCCAGCGCTGGAACAGTCCCGCAGCCTGCTGGTAGCCGGCCTGGGGATCCACCGGGTCCGGCTGTTCGCCGCCCTCCAGGTGGACGGCGTTGTAGGGGCTACGCTGCTGGAGCTCGGTTTTGAGCTCCGGTCCGATCATGTCGTAGGGCGGGCAGATGACGGAGGACAGGTTGCCCACGGCGGCGGGGTCGTAGCGGCAACCGCGGAAGGGTTTGATGGTGGCCATGGCTGGTTTGGCTCCGGGAGTTCGGGTTTGGCAGCATTATACGATAGCGAGGTTCGACGTCCGGCATTCGGGCCGGGCACGGATCAAGGAACGGGCCGGCAGATAGCGAGAAACTTTCAATACAAACGGCATGTATTTCCGGCAAGAGCCGGTAATCTGTCGCATTCAGTCACATATCGTGTCGATCCGGTCAGCTGAATACCGAATAGCGATCAGCCTGTTACACTGCAGACAGGTTTCAATAGCTTATCCCTTTCACTGTGTCGACATACCTTAACGGAGTCCGGTCATTACCGGGGAAGAGCGGGGTGATATGGGAAAGAGTTTTGGTTCGAGTGTTGTCGCGCTGGTGATGGCGCTGGCTCTGGTGTGGGGAGGCGTGGCCTCTGCGGTGGGCGCGGCTGGCGTTGAACACGCTGCGAACGCTGCCGTCATTTCCCGATCCGTCCTGTCGCCGGTGGATGAAGCGGATGACGATGAAGAGGACGACGGCGACGCCATTGTTCCCGTAACAGACGACGACGGCTTCGTCACACCATATACCGATGGCGGCGCGGATACCATAAACGGCGAGGGCATCGACACGCCCGAAACGGAAAATGAGGGGGCAGACGCACCTTCCGTTTCGCAGGGCCTCGCCGACGTGCCCGACAACGACGGTGCGGCCAGGGACGCCGTAGGCGCTCCTGAGACCAGCGATCAAGCGGTTGCCGCCCTCTACACGGACAACGACGGAGTGGATACCACCGACAACGACAACATCGACACGCCGTACACGGATAACGACGGGAACGAGACGGTCAGCGAGACGGACAACGACGGGACGGATACGGATGGCATAGACACGCCGACCACGGATAACGACGGGGTGGAAACCCCGTACACCGATAACGATGGCGTGGACACCACGGATAACGATGGAGTGGAAACGCCCTACACGGACAACGACGGAGTGGATACCACCGACAACGACAACATCGACACGCCGTACACGGATAACGACGGGAATGAGACGGTCAGCGAGACGGACAACGATGGGACGGATACGGACGGCATAGACACGCCGACCACGGACAACGACGGGGTGGAAACTCCCTACACCGATAACGATGGCGTTGATACTACCGACCGTGACGGTATAGACACTCCGACGCCGACAGACAACGACGGGGTAGACACTCCGGAGGTTGCGTTCACCGCAGGCACGGACGATACGGCCACAGCGCCGACGCCGTCGCCGGTGACCCCATCGCCGGCAACGCCATCGCCGGTGACCCCATCGCCGGCAACGCCGTCGCCGGTCACGCCATCGCCGGCAACGCCATCGCCGGCAACGCCCAGCCCGGATACACCGGATACTGGCAACAGCAGCTAGAGCACTATGACTGCTGCAGCTGTTTCATGGGATTCTCTGGCGGGGACTGGTGACCTCCATAATCCCGATTGGGCCTGGCAGGTTTATTGCCATGCGTACGGGCGACCGGAGGAAGAGCCGCTGAACGTGGAGGTCCTGGAGGTCTCACGGGTTCGAGGTCGGCGCTCACGGGCAACTTACGAGGCGGAATGGCCCGAGGACGTCTACGTCCCCAACCAGCGGTTCACCCTGCTGCGGGATGAGGGTGGAGCGGCACAGGTCTTTCGATTCCCCGAAGATCCGGACCTGCCGGGACTGGGCGGCGCCGCAGATCCCGAGTCCGCACTGGGGCTGGTCAAGAAACACGTCATGTCCATTCCGCCGCGGCGGATACGCGTTGAGGTGGTGCGGTACCGTCCCGGGAGCCACGCGGTGCTTCGGCACCGGCTTGGTAGGGCCAGGTTCTACGCGAGGGCGATGAAGCCAACCGCGGTCCAACCCCTGCTGGATGCCACCAGGCTGGTCGCCCGCTCCAGCTTTTCGGTTCCCAGGATTGCCGGCTGCTGGCACGATGGCGCTGTGGTTTGGACGTCGGAGATCCCGGGCGAGAACCTGCGTCAATATATCCGGGCCGGCAAGCAGCCCGACACCGATGCGCTGCTGGCAGGGCTGGAAAGCATCTGGGCCATCCCGGCGGAAGCCGGCAGCAGCCGCCCGTTCGATCTGGCCGGGCGCTACCGCGGCGCGAGGCGGGAGATCCAGCACGCGGCGCGGGACCACGACGGTGTCCGCAGCGAATTGGATCGCGCGGTTTCGTCCCTGGAGCCGTTTATCCGGTCGTGGCAGCCCCGGGGCACGGCGCACAACGACTTCTACGACGACCAGATGCTGGTTTTGCCGGACGGACGCCTGGTGCTGGTCGATTACGAGGAGGCGGGACCCGGAGACCCGATGCTGGACGTGGGCAACTTCCTCGCCCATCTGCGGTGGAGCGCCATGACGGGAACAGAGAAGCGTGCGACGATCAGGATGGAGTACCACGGTATCTTCAAGAGCGTTGCCCTGGACCGCTTCGGCTGGGACGAGCATGAACTTGCCCTGCGCGAAGGGATCTGCCTGTTCCGGACGTGCATCTTTCCCGTGATACGGCCCAGGCCAGACTGGGCCGAGAGACTGCGAAGCGGCCTCGGCTTGGTCAACGAGGCCATAGGCTGAAACGGATCACCCCCGTGCGGAACTCCATGCTGGGCGCGAGGAGCATCGGCACGGGGGCAAAAACCGGTCGCGGTCAGTCGTTCGGGATCAGGGGCATCACCTCGCGGGAGAAGCGTTCCATGGCTTCCTGCTGCTGCGCGGCGCTGTCGGCGGGGAAGCTGAAGATGAAGTGCTGCACGCCCAGGTCCTGGTACTGGCGCAGGTCGGCGGCGATCTGCTCGGGGATGCCGGACACCATGCGGCGCTCGGCCTGGGGCGCGTCGTGGAACACGCAGTCGGTGCTGAACACCAGGTCGACGGCGTCCTCGGCGCGGCCGGCCCTCGCGCTGACGCGGCGCAGGCGGGCGATCTTCTCGGCAAGCTCCTCGGGCTCCAGGATGGCCGGCGGGCGCAGGCCGATGGGCATCCAGCCGTCGCCCAGGGTGGCGGCGCGGCGGATGGCCGGGTTGGTGTGGCCGCCGATCCAGATGGGCGGATGGGGCTTCTGCACGGGCTTGGGCAAGAATCCGGCGCCGCTGATGTCGTAGTGCTCGCCGTGGAACTCGGGGTTGTCGGAGGTCCAGAGCTCCTTGAATATCTGGATGTACTCGTCGGTGACCTGCCCGCGCTGGGCGTAGGTGTCCAGACCCATAGCCTGGAACTCCTCCTCCATCCAGCCGACGCCGGCGCCCAGGATCAGGCGGCCGCCGCTGAGGACGTCCAGGGTGGCCAGGATCTTGGCGGTGAGCACCGGGTTCCGATAGGGGAGGATGAGCACGTGGGTGCCCAATTTGACGCGGGTGGTGCAGCCGGCCAGGAAGTTCAGGGCGGCCAGGGGTTCGAAGTAGGTGTTGTCCCGCTGGAAAGGCGCCACGCCGTCGGCGGCATAGGGGTAGAAGGACGAGACCTCGTGGGGGATGATGATGTGGTCGCTGACCCACACGTGGTCGAAGGACAGGTCCTCGGCGCGCTGGGCGAGGGTGCGCAGGTTTTCAGGCGATGCCATGGCTCCGCGGCTGGGCAGGGAGCATCCGAAAGTTACGGGCATGGGGTGCCTCCGTGTTGGCGTTCAGGTTCGGGTGGGGCTGGGTGAACGGGGCCGATGCTATACTACCTGCATACCTGCGGCAAGCAGACATTCACGCAGAACGTACTATGCCACCCCGAACCCGACGACAATCTCCCGAACGGCGGGATGCCGCCATAAGGAAGCATCTACCCAAGGCGCGGGAGTACTGGTCGAAATGGCCGGCATACCTTGCGGAGGCGGACCTTTGCCAGGCCGGGGAAAAGGCGTGGGGAGCCGTGGCACAGTTGACTAAAGCGATAGCTACGCATCGCGGTTGGCAGCATTCCGATCACGATCGGCTCCGAGAGGTCATTCGTGAACTGGCAAACGAGTCCAGCGACCATCGGGAGACCATCATTCGCGGCCTGACCTCCGCCGACATCCTGCATGGCAACTTCTACGAAGTGTTCCTGGACCGTTACCAGACGGAGCTGGCGCTGAATGACACGGCCCTTCTGATGGAGGCGCTTTGGGCCGAACTTCCCGACGAGTACACGGGCGGGGCAGGTTTCGCCGAATGGGTTGAGAGGGAATACTAACCATGCCGCCGCGACAGCGACGCCAGTCTCCTGAACGGCGCGATGCCGCCATTCGCAAGCATTTGCCGAAGGCAAAGGAGTACTGGTCCAAATGGCCAGCATACCTGGCCCAGGGCGACCTGTGCCAGGCCGGCGAGAAGGGCTGGGGAGCGGTGGCCCAACTGGCGAAAGCAGTGGCGAGTCATCGAGGTTGGGTCCACTCGGGGCACGAGGAGATCCGAAGCATTATTCGCCAGATAGCCGACGAGTCTCCTGATGAACCGGATATCCGGAGAGCATTGTTAGCCGCTGAATCGCTTCACGGGAACTTTTACGAAATCCATCTGGACTACCGGGGCACGCAATTGGCTCTTGAAGACGCTGCATATCTAATGGTTGTCCTTTGGGGGCTGCTCCCGGGAGAATATACCGACGAAGTTGCGTTTGACGAGTGGGCCGCCTCGAACGAGAATTGAAGCATGAGTGTCGCTGCCAGCCATACGATCCCCAACCGTGTCGTCGTCGCCATGAGCGGCGGCGTTGACTCTTCGGTGGCGGCCCTGCTGCTCCACCGGCGGGGCTACGATGTCATCGGCGTTACGATGAAGCTTTACGACATCGACCAGGCCGACCTGCCGGAATACTACCGGGGCTGCTGCACGCTGGACGACGTGGAAGACGCCCGGGCGGTGTG
Source organism: Dehalococcoidia bacterium (assembly GCA_022823505.1). Lineage (GTDB taxonomy): Bacteria > Chloroflexota > Dehalococcoidia > Lucifugimonadales > UBA3495 > Bin87. The sequence continues at coordinate 57,113 of JAJEIA010000001.1, forward strand.
CCGCATCCTGGGCGTGCCCCATTACGTGTTGAACGTGCAGCGGGAGTTCCGCGCCTTCGTCATCGACTACTTCCGCAGCGAATACGAGAACGGTCGGACGCCGCACCCGTGCATCGCCTGCAACGACAAGATCAAGTTCAGCTTCCTGGCGCAGCGGGCCCGGATGCTGCAGGCGTCGTACGTCGCCACCGGCCACTACGCCCGCATCGAGGCCGATGGTGCCGGTGGGTGGGCATTGCGCCGCGGAGTTGACGCGGACAAGGACCAGTCCTACGTGCTGTTCGGCATGCGGCAGGAGCAGTTGGCGGCGACTCTGATGCCGGTGGGGCACTACCCCAAGCCGGAGATCCGCCGCTTGGCCGAGGAGGCGGGGTTCCCCAACGCCGACAAGCCGGACAGCCAGGACATCTGCTTCATTCCCACCGGCGATTACCGTGAGTTCCTGCGGGAGCGTACCGACGAACATCCCGGCGACATCGTGGACGCCGAGGGCAACGTGCTGGGTCAGCACGAAGGGGTCCAGTATTTCACCGTTGGCCAGCGCCGCGGCCTAGGCCTCTCCGGCGGTCCGCCGCGCTTCGTGATCCGCCTCGAGCCGGACACGCGTAAGGTGGTGGTGGGGTCTGAGACCGACCTGTATCAGGACACGCTGTACGCCGACCCGGTGTCGTGGGTGTCCGGCGTTCCTCCGGTTGGGCCGGTGGATGTGACCGTCAAGATACGCTACAAGTTCGCGGAAGCGCCGGCGACCGTTACCGCCCTGGGCGACGGCGCGCTGGTGCGGTTCCACGAACCCCAACGGGCCATCACGCCGGGGCAGGCGGCGGTGTTCTACCGGGGCGATACCGTTCTGGGCGGCGGTGCCATCGCGGGCACCCGGCCGGCAGAGCACGCCACTTCCGCCGGCGCGGCGCTGGTCAATGCCTGACCTTTCCCTGGAAGCGGAATTCCGCGCCCAGGGCTATCGTCTGGTCGCCGGCGTGGATGAGGCCGGACGCGGGCCGCTGGCCGGCCCGGTGTCCGCCGCCGCCGTCATCTTGCCGCCCAATCTCACTGGCCAGGAACCGTGGCTCGCGGCCATAGACGACAGCAAGCGCCTGTCGGAACGACGACGGATCAAGGCCGCAGATCTGATACGCGAGAATGCCCTCACCTTTGCAGTCGAGCAGGTCTGCCCCGAGGACATCGACCGCACGGGGATCGGAAACGCGGTGATACAGGCGATGCTGGCCGCCGTGGAGAGCTTGAAGCCCGCGCCGGACGCGCTGCTCCTGGACTGGGTCCCCATGAAAGAGTGGCCGCTGCCGCATCAGGCTGTGGTCAAGGGCGATGCGAAGTCGCTGTCCATCGCGGCGGCCAGCATCCTGGCGAAAGTGGCCCGCGACGAGCTTATGGTGCAGGCGGATCGCTGCTACCCCGGGTACGGGTTCGCGAGTCACAAGGGGTATGCGACGGCCAAGCACCTGCGCTGCCTGTCCGAGCTGGGGCCGTCTCCGATACACCGCAGGTCATTCAGCCCGCTGCGACAGGCGAGGCTGCTCTCCGATGCCGAATCCCGATGATCCCCGGGAGGCTTCCGAGACCTCGTCGCGAAAGATCGGCGCAATCGGCGAGGAGTTGGCGCGGCATCACCTTGAGGCCAAGAGGTACCGCATTTGGGCGTCAAATTACCGGTGCCGATGGGGCGAGATCGACCTGATTGCCCGCGACGGGCAGGAGTGGGTCTTCGTGGAGGTTCGCACCCGCCGGAGCGGCGCCTACGGTGGACCGGAGGAATCGCTGACGGAAACCAAGGCCCGGCGTCTGATTCTGGCGGCCCAGGACTTTCTCGCTCAGTGTGAAGAGGCCGACCAGGATGCCGACTGGCGGATCGATCTGGTCGCCATCCGGTTGGGCCTGGGCCGTCGGGTGGTCAGCATCAAACACCTGACAAGCGTGGTTTCGGAATAGCAGTCGGCCGGTGCTACAATCTTGCCCGTCTCCACCGTGTGACTGATCGCGCCGAGAGGCCCACCATGACAACCAAACCCGCTTCACAGATTGATCCGGCAGGCCGGTCTCCGCGCCTGACTTGGCTGCCGGACCCGCCAGTTTCGCCGGACATGCAGGAGCAATTCCCTTACATCAGCCGCGCCTATGTGATCCTGGAGGACCATTTCAGCGCGCGCCCGGACGTGTTCGTCGGCGGCGAGGGCTATCTCTGTTACTCCCCCAGCGACGTTCCAAACGCGCCCAAACCGGACTGCATGGTCGCGATAGGGTTGGAGATTCCGCCGGCGGAGATTACCGAATCCAACGGCTACGCCATCGGTGAAATCGGCAAGCCGCCCGACTTCGTGCTGGAGGTCGCGTCCAAGAGCACGGGCCGGCGGGACTACATGGAGAAGCGGGACATCTACGCCGGCTACGGCGTGGCGGAATACTGGCGGTTCGACCACACCGGCGGGCGTTATCACGACACGGCGCTGGCCGGCGACCGGCTGGTTGACGGCATCTATGTACCAATCGAAGTGACCGCCGGAGCCGATGACGTCGTGCGCGGATACAGCGCCGCGTTGGGCCTGGAACTGCACTGGTACGACGGTACGCTCCGCTTCTGGGATCCCGGCACGGGGGAGTATCTGCCCGAGCTGACCGAAGCCAAGGCCCAGCGGGACGCGGCGATCGCCCAGCGGGACGTTGCCACGGCCCAGCGCGACGCGGCAGTGGAACGGGTGCGCCAGCTGGAAGAGGAACTGGCCCGTCGACAGTCGGGAGAGTAGTGCGGCGCGGTCGGCGGTTGACTGTACCATCGGCTGCTAATAGACTAATTCGCGCCTCGCTGCGGACCGTCAGAACGCAGCGGCGGATACTGGCGTCAGTGCCATGCCTATCGACCTCGCCGAACATATCCGGAACGTGCCCAACTTCCCCATCCATGGGGTGCAGTTCAAGGACATCACGTCGCTGCTGCTGAACCCGGTTGTCTTTGACGAGACGGTTGACCGCATGGTGGAGGCGGCGCAACGGACCAACCCGGATTGTCTCGCCGCCATCGATTCCCGCGGTTTCATCTTCGCCGCCCCGATGGCGACCCGAATGGGTCTCCCGTTGATCCTGCTGCGCAAGGCCGGCAAACTTCCGGGCGCGACCCTGTCATACGAATACAGCCTGGAATACGGCCAGGCCGCGTTGGAAGTCCACGCCGAAGACGTGCCGCAGGGAGCTCGTGTCCTGATAATAGACGACCTGATCGCGACGGGTGGCAGCCTCATCGCCGCAGCGAAGCTCATCGAAAAGGCCGGTGGCTACGCCGCCGGGATCGGCGTCGTTATTGAACTCATAGGTCTTGGAGGCAGGGAAGCGCTGTCCGACTACGACCTCTTCTCACTGGTCACGTTCGAAGTTGACGAATAGGCCGCAACACCATTTTGCAGCGTACTCAGGAGGAATATCCCAATGGCAGACCAAGCAACCATCGGTAACGTTAAAGTCACCGCCGTCATCGACATGGTGCCGCCGCCGCGCGAGCCCTCGGCAATGTTCCCCGACGTCCCCGAGTCCGCCTGGGCGGATTACCAGGACACCCTGGAGAACGGCCAGCTCCAGCTTTACTACGGCGTCTTCCTTCTCAACACCTCCGAGCACGTCATCCTGGTGGACACCGGCATGGGCCCCGGCCCGCACCCCGACCGCGGCAACGTCACCGGCAACCTGTACGAGGAGTTGCGCCCGCACCTGGAATCCAACGTGGGCGTGAATAATACCAACGTCGGGCCGAGCGATTCAGTCAACTACATCATCCACACCCACCTGCACGGCGACCACGTGGGCTGGAACCTGCGCTACTCCGGCGGCATGCCGGCGCCCAACTTCCGCCGCGCCCGTTACGTCATGTCGCGGCCCGACTATGACTACTTCACGTCGGAGCAGGGCCGGCAGATGTATCCGTACATCGACCGCCAGGTGATGCCGCTGCGCCGTCTGCGTCTCCAGCAGATCCTGGAGGAGCCGGAACACACCATCAGCGATGAGATTTCCATCGCTCCCGCGCCCGGTCACACCCCGGGCCACCAGGTGGTGCTGATCAACTCCAACGGCCAGCGCGGCGTGGTCATGGGCGACGTGCTGCACACCATCGCCCAGGTATCCGAGCCGAGCTGGTGTGCCGGCGTCGACACCGACAAGGAGCAATCCGCCGCCTCCCGTGCCCGCCTGCTGGACGCCGCCGAGGAAGGGGACTGGACGATCTGCGCCGGCCACTTCCCGCCGGGCAAGCAGATCGGCAAGATCGCCCGCGTGGACGGCAAACGGGTCTGGCAACCGCTCTAACCCCACAATAGCACCGCGGTAGGGGCGAATGATTATTCGCCCCTACTTCACGTCAGGAAGACCTTGGCATGACCCAACTGCGCAGCCTTTTCGAACGGATTGAAGCCGGCAGCGGTCCGTCGCTGGGGTTCGGATCGGCCCAGTCTACGCGGCTGCCGGGCATGGCGCTGATCGCCCGCTGCTCCGGCGACGTCGATGCTGCGCTGGCTGCGGCTGCCGACTCCGCCGACGCGGTGGTCATCGCTTCTCCCACGATAACGCCGGATACCCTGCCCGAGGTGAAGTACAGCATCTGGGGACTGGGCGGCGTGCCCCTGGAACCGGAGGGCATCCGCGCCTGGCAGGCAACCGGCGCCGATTTCACGGTATCGCCGGTGGCAACCGCCCTGGTCGACGCCATCGACCTCGCAGATCGGCAGATGACCCACGGCGCGCGCATTCCCGACGACGTGGATGGCCATATGTGGCGCATCCTCGCCAGCATGCCCCTGGACTTCCTCGTGCTGGACAGGTCTGCCATGACCGGGCCCTGGACGCTGCCGGATCTGGGGCAGGTCGCGGACGCCGCCCGGCGGGCCGAGAAATACCTCGTGGTGCGCGTCGGTCCTCGCCCCTCCGCCAACGAGTTGCTGGGCCTGCGCCAGGCCGGCGCCGTGGCCATCGTCGCCGAAGCCAACGATCACGGCGCCGAAGGGCTGGCAGCGATCAAGGCCGATTTGATGGCCATGCCCCGCGCACAGCCGGCGTCGCGACGCGGGGGGCGAACCGGGCTGGAAAGCTCTACGACGTGATCCTCCAGAGCCTCGATCTGCTCCGGGAAAACCCGGCAGCGTTCGTGCTGGTGATCGGTATCGGGCTGGTTGGCCTGATCATCGGTTTCACCGTCCACGAGTTCAGCCATGCGCTGACGTCCCATATCGAAGGGGACGACACCGCCCGGCGCATGGGGCGGCTGACCTTCAACCCGATCAAGCACATCGACCTGCTCGGGTTTCTGCTGTTGCTGGTGGTTGGATTCGGCTGGGCCAAGCCGGTGCAGGTGGATCCGTATAACCTGCGTCACGGTCGTTTCGGGATGTCGATGGTGGCGTTGGCCGGCCCGTTGTCCAACTTCGTGCTGGCGTTCGTGCTGGGGTTGGTATTCCGCCTCGATCTGCTGCCGGTGGTGACCGACACCCGGTTTGTGTCGGGGATCGTCGACATCCTGGGGTTCGCCGCGTTCCTGGCGATATTCTTCAACCTGATCCTGGGGATATTCAACATGATTCCCCTGCCGCCGCTGGATGGCAGCAAGGTGGTGGGCGGCCTGCTTCCCGGATCGCTCTACCGGTCTTACCTCCAGTTCGAGCGGTACGGCTGGATACCTCTGATCGGGCTGGTCGGCGTTAACCTGTTCCTGAGCTATGCCTTCGGCATCAACTTCCTGGGGCGGATACTTATACAGCCGGCGTTGTTTGTGTTCCGGCTTGCCACCGGGGTGGGTTAAATCGTCAGAATCAGGATTTTCAAGATTTTGGGATTTGCCGGATTGAAGCGTTTCAGCGGCGAAGATATCTCAATCCTGTAAATCTCAAAATCCGAGAAATCCTGATTCTGACGGTCCAATCAGTGCAAACTTCAGGGGCGGGTTTCAAACCCGCCCCTGACAATTCCGGCTTTGTGCGTGCTGCGCTATGGGCGCAGCGGAATGGGCCGGTTCTCCTGGTTCTCGGCGATCTGGTCGGTGTCCCACAGCTTGGCGAAGTTGTAGGCGCGAGGGCAATGGCCGTAGGACTCCTCGACGTTGACGATGATGCCCTGGAGGTGCTTGGAGTTGTCGTCGGTCCAATAGAGCTCCAGCTCCACCTTCTGCCGCTCCAGTTCCTCTTTGTCCACGATGGTGACCGTGCCGTTGACGCGCACCGTGTCGTTGACGCCGGGGATCATGAACAGCAGGCCGACGTGGGGGTTGGCGTCCATGTTCTGGTAGGACTGGAACAGACGGTTTCCGGCAACGTCGGGAAACAGCAGGCGGGTGCTGTCGATGACCTTGACGAAGCCGGGTTTGCCGCCCTTGGGAGAGGCGTCGCAGTTGCCGTCCGGGTCGGACGAGGCCATGACCACGAAGGGAGAAGCGGCGATGAACTTCTGCACGAAGTCGGACATTTCACCCTTGACCTTGATCTTGGCCCTGGGGCTCATCTCGCCGAACTCGTCGTTGAAGCGACTGGGCTGCTGTTCGATGGTGCAGAGGTCGTCGGTTGTTACGGCAGCGGTGGTGGTCATGGTCACAAACCCTCCCGGCGTTCGGTTCCGTTGGTGTGGCGCACAGAATACCGGATTCGGGCCCGTCGTGCCACCACACCGGGTGCAATTGACGGCCTGACGGGCCGACGAAATTCGCCGTCACCTTGACATTTACCGTCCCGGCGAGTAGTATTGATAGCAGTTAAAAACTGCATACGCTGCTGGAACCCTTATTCAGACAGGCGGAGGGAACGGCCCTGTGAAGCCTGGCAACCTGTCCCGCTCACCCCGTGGGATGAGGTGCTAAATCCGGCGTCCCTGGTTTGCAACACGCGATGCGTGCGCACACCACGGCGGGACGAAAGATGAGGGGCGGACTGTGAAGGTGGCTCTCCCAAGTGCGGGTGGGCCTTTCTTTTTTGCCTGTCGGGAAAACAGACTCCGCCAGTGTGATCGCAGCGTAGCACAGAGCGCCACTGACGCACTCCGCGTCTTCTACGCAATTATGAACGAAATTCGCCCCATCAACTGGACGGGCGGGCGGCTGGAGCTCCTGGATCAGACGCTCCTGCCCCACGAGCAAGTTACCGTTCGCATCACCGACTACCGCGCTGCTGCCGCCGCCATCACCGAGATGCGCGTGCGGGGCGCTCCCGCCATCGGAGTCACCGCCGGCTACGCCATGGTGCTGGCCGCCGCCGAGCTGCAATCCCGGGAGCGGGACCACTTCATCGGCGCGTTGCGGCAGGCCGGGGCCCACATCGCGGCCGCCCGACCCACCGCCGTCAACCTGGGCTGGGCCGTGCGCCGCATGATGCGCGTTGCGGAGGCGGAGCCTGATCCGGGGAGCATCCTGCCGCGCCTGGAAGAGGAGGCCCGCCGCATCCAGGAAGAGGACGAGGCGATCAACCGGCGCATCGGCGAGCACGGCCGGGCGCTGATGCCCGCCGACGGCCAGGGCGTGCTGACCCACTGCAACACCGGCGCGCTGGCGACGTCGGCGTTCGGTACCGCGCTGGGCGTGATACGGGCCGGCTGGGAGGCCGGCGGGCGCTTCAACGTCTACAACACCGAGACCAGGCCCTGGCTGCAGGGCGCGCGTCTCACGTCGTGGGAATTCCTGCAACTGGGCATCCCGTCCACGCTGATCGCGGACTCGGCGGCGGGTGTGCTGATGCAGAAGGGCGAGGTGTCCTGCGTGATCACCGGCGCGGACCGCATCGCCGCCAACGGGGATACGGCGAACAAGGTGGGCACCTACATGCTGGCGGTGCTGGCCCACGAGAACGGCATCCCGTTCTACATCGCGGCGCCCACCAGCACGGTGGACCTGGCCATCGGACACGGCGACGACATCGCCATCGAAGAGCGGCCCCAGCACGAAGTGACCGGCTACGGAGGCGCTCCCACAGCTCCGGAGGGCACGCCGGCCTACAACCCGGCCTTCGACGTGACGCCGCACCGCTACATCGCCGGCATCGTCACCGAGACCATGGTGTGCCGGCCGCCATATACCGAGTCGCTGCGGCGGGCGGTGGATGCGGCCTGACGCTGCTGGCGTCAGTGGATTCCCGCTTTCGCGGGAATGACTGGAAAAACGCGGGCATGGCCAGGTAGAAAGACGCGGGAAAGACCGGGAATGACGAGGTAAAGGGACGCGGGAACCGCGAAGCGAAGGTTCACGGGAACAACGAGATAAACAGGACACTCAAGGAAGACTGATGACCATCGACCAACAGACCCGCCGCCGCATGGCTCGCACCGGACTGACGGCCTGCGATCCGGAACGAGCCTGCCCCGGCTACACGCTGTTCGCGCCCATGTCCGGCAACGGCACCGTTTACCTGCTGGACATCAACGGCGAGGTGGCTCACCGGTGGCAGATGCCCTACCCTCCGGGACTGTACGGCTACCTGCTGCCCAACGGCAACCTGTTCTACGGCGGCAAGGTGCCGGATGACGGGGGTTGGGACACCTTCGATGGGATGAAGCGGTTCAAGGGCGGGATCATGCTGGAGGCCGATTGGGACGGCAATATCCTGTGGGAACACCGCGACCCGTACCACCACCATGACGCCAGGCGCACCGCGTCCGGCGGCTGCCTCTACATGACGGTGCAGCGCATGGACGACGCCCAGGCGGCAACCATCAGGGGCGGGCAGCCCGGCACGGAGGCCAGGGAGGAGTACACCGGGATGTGGTGCGACGTGCTGGTGGAAGTTGACGCCAACGGCAACCGCATCTGGGAGTGGCACGCCGCCGAGCACCTGGACCCCGAGCGCCACGTCGTCACCTTCAACGACCTGCGCGACGAGTGGAGCCACGGCAACACCGTGGTGCCGCTGGGCGACGACCGCGTGATGTTCAGCTTCCGCAACATCTCCACCGTGGGCATCATCGACAAGGCCAGCGGCAACATCGTGTGGCAAGTCGGCGACGATGTGCTGGCGCAGCAGCACGACCCGTCGATGCTGGACAACGGCAACGTCCTGATCTACGACAACGGGTCCCACAGCCGGAACAACCCATTGCCGGCCTCTCGCGTCATCGAGGTGAACACCGCGACCAACGAGATCGTGTGGCAGTACCAGGACAACCCGCCCTTCAACTTCTTCAGCGCGTACATTTCCGGCGCGCGGCGGTTGCCCAACGGCAACACGCTGATCACCGAGGGCCAGCCGGGGCGCATCTTCCAGGTGACGCCCGACGGTGATGTAGTCTGGGAGTACGTCAACCCGCACTTCGCGCCCAACGAGCAGGGTTTCGTGGTCAACAGCGTGTTCCGCTCGACTCACTACCTGCCCGAGCAGGTGCCGCAGCTGGGCTGAGGGTTGTTGATGATGGCGTCCCGACAATCCGACGACTCGGTGGGTGGCATGGCGGCGCCCGCCGCCCAGACGTACGGATACCACCTCTCCACCCCGCGCATTTTTGCGTTGTCGGTCATCAGCTTCGGATTGTACCTGTTCTACTGGGTGTACCGGACGTGGGACCAGTACCGGGAGCACACGGGCGCGAACGTCTATCCCGTTTGGCACGCGCTGGCCATGCTGGTGCCGATCTACGGGTGGTTCCGGTTCTACGCGCACTGCAAGGCGTACCGCGACCTCATGGAGGAGCGCGGCGTGCCGCACAACCTGAAGATGGCGCCGATCCTGGTGGTACTGATCATCGCCACGGCAGCGTGGAGCCCGCTGCCGACCCAGTGGTTGAACACATACTGGGGAGAGGACGGCATCAGCGTCCTGATCGACCTGATACTGGACGTAGTGAGCCTGGTCGGAATGCTGGTCGCTACCATCATGGTCTGCCGCATCCAGGCGAACTCCAACCGGTACTGGGCCGCGGTGGACGGCGAGCTGGCCAACCGCGCCAGGCTCGGCCGGGGCGCGATGGTGCTGGCGGCCCTGGGCGTGATCCTGTGGTTCACCATCGCCGGCTACTACGTCCAATACTACCTCACCAACTGACGGCGCATCCCGGCAAAACAACAGCGAATCTATCAATGACAACCTGGCAAGCCGACATATACGGAGAAAGCGAACCCCTCGCCGGCGACCTGGCGCGGGGCGCGTACATCTCCATTGCCCGCGTCGTCCTGGTGTCCGTCATCAGCATGGGCCTGTACTGGATCTACTGGATGTACAGAACGTGGAAGCAGTACCGCGACCACACCCTGGAGTTGGCGGCGGAAACGGGCGATTTTCACTACCCCGTGTGGCACGGGCTGACGCAGTTGGTGCCCGTGTACGGTTTTTTCCGCTACCACGCCCACATCCGGCATTACAAGGCGCTGATGGTCGAACGAGGTGTACCCGACACGCTGAACCTGGGCCTCCTCACCACCGCGGTGGTCATCAGCGGGATCGCGAACTTGGCTGGCAGCGCCATGCGAAGCCCTTCCCCGGCCGGAGGCGTCGTCATAGGTCTGACTGGCGTTATCCTCCAGATTATTGCTTTGATCGTGGTCATCGTCGTCCTGTGTGTCATGCAGTCCAACCTGAACCGGTACTGGGAGGCCGTGGACGGTCGTCTGATGCGGTCCGCCCGCTTCGGCAAGGGCGAGGTGTTGTGCATCGTCCTAGGCGTCATTTTATGGCTCTCAATCGTGGGCGGTATCGTCGCCGGCATCGTAGCTGGAACCGTCTGAGCGTAGCCATTGCCATCCCTTCAAACCAACATTCGAACATTCAGGAAATTCAACCCAATGCCAAACCAACCACAAGCGGAAATCGCCATCATCGGCGGCAGCGGCCTGTACGAAATACAGGGCTTTGCCGAAACTGCCGTGGTGGACATCGACACGCCCTACGGGAAGCCCAGCGACGTCATCACCGTGGGCGAACTGCTGGATGTGCCCGTGGCCTTCCTGCCCCGCCATGGGCGGGGGCACCGGGTGAGCCCGACCGAGTTGCCCTTCCGCGCCAACATCTACGCGCTGAAGACCCTGGGGGTGAAGCAAATCGTGTCGGTGAGCGCGGTGGGAAGTCTGCAGGCGGACTACGAGCCGCAGCACATGGTGGTACCCGACCAGCTCATCGACCGCACCCGCCGCCGGGACAGCACCTTCTTCGAGGACGGCGTGGTGGCGCACATCTCCTTCGCCGATCCGTTCTGCCCGGAGATGAGCGCCGTGCTCGCCGACGGAGCCGCGGGCCAGGGCATCCCCACCCACCAGGGCGGCACGCTGGTGGTCATGGAAGGGCCGGCCTTTTCCACCCGCGCCGAGTCGAACATGTACCGCGCGTGGGGCGGCGACATCATCGGCATGACCACGCTGCCCGAGGCCAAGCTGGCCCGCGAGGCCGAGATCTGCTACGCCGTGATGGCGTGGGTCACCGACTACGACTGCTGGCACCCCGACCACGACGACGTGACGGTGGAAATGGTGGTGGAGAACCTGGTGGCCAACGTCGCCAACAGCCGGATCATCCTGCGCCACATCATGCCGGAGCTGGCCGCGCTGGGTCCCTGCGACTGCCAGACGGCGCTGACCAACGCCATCATCACCGACCGCCGGCGCATATCCGAGGCGGCCTACCGACGGCTGCATCCCATCGCCGGCACCCATCTCGATTTGCCACAGAACTGACGCGAACGGGGAATAATGCCTCGACATCGGACAGACAATATAGGTCGAGCTGGTGAACACTACGTTGCAGCCGAGCTCAACCGTCGCGGAGCCTATGCTTCTCCCTTTTCGGGTAACGTACCTGGAATAGACATTGTTGCCACTGACGGCGGCATGCAACGGATGGCTTACATCCAAGTAAAGACCAAACGTGACCACGGGAATTGGCAAGTTGGATTACAGCACGGTTGGGCGAAAATTACCCTTGCGGGATGTCCCGGCAAAGGTAAATGTCCGAAAACCTGCACTCCTCGTCTGGAGGAACCTATTCCTGGAAAACCAGACACATTCTGGGTCTTCGTCACGCTGAAAAAAGACGGTGGGCAACGGTATTTCATTCTTACTGATGACGAGGTTCGCCGTGATCTGGTACGAAGGCTTCACAAGGATTATTTGGCGGAGCGCGGAGGCCAGCGGCCCGGTAAGAAGCACGATTCGTTGCACCATAGTTTCAAAGACAACGATCTCCAAGGCTGGGAGAACAAATGGGAAGTCCTTGGCCTTGGGCCCCTGATAGAGGCATGAGACATCGTGGCCGAGTTCTTGAAGTCTCTAACGGAATGGACTCTTAGTGTAGTTAGGTCATTTTCCGAATTCGGCTGGTTTCGAAGTTACTGAACAAGCATCCCAGCAGTCCTAAGCAACTACGCAAAGAACCAAGGAGGTAACCGATATGCCACGACAGAACCCAGGCGAACCCTACTACCGGGTAGACTCGCCGGAAGCGCTGCAGATCCTGCAGGCCGATCCGGAAGGCACCGTCGTAGTCGACGTGCGCCGGGATGACGAATGGGTCACCGGCCACGCCAGCGGGGCGATCCACATCAACGTGGACGATCTGCCGGGTCGAATGGACGAAGTGCCGGAGGACAAGAAGCTGCTGTTCATCTGCGCGGCCGGCGTCCGCAGCGGTCTGGCCTGCGAACTGGCCGCCGCCATGGGCTACGACGCGGAGAACCTGTACAACGTGGACGACGGCACGCCCGCGTGGATCGCCGCCGGCAACCCCACGTCCTACGGAGAAGACCCGTAACTGACCAGGGACCCGCGAGAGTTCAACGCCGCCGTTTTCAACGGGACGGGCAACCGGGGCTCTTTCATCGAGCGATTGCTGGAAGTCCTGGCCGCGTCCCGCCTGGCGCACTAGAAAAACGACTACGACTCCCGTCATTCCCGCTTGCGCGGGAATCCAAGTGGACGTACATTCGGCTTGCATTCGTGCCGCATTGGCCATTCCGGGTTCCTGCTTCCGCAGGAACGACGATGTAGTCCGCAAACTGTAAACGAGCCCTGAAAAATCCACAAAATGAGAGGTACAACGATTTGACTGTTCAGAAAACCCAAGGCGACGTGAAAGACCTTTCCCTGGCCGCGGCCGGCGTTGACCGGATCCGCTGGGCCGGGCGGGAGATGCCCGTCGTCCACTCGATTACGGAGCGCTTCGAGAAGGAGAAGCCCCTGGCCGGCGTCCGGATGGCGGCGTGTCTCCACGTCACCACCGAGACGGCCAACCTGGCCATCGCCCTGAAGGCCGGCGGCGCCGATCTGGTGATCTGCGCCAGCAACCCGCTGAGCACCCAGGACGAGACTGCCGCCGCGCTGGTGCAGGAGTTCGGCATCCCGACCTACGCCATCAAGGGCGAGGACAACGAGACCTACTACCAGCACATCAACGCGGTGCTGGACCATGCCCCCATGGTCACCATGGACGACGGTGCCGACCTGGTGGGCGTCCTGCACAAGGAGCGCACCGACCTGCTGTCCAGCGTGATCGCCGGCACCGAGGAGACCACCACCGGCGTGGTGCGCCTCACCGCCATGGCGGCCGAGGGCCAGCTGAAGTACCCCATCATCGCCGTGAACGAGGCTGAGACCAAGCACTTCTTTGACAACCGCTACGGCACCGGTCAGAGCACGCTGGACGGAATCACCCGGGCCACCAACATCCTGTGGGCCGGACGGCGCGTGGTCGTGGGCGGCTACGGCTGGTGCGGTCGCGGCGTGGCCTCCCGCGCTCGTGGCATGGGTGCGCAGGTCATCGTGACCGAGGTTAATCCCGTGCGGGCCCTGGAGGCCGTCATGGACGGGTTCCAGGTGATGACCGGCGTCGAGGCCGCCAAGCAGGGCGAGGTGTTCATCACCGTGTCCGGCGGCTGGCACGTCATCGGCAAGGAACACTTCGAGGTCATGGGCGACGGCGCCATCGTGGCCAACAGCGGCCACTTCAACGTGGAGATCGACATACCGGCCCTGGAGGCCATGTCCGTGAGCCACCGCGAGGTTCGCCCCTTCGTCGAGGAGTTCCAGACTGCTGACGGCCGGCGCATCTACCTGCTGGGCGAGGGCCGCCTGATCAACCTGGCCGCCGCCGAGGGGCATCCGTCCGCCGTCATGGACATGAGCTTCGCCAACCAGGCGTTGAGCGCCGAGTACCTGGTGAAGAACCACTCCAGCCTGGGCAACGGCGTACACGTGGTGCCGCGGGAGATCGATGCCGAAGTGGGCCGCCTCAAGCTGGAGACCATGGGTATCAGCATCGACACGCTGACCGCCGAGCAGACCGCCTACAACGAAAGCTGGGAAGAGGGGACGTAAACGTAACGGTTCAGACTTAAGGCATTCTGCCGCAACCGGAACCATCTACAACCTGAAACGCCCACAACCAGACCCATCCGCAACCACAACCATCCACAACCACAACCATCCACAACTACAACCGTCATTCCTGCGAAAGCAGGAATCCAGAGCCTTGGTGCACCGGCAACGTTCAGCAAGGCAACAACTTCCTGGATACCGGCTTTCACCGGTATGACGGCGCGTAAGACAACATCATCCGGAGGAACCGAACTATGCCAATCCAGTTTATGACCTCGCCCAAGTACCTGCTCACCTCGGAGTCGGTTACGGAAGGGCACCCCGACAAGGTGTGCTACCAGATCTCCGACGCCGTGCTGGACGCCGCCCTCAGCGTCGATCCCATGAGCCGCGTGGCCTGCGAGACCGTGGCCGGCAAGAACCTGGTCATGGTCACCGGCGAGATCACCACCCAGGCCGACCTGGACTTCGACGCGATTACCCGCCGGACCCTGCTGGAGATCGGTTACACCGACCTCAAGTACGGTATCGACGGCCATTCCTGCGGCATCATCCGGAACGCCAGCCAGCAGTCGCCGGACATCAACGCCGGCGTGAGCACCGCCCTGGAGGCCCGCAACAATGGCTCCGAGGCTGACGCGCGCCGCGCCACCGGCGCCGGCGACCAGGGCATGATGGTCGGGTTCGCCTGCAACGAGACCGACGGCCTGATGCCCCTGACCGTTGACCTGTCCCACCGCCTGGTGGAGCGCCTGGCCGAGGTCCGCAAGAACGGCACGCTGCCCTACCTGGGCCCCGACGGCAAGAGCCAGGTGACCGTGGAATACCGCTACGGCAAGCCGCACCGGGTGGACGCCGTGGTCATCAGCTCGCAGCACGAAGACACCGAAGACCGCGAGGCCTTCAGCAAGCAGATCTATGATGACGTTCGCAAGCACGTCATCGAGCCCATCGTGCCGGCCAACCTGCTGGACGCCGACACCAAGATCTTCGTCAACCCCAGCGGTTGGTTCGTGGTCGGCGGCCCCCAGGGTGACACCGGCCTCACCGGCCGCAAGATCCTGGTGGACACCTACGGCGGCATCGCCCGCCACGGCGGCGGCGCTTTCTCCGGCAAGGACCCGACCAAGGTCGACCGCTCCGGCGCCTATGCGGCCCGCTACGTGGCCAAGAACCTGGTCGCCGCCGGGTTCGCCGACCGCCTGGAGGTGCTGGTTTCCTACGCCATCGGCGTCGCTGAACCCACGTCCGTGGCCATCGAGACCTTCGACACCAACCACATACCCAACGAGAAGATCGAGGAACTGGTTCGCGACCACTTCGACCTGCGCCCCGGCGCGATCATCGAGGACCTGCAGCTGCGGCAGCCCATCTACCGCAAGACCGCGGCTTACGGCCACTTCGGTCGCACCGACCTCGACCTCCCCTGGGAACGCACCGACAAGGCCGAGACCCTGAAGCAAGCGGCGGCCGCCGTTGCCACCGCCGGCGACTAGCAACCGGCGCCTCCCATCAGCGTGAATCGCGCCCCTTTCCGTACGCGGTGAGGGGTGTACTTCTGTCAAAAGCGCAGTGACACGTCGATTCGCGGAAACCGGTAACGAGTCGATTGCTGTTTGGCTGGACCCGCCGCTAGAATTGTACCCACCCTTTGCCATTGCATACCTCAACCAGTCATGTAGCGGTAGTTCATGGATAGAGTTATTCCTCTACGCCGGTTCGTGTCCTGGCTCATCGACCGGCTGCTGTTCCTCGCCGCTGCCATCGTGGTCGTGTGGGTCATCCAGAAGCTGGGGTCGCCAGGTCCTGATGCCATCGATTTTGACGTCTACGACTTTTTGGCGATCCAGGTGCCGCTGGCTCTGCTGGTTACCTACATCCTGTGGTTCGGCATAATCATCAAGTTCGGCCCGCCGGGGCGCCGCCTGACGGGCACCGACGTCAAGCGGAGGCGCGGCGGCAACGCGAGCTGGTGGATGAAGGGGCTTCGCGCCGGGGTCAAATTCCTGTTGCACCTGACGCTCATCGGCTTCTTCGTCGACGCGTTCTTCATTCTGAAAGACCGTAACGAGAGGCGGTCGATTCCCGACCGCGTTGCCGGCACGGTGATTGCCCGCCGCCGTTGGCGCTGACCCCCGGTGCTATAATCCGGGCATGACCTCTCCCATCAAGTTCGGAACCGACGGTTGGCGCGGGATCATCGCGGACGATTTCACCTTCGCCAACGTGGCGCGTTGCTCGCAGGGGCTGGCCGACTACCTGCGGATTGACGGGTCGGCCGGCAACGGCCTGGTGGTGGGATACGACACCCGCTTCGCCTCCCGGGAGTTCGCGGAGACCGTGGCGTCGGTTGTCGCGGGCAACGGAATCTCGGTCATGCTGTGCCGGGAACCCGCGCCGACGCCGGTGGTCAGCCATCAGGTGGTGCACAGCGGGGCGGCCGGCGGCGTGGTCATCACGTCCAGCCACAACCCGGCGGCCTGGAGCGGGTTCAAGTTCAAGTCCGCCCAGGGCGGCAGCGCCAGCCAGGCCATGACGGACACGCTGGAACTGTGCATTGAATCGGCGAGACCACCGCGCACCGTGTCCCTTGCCGACGCTCGATCCGCCGGCCTGGTAGAAGACATCGACCCCGTGCCGGCATACCGCGAGGCCATCGCCGGACTGGTCAACCTGGACGCAATTCGCGCCGCCGGCCTCGACGTGCTGGTGGACGCCATGCACGGCGCCGGCGCGGGTTTCATCCCCGGGATGCTGCAGGGCGGAACCACCACCGTCACCGAGCTGCGGTCAGAGGTGAACCCGTCGTTCCCCGGCATGGCCCAGCCGGAGCCCATCGAGCACAACCTGGGCGACCTGTGCCGCCGCGTGCCCGGCGTTGGGGCATCAGCGGGCCTTGCGCTGGATGGCGACGCAGACCGTATCGGGCTGGTTGACGAGAGCGGGCGGTTCGTGAGCACGCTGGAAGTGTTCTCCCTGCTGGCGCTGTACCTGCTGGAACGCGGCGATCGCGGCGCGCTGGTGAAGGGCGTCACCGCTTCCGTGATGCTGAACAAGCTGGCGCAGCGGTACAGCGTGGACATCGCCGAGATGCCGGTGGGCTTCAAGAACATCGGCCCGCGCTTCCAGGCTGACGACGCGCTGCTGGGCGGCGAGGAGAGCGGCGGCTATGCCTTCCGCGGCCACATCCCGGAGCGGGACGGGATCCTCAGCGGGCTGTTGCTGCTGGAATACATGGCTATCGCCGGGCTGACCGCCTCCGGCATGGTCCGCCATCTTTTTGACCTGGTAGGTGAGCACCACTACCAGCGGCGGGACGTGGGCTTCGACCCGGCGCAGCGGCCGGCGATCATGGACCGGCTGTCCGGCGAGCCGCTCACCGAGTTGGCCGGCATGGCAGTCCGCAGCATGGATGAAATCGACGGGCGCCGCTGGATGCTGGACGCCGGCTGGGTCGCCGCCCGGTTCTCGGGAACCGAACCGCTGCTGCGCATCTACTGCGAGGCCGACACCACGGCCAACGTGACGCGCCTGCTGGACGCGATGCAGGCGCACCTGGGCGTCTGATAGGACCGTCTCCATGCTCCGTACTCGCTTTACCGACCTGCTGGGGTTGTCGCTCCCGGTGATGAACGCGCCGATGAGCAACCACAGCGGGGGCAGACTGGCGGCGGCGGTGTCGGAGGCCGGCGGTTTGGGTACCTTCGGCGCCAGCAACGGTTTGGGCGCAGACTGGCTGCGGGAACAGATAGCCTACGTGCGGGGTGTCACGGACCGGCCGTTTGGGGTGGGGTTCATCACCCAGCTCATCGAACCCGACCCGGAGAACTTCGAGATCGTATTGGACAACGGAGTCTCCGTGGTGATCTTCTCGTTCACCGACCCGCAGCCCTGGCTGGGCCGGGCTCGGGACGCGGGTGCAATCACCGTCTGCCAGGTGCAGTCCCTGGAGCTGGCCCAAATGGCCGCCGATGGCGGCGCGGACGTACTGATGGTTCAGGGCAACGAGGCCGGCGGACACACCGGCGGGATGAACCTGTTGCCCCTGCTGGTGGCCGTGGTGGAGAAGTATCCGCAGCTTCCGGTGCTGGCGGCGGGAGGGATCACCACCGGCCGCGCCCTGGCTGCCGTATTGGCGGCCGGGGCCGACGGCGCGTCGCTGGGGACGGCCCTGCTGGCGACACCGGAGGCGGTGGAGGTGCCGGACGCTTTCAAGGAGCGCGTCGTGCTCTCCGACGGCCAGGATACGGCCTTCACGCGTCTGTACGATCTGTTGGGAGACACGCCCTGGCCGAACGGGATCGCCGGGCGGGTTTACCGGAACCGCCTGGTACGGGAGTGGGACGGCCGGGACGACGCGATAGCGGAGCGGCGGGAGGAGTTGGCGTCCGACGTTGCCGCCGCCCGGGCGCGGCACGACCCCGAGGTCGCATCGGTTTACATGGGTCAGGGTGCGGGCGCGGTTAACGCCATCCGGCCAGCCGCCGAGGTGATCGACGGCATTTGCTGCGAGGCGGAGAATCTGTTGTCCAACCTCAAGGTGTGACCCACCGGGCGCCCGGCCAGCGTCGGGCTTGCCGCGCCGGCACCTGGGATGGTTGAACCGGACGCCGAGACGCAACGTATTGGATAGTGAGGGTATGCCATGGAATACGCAACGCCGGTACGGCGCCTGTTCGCCAATGTGCTCGATTGGGTTCTGTTCTTTTTGACGCTGGTTATTGGCTATATCATCTGGTGGCTCATTGTCCTGGGGAGAGGACAGACTCCAGGCAAACAGTTGCTGGGGATTCGCGCCATAAAGCGCGACGGAGACCTGTCGGGATGGGGCAACACGTTCGTACGCGAGGTTGTCAAAACGGTGGCCCACTGGTTCGTCATAGGTTTTTTTGCCGATGTAATCCTGCTGCTCACCGATGACGACGAACACCGGTCGCTTTCGGATCGGGTGGCCGATACGGTCGTAGTCCGCACCTAGCCCCGCCCGACATACCGGGGCATTCGAACGCAGCCACAGACGATAATCAGAAAGCCTACGCAGTGCTCACTGGGGGAATACCATGACCACTCCAGCCGAAACCCAGACCGCTGCCACCTCCATCTGGGACCGCCTTCCCGTCAGCCGCAGCATTGCGCTGGCGGCGCTGATCGCCGCTGTTGCTTACGCCATCGCGGTGGTTGGGGCGCTGCTGTTACGGAGTACGGAGGGCATCGACGGCGTGAACCGGTTCGTCGAGTTGCTGTCCGGGTCCTCGGGCACCGGCCTCAGCAACGTGGGCATCAAGCTCGGGTTTGCCTACGCGGTGGGCGCCGCTTCGGCCGTCAACCCGTGCGGATTCGCCATGCTGCCCGCCTACCTGGGCCTGTACGTGAGTGGCGGCAGCGGGCAACAGGAGACCCGCCGCCCCGTCGTACTGGTGGCGCGGGCGATAATGGTGGGTCTGACTGTGTCCGCGGGGTTCGTGGTGCTTTTTGGACTGGTGGGCCTGGTCCTGGGGTTCGGTTCCCAGGCCATCGTGGTCGCTGCGTTGCCCTACGTGGGCCTGGCCATCGGGATCCTGCTGATCGGAGCCGGCGCGTTCATGGCCGGTGGCGGGAAGATCTACACCAGCCTGGCGCAGCGGGCGGCGTCCCGTGTCGGAGACCCCAGCCAGATGAACCTGCCCGGCTACCTGCTGTTCGGAGTGAGCTACGGTCTGGCGTCGCTGAGTTGCACGCTGCCGCTGTTCCTGGCGGTGCTGGGCGTGGGCGCGGGATTGTCCTCGGGGTGGCTGGACACCCTAGGGCAGTTCGTGCTGTACGCGGCCGGCATGGGCAGCGTTATCATGGCGCTGACCCTGGGCATGGCACTGGCCCGCTCAGTGATGGTCCGGTGGATGCGTGCGATACTGCCCTACGTGGGCGTGGTGGGGGCCTGGCTGATGGTGGTGGCCGGCGTGTACATCATGTTCTACTGGCTGACCATCGGGCGCGACCTTTTCTAGGCTGAACTTGGAGCCTCTCCCGGACTGACACGATGAATAGGATGCTGGGCAATGCCGTCGCGGCGTTCCTATCACGGCAGGATACCGGCATCCGGAGCGCAGGCAATACGCAATGAAATCCTGTATATCCCGTGCATCGATTTAAAACTGCCCCCGTGGCCGCATAAGGCGGGAACGTGTGCGGCGAAGGCACGCGTGGACTTGGCACCTGGTCTCGACTATCATTGGGCCTGTCAAACGCTTCGGCGCAACAGCGATACAGGGAGGTCCAGGGGCAATGGCGGAGAAGGGAATTCTCGACGGGGTTAGAGTCCTTACCCTGGAGCAGGTGCATGCGCTGCCGTGGGGGACGGGATTCCTTGCGGATCTGGGCGCTGATGTCATCCGCGTCGAAAGCCCTGACCACCTGCAGGACCGCAAATCCGGCCCCTTTCCCGGAGGAACTCCGGGTGAAGAGTGGTGGAACGAAGCCGGCAACCTGGTCTATTACGGCACCCGCAACAAGCGCAGCCTGTGCATGGTCGTGACCAACCCGCGAGGCAAGGAAGTATTTCTCAAGCTGGTGGAGAAAGCTGACATCGTGACCGACAACTTCCGTCCCGGCACCATGCAGCGGTTCGGGTTCGACCATGACAGCCTCTCCGCAATCAACCCCCGCATCATTACCCTCAGCAGCACCGCTTACGGGTACACTGGACCCTGGCGGCGGGCCGGCTCCCGGGCCCGTACCGTTGATGCCGCCTGTGGCTTGTCCTACCTGACCGGCTACGAGGGCGGCCCTTCCATGCGGGCCAGCCCCAACTACATGGATCATTCCGTAGGCAACAACGTGGCCTATGCCCTGCTGCTGGCCCTGTACCAGCGCAACAAGACGGGCAAGGGCATGCGGGTT
Organism: Dehalococcoidia bacterium; assembly: GCA_022823505.1. Classification (GTDB taxonomy): domain Bacteria; phylum Chloroflexota; class Dehalococcoidia; order Lucifugimonadales; family UBA3495; genus Bin87. Next base: position 78,252 of record JAJEIA010000001.1, read on the forward strand.
GACCTCACCATGCTGGAAACCGGGGTATCTTCGGTGGGACCGGCCATCCTGGAGGCGCAGCGGGGCATAACCCGCGATCGTTTGGGCTGCGCCCACTGGTGGAAGGCGCCGCACAACGTGTATCCGGCCAGGGACGACGACCGTTGGATAGTCATCGTCGTGTCGTCCGACACAGAATGGGAATCGCTGAAGGAAGCAATGGGCAGGCCCCAATGGGCCGAGGGGGCCAAGTTCGACACCGCTTTAGCCCGCTGGCGCAACCGCCATGAACTGGACGAGTTAATCGGCAACTGGACCTCCCAGCACGACGATCTGGAGCTGGCACGGAGGTTGCAGGGACTGGGCATCGCCGCCGGTTCGGCGATGACCGCCGAGGACCTGGTAAACGACGCTCATCTGCGGGAACGCGGCTATTTGTGGGAGTTCTCCAACCCTCAGGCCCCGGCAGTTGGTTCCCGTCTGTTCGCCGGACGCCCCTTCATGGACCCCGGTAATCCCATGTCAATTGCGAAGGTAGCGGGATTGGGAGAGGACAACGAGACGATACTGGCAGAGCTGGCCGGGTTGTCGCCGGCGGAAATAGGGGAGTTGGAATCCGAAGGCGTGGTTTTTGGCGCACCCCGGCCCGACGAACCCAGGCCGTAATTCATGCGCCGGGGCACACGAACAATCGCGAAGACAGAGCTTGTGCAAAGTCCATCCCGGCGGAAACTGTCAGAAGCAGGACTACCAGGATTAGGGGATTTACGGGATTTATTAACATCCTGAAAATCCCAAAATCCGCCAAATCCTGATTCTGACAATGACTTTACACAAGCCCTGACCAGAAGAGCAGCAATATCAGTATTCATGGATAAGCAATTGTTGGAGAGACCATGCCCGGAATACTTGCAGAATTGCGCGTACTGGAACTGACCCACCGGCCCTCGGGCGCCTATTGCGCCAAGCTGCTGGCTGACCAGGGCGCGGACACCGTCAAGGTCGAGCCGCCCGGCTGGGGTGACCAGGCCCGCCACGAACCGCCCTTTATTGACGAGGTTCCCCATCCGGACCGGAGCACCTCCTACCTTGCCTTCAATACCAACAAGCGCGGCATCACACTGGATGTGGAGCAGCCAGATGGGCGGGAGCTTTTCGAGCGATTGGCCACCACTGCGGATATTGTTATCGAGAGCTATCCACCGGGCAAGCTGGCGGAATTGGGACTGGGCTATGAACAGCTGTCCCAATCCAACCCCGGCCTGATCCTGGTTTCCATAACCTACTTTGGTCAGGAGGGGCCCTATGCCGGCTACCAGGGCGATGATCTGGTGGCTCAGGCCATGGGGGGCTACCTTTACGCGGTAACTGGTTCGGCCAGCCAACCGCCCATGGGCACGACCCTGCAGCAGATGGAGATTACCGCTGCCCGCAACGGGTCGGTGGCGGTGATGGCCGCGCTGTTGCGGCGGGAGCAGTCCGGGAACGGCACCCACATCGATGTCTCGACCATGGAGGCCGCCGTCAGCACCCCCTCCGGGCTAATTCATCCCTACACCTACACTGGACGCAACCCCCACCGGGGCGGCAGTGACGGCAACGTAATGGACGGGATGCACCTGCCCACCCTGGATGGGGAAGTAACACTCACCACCGCCGGCACCGGCGGCCGGCCCATGGAGGCATGGGCCGAATTTCTGGAGGAACCGGGGCTGCTGGACCCCAAGTTCGCGTCCCGCGGCGGTCGGATGGAACACTGGGAAGAGCTTCATGGGCTGGTGGCCCCCAAGCTGGCCCAGTGGACCAACCTGGACTTGATGCGAGAGACCATGGCCCGGGGTCTGGTCATCGGGCTGGTCCAGACGCCGCAGCAGGTGGTGGAATCGCCGCACCTGGAAGAGAGAGGTTTCTTCGTCGAAATGGACCATGCCAGCGCCGGCCCATTGAAATACCCGGGTTCGGGCTTCTTTATCGATGGAGAAAACGCCATGGCATCGGCCCGACCGGCGCCTAGCCTGGGCGAACACAACGTCGAAATTCTGTGTGACGAGCTGGACCTCACGGTCCGGGACTTGGGGCTGCTGCGGGCGGCCAGGGTTATCTAATCCACCATCCGGTTTGGGGACAGGCATTGCAACGACGAACCCCTCGGCCTTGAACCGAGGGGTTCGCAGTATTGGGAGCGCGCTGTTGGTCAGGATGGGATGGTGAACACGGTCCTACCATCTGCGTCGTGGGTGTGGTTCGCCAGGCCGACCAGGATCTGGTTGGTCTGCTGCATTTCGTCCCGCAGTTGACCGATGGCAGCGGTCAGGGTGTCAAACCGGGCGTCGAATTTGGACTCCAAGGCGTCAAACTTGGCATCCACGGCGTCAAACTTGGCATCGAATTTGGCTTCCAGAGCGTCAAACTTGGTATCGAATTTGGACTCCAAGCGGTCGATCTTGTCGTTCAGATTGACGATACTGGCGTCCTGAGTGTTGACTTGGTTGACCAGCTTTCCCAACTGGAAGCTGCCCCGGAGCAGCACCACAATTACAGTCACACCAAGGCTGATCCCAGCGACAACGGCAATGACCACAGCGGGACTCATGGAGGATCTTCGAGCCTGATGAGCGAGTTTCGCCCTAGCGCTTGGTGTACTGGGGAGCGCGGCGGGCGCGCTTGAGGCCGTACTTCTTGCTTTCCTTGACCCGGGCGTCGCGGGTGATGAAGCCGGCGCGGCGCAGGCTGGGCTTGAGATTGGGGTCAAACACCACCAGGGCGCGCGCGATGCCATGCCGGATGGCCTCGGCCTGGGCGTTGACACCGCCGCCGGTCACCTTGGCCATGACGCGAAAGCGTCCGACGGTTCCCGATGTCGAGAAGGGTTCCCGCACGGTGGACTGCCAGGGCAGCCAGTTGAAGTACTCCTCCATGGGCTTGTCATTGACGATGATGGCGGTGCCATCGTCGGGATAAATGCGCACCTTGGCGATGGCGCTCTTGCGCCGGCCGGTCCCGTAGAAGTACTGCGGCTGCGGTTCTGCTTGCGTCACCATATTGGTTAGTTACCTGCCTTGCGTTGGCGATTGTCTCAAAGCGGCTGCGATGCTATTGGGCGCTGCCGACCTGGGCTTCGTGCGGGTGCTGGTCGCCGGCGTAGACGCGCAGGCGGCGGAGCATCTGTCGGCCCTGCTTGTTGGAGGGCAGCATGCCCTTCACGGCCAGGCGAACCACCCGTTCCGGACGCTCTTCCATCATGTCCCGCATCAGGAACGACTTGAGGTTGCCCACGTAGCCGCTGTGCCGGTAGTACATCTTCTGCATCAGCTTGCGCCCGGTGATGCGGACCTTGTCGGCGTTGATGACCACCACGTGGCACCCGGTGATGACGTGGGGGGTGTAGGTGGGCTGGTCTTTGCCCTGGAGGGCCACGGCCACCTGGCGGGCCAGACGGCCCAGGCTGATGCCGGTGGCGTCGATGACGCGCCACGTATCCGGCACGTCACCGGCCTTGGCGAAGTAAGTGCTAGCTCGTTTCATGGTAACTGGCTACCTTCAGAATGTGATTGAATTCGGGGTAGTGAACCGACCTCAGACACAGCCCTTTTGCCGGGAGGGTCGGGATGTTGTGCAGTTTTTGGGTTCGTCCGGCCAGGGCGTCAGCGGCAGCGTGGGTCGGCAGTCTTCCTTTTCCAATCTCCACCAGTACCGCGTTGGCTCGCCTGATTTGATGCCTCAAGAACCCGTTGGCCGCACAATCGATGACAATGACATCCGGGTCGTCGCTCTGCCGTTTCACATCCCACCGGAATACGTGGCGCACCGCGCTCTGGTCGGCGGGGTGTGCCGTTGCGATTTGCCGGAAATCCCGGATGCCCAGGAGGCTGCGGGCTGCCGTTTGCATCGCGTCGAGGTCCAACGGGACAGGTTCCGCGTGGTGCGTGCGCCGTAGAAGCGGGGAGGGTACTCGCCGGTTGGCGATGCTGTACCGGTAGTCTCGCCTGGTGGCGCTGCGCCGGGCGTGGAAATCGGGAGGCACGTCGCTGGCGGTGATCACCCGTATGTCTTCCGGCAGGTAGTGGCTCATGGCCGCGACCACCACGTCGGTGCCATGTGAGGAGGCGGTAACAAGGTCAACCACCTGGCCGCTGGCGTGCGCTCCGGAGTCGGTGCGACTTGCTCCCCGTACCCTGGTGCGCTCCCCGGTGAGACGATGGAACGCTTTTTCCAACTCTCCCTGGATGGTCGGGACGTCGGCCTGAAGCTGGAAGCCGGCGTATTGGGTGCCTTCGTAGGCGACCACCAGGGCGATGCGTCGTTGCGCTGCCTCGACGGTGCGTTGGGATGTCATGGGGTTATTGGGGCAATGGCAATTCCTCAATCGGCGTTGTCGTATCGTCGCTACACGAGCTCGATGACGGCCATCGAGGCGCCGTCGCCCTGGCGGGGCCCGAGCTTGATGATCCTGGTGTAGCCGCCGGGTCGCTCGGCGTAACGGGGACCGAGTTCGTCAAATATCTTGGCTACCACGTCCTTTTGGGGTAGTCGGCTCAGGGCCGTCCGCCGGTTGTGGAGCGTTCCCTTTTTGCCGTGGGTAATGAGCTTTTCGGTCATCACCCGGGTTTCCTTGGCCTTGGCCAGGGTGGTGGTGATACGTTCGTGCCGTATCAGATCCGCGGTGAGGCCCCGCAACAGGGCTTTGCGCTGGTCCTTGTACCGGCTGAGTTTGCGGCCGGCGACGCGATGGGAAGGCATGACTAATCACCGTCGTCGTAATCGTAGTCGTCGTCTTCGGGATCAAACACCAGGGGAGCGTCGACATCGTCCAGATCTTCGTCGTCCAGGTCGGGACCGGCCTCGCTGGCGGCCTGGCTGACCCGGGCCGAACTGACGCCCAACTCGGCAAGTTTGCCCTGCAATTCTTCCAGGGACTTCTGTCCGAAGTTGCGGATGTTCAACAGCTCGTCCGAGCTGAGGTCGAGCACCTGCCCGACACGGTCGAGCTTGGCGCGCTTCAGGCAGTTGAGGGTCCGCGAGGATAGGTCCAGCCGCTCGATGGGCATCAGGTAGACCTCAGAGGCCACGTTGAGGTTGCCCGTGTCCAGCGGAGCATCAGCCGGGCGGCTGAGTTGATTGAACATGAAGAAGTGCTGGACGAGGTTCTCGGAGGCCTCCTGGATGGCAGCCAGTGGGCTCACGGCGCCGTCGGTCCACACCTGGAGGATCAGGCGCTCCCAGTCGGTCTGCTGACCGACCATCATCCGTTCAACGGAGTATTCCACCTTGCGGACCGGGTTGTAGATAGCGTCCACGGGCAGCACACCCACCGGGAGGCCGGCCATGCTGTCGCCCTGGGCCACCTGCTGGTAGCCCTTACCCGATTCCACGTTGAACTCGATGGACAGGGATACGTCCGGGTTGTCCAGGGTGGCCAGGTGCAATTCGGGGTTGACGATCTGGTAGTCGCTGGCGGTCGCGATGTCGCCGGCGCAGACGCGACCCTCGCCGGTCACGTCGAGGCGCATCTTGCCGGTGCGCTTGGAAAGGGCGTGGATGCGGATGCGCTTGACGCTGAGGAGAAGGTCCATGACCTCTTCCTTGACGCCCGGTATCACGGAGTATTCGTGGGGCACTCCGTCGATCTTCACCCAGGTCACGGCGGTGCCCTGGATGGAACTGAGCAGCAGCCGCCGCAGCGGGTTGCCCACGGTGGTGGCATATCCCCGTTCCAGCGGTTCCAGGGCGACGCAGGCGTAGGTATCGTTGCTGTCGATCACCCGGATGGACGGGGAGGGTATTTCGGGTTCGGGATCCCGCAATGGCGGGAGAATCTGAGGATCTAGCATGCCGCAGGTTACCTTGAGTAGTACTCGACGATCAGGCGGGAGTTGATGGTTTCGGGCAGTTCGTTGTCCGGCGGCATTGAGATTATCTGACCTTCCATTTGGGTCAGGTCGAGGGTCAGCCAGCTGGGGAGAGTGCGCTTGGGCAGGCCGTCGGTGCGGTCGGCGAAAAACTCGCGCTTGCGAGAGGTTTCCGTCCAGGCGACGGTCTGTCCGGGCTTGACCAGGAAGGAGGGGATGTCGGTCTTGCGGCCGTTGACGTTGAAGTGGCCGTGCTGAACCATCTGGCGGGCCTGTTTGCGGGAATCGGCGAAGCCCAGAAGGTAGACCACGTTGTCGAGCCGGCGCTCCAGGGTGCGGAGCAGGTTGTTGCCGGATATGCCGGGCGTGTTGAACGCGTCGGTCATGTACTTCCGGAACTGGCTTTCCATGACACCGTACATCTGCCGGGCCTTCTGCTTCTCGCGAAGGTGAACGCCGTAGTCGGACACGCGCCGGCGGCGATTTCCGCCGCCTCCGGGCGGGATGTGGCGGCGCTCAATGGCGCAGCGCGGTGAAAAGCAGCGATCGCCTTTCAGGAAGAGCTTTTCGCCGGCGCGGCGGCACAGGCGGCACGATGGTCCGGTATATCTGCCCATGTTGGTCTTTCCGTTGGTGGTGTGGGATTTCGATTTGCGGAACTAGACGCGGCGGCGCTTGGGAGGCCGCACGCCGTTGTGGGGGATCGGGGTCACGTCACGAATGCTGCTGACGTTCAGGCCGGCGGCCTGGAGCGCCCGGATCGCCGGTTCGCGGCCGGACCCGGGCCCCTTGATGTAGACGTCGATGTTGCGCATGCCCATGTCCACGCCGCGGCGGGCGGCCTGCTCGGCGGCGCGCTGGGCCGCGAAGGCCGTGCCCTTGCGTGAGCCGCGGAAGCCGGCGGTACCGGCACTGGTGGAGGCCACGACGTTCCCGTCCGGGTCGGTCAGGCTGACCAGCGTGTTGTTGAACGTGGAATAGATGTAAGCGCGCCCCTGGGGAATGGAGCGCCGCTCGCGACGACGTGCGCGTGGTCGGGGCATTGGTTCTTACCTCGTCAGAATTGCTGTTGGAGAAGTGCGGGTTCAGACGCCGGCGACGCGGACTACTTCTTGCCGCCGGTGCGCCGGCCGCGACCGGCCACGGTGCGCCGGGCGCCCTTGCGGGAGCGGGCGTTGGTGCGGGTGCGCTGGCCGTGCACCGGGAGGTTTCGGCGGTGGCGCAGGCCCCGGTAGCTGCCGATGTCGATGAGCCGGCGAATGTTCTCGTTGTGCTCGCGCCGCAGGTCACCCTCGGTGATGTAGTCCTGGTCGACGATGACCCGTATACGGTCAACCTCGACCTCGGAAAGTTCATTCATGCGCGGCGGCATGTCGGTGTCCAGGTTGGCCTTGCCCACGATTTCAATGGCCTTGGCCGGGCCAATGCCGTAGATGCTCCGCAGTGCGATGTGGGCGCGCTTTCGGTCGGGTACGTCGACTCCGGCTATTCGGACCATGGTTACGCTCCTGAACTTGGGTGGCGGTCGCGGGAAAGATTGACCAGCTTACGCCGGGTCGGGCTATCCCTGCCGCTGGGCGTGCTTGCTGTTTACGCAGATGATGCGCACCACGCCCTTGCGCCGGATGACCCGGCAGCGGTCGCAGCGTGGCTTCACCGATGCGGATACTTTCATGGATACTCTCCGCGGTTCCGGCTACTTGAAGCGATAGGTGATGCGCCCTCGACTCAGGTCATAGGGAGACAACTCCACCAGCACCCGGTCGCCCGGCAGCACCCGGATGAAGTGCATCCGGATCTTGCCCGATATGTGGGCTAGCACCTGGTGTTCGTTGGGCAGTTCCACCCGGAACATGCCGTTGGGCAGGGCTTCGGTAACCTGCGCCTCAACCTCGATCGCTTCTTTCTTCGCCATGAACCTTCCTTCTTTGCGCCGACGGGCCGGTGTTCGACCGTCGGCGGAGTGTGTTTCGTCAGTCGTGCATGGTCAGGATCTTGGGGCCATCGGCGGTGATCGCCAGGGTGTGCTCGAAGTGAGCGGACAGCGCGCCGTCGGCGGTGACCACCGTCCAATCGTCATCCAATATGGTGGTGTCTTCCGTGCCCATGTTCAGCATGGGCTCGATGCAGATGCACATGCCAGGGCGCAGCAAAACGCCCTTGCCGGCCTCTCCGTAATTCGGGACCTGCGGGTCCTCGTGGAGGTAGCGACCCACGCCGTGGCCGACAAACTGGCGAACCACTCCGTAGCCGCGGGGTATGGCGTATCCCGACACGGCGGCGCCGATGTCGCCGATGCGGTTGCCCGGCTGGGCGGCTGCGATTCCGGCGTACAGGCTGGCCTCGGTATCGTCCATGAGTTTCTGCGTTTCTTCGCTGATTTCGCCCACGGCCACCGAAATGGCGGCGTCGCCGATGAACCCGTCGATGGTGGCGCCGCAGTCCATCTTGATGATGTCGCCCTCTTTGAGCACCCGTTTGCCGGGGATGCCGTGGACGATTTCCTCGTTGACCGAGGCGCAGATGGCGCCGGGGAACCCATGGTAGCCGAGGAAGGTGGGCACTGCGCCCATGCTGCGGATATTCTTGTCCGCGATGCGGTTGAGGTCGGCGGTGGTCATGCCCGGCTCAACCGATTTCTTGAGGAGCGTCAGCGTGGCGCCCACTATGGCGCCGGCACGCTCCATGGCCTCCATCTCCCGACGGGATTTGATAGTTATCCCGCCAGTGTAGGACGACGGGGAATTTGAGGCGGTTTTGCGTTTGCGCTTATTTTCCACCATTGCAATTATACCTCAATCGCTACGATTTTGAAACCGTAGCCGCGTGGGCAGCATCCAGAATCCGCAGCACGGCGTGGTGCACCGCGTCGATTGTCTGCTCGCCGGGGATGTCAGCGAGCAGGCCGCGCTGGCGGTAGAACTCCAGTACCGGCGCGGTTTCCTGGTGGTATATGGACAGCCGATTGGCCACCGCTTCCTCGGTGTCGTCGTCTCTCTGGTAAATGTCGCCTCCGTCGGGGCAGTCGGCGCATTTCGCGGGTGGCACTCCGGTTTCGGCGTCGCGCGCGTAGGGACGCTGGCAGGCCCGGCAGATGTAGCGGTTGCTCAGGCGGCGGATCAGTTCACCGTCGTCCACCTGGATATGCACCACTTTGTCGATGGCTTGGCCCCGTTCCCGCAGGGCGGTTTCCAGCGCCTCGGCCTGTGCGGCGTTGCGGGGGAAACCGTCCAGCATGAAGCCCTGGGCGTCCGAAATCTGGCCGATGCGGTCGATGACCATGCCGATGGTGACCTGGTCGGGCACCAACTCCCCGCGGTTCATGTAGCCGCGGGCCAGCTCGCCCAGCTCCGTACCGTTGGACAGGTGGTGCCGGAAGAGGTCGCCGGAGCTGACGTGCTCAATGCCCAGGCGCTCCTTGAGCAACTGGGCCTGTGTGCCCTTGCCCGCGCCCGGCGGGCCGAAGAGGACCAGCTTGATGCCGCGGGCTTCGGTCATCTCAGGAATCCCTCATAGTTGCGCATCATCAGCTGCGCCTCCAGTTGCCGCAGGGTGTCCAGGCCCACTCCGACCATGATCAGAAGGCTGGTGCTGCTGAGCGCGATGGCTTCAACGTTGGTGATCAGGGACGCGATGTAAGGCACGATGGCGATAAAGCCCAGGAACAGCGCGCCGCCCATGGTGAGGCGGATGATGACCCGGTTCAGGTAGTCTTGCGTGGGTCGACCCGGCCGGATGCCCAGGACGAAACCCCCGTTACGCTGGAGGTTTTCGGCGATGTTCTGCTGCTGGAACACGACCAGCGTGTAGAAGAAGGTGAACGCCACCACCAGGAAGAAGGCCAGCACCCAGTAGATGGGACCGGTGGGGCTGAGGGCCACCTGGAGATCGCTGGCGATGTTGCCGAGGAAGCCGCCGGCCGAACTCAGGTACTGGGCAACGGTGCCGGGCAGAATCACGATGGAGAAGGCGAAGATCAGCGGGATCATGCCGGCCGAGTTGATGCGCAGCGGGATGTAGGTTGAACCCGATTGGCGGTACATCTGCCCGCCTCTGAAGATGCTGCGTCCGTACTGCACCGGTATGCGGCGGTGGGCCTCGTTGAACACCACGATCAGGGCGATGATCAGCAGGCCGATCAGCGCGAAGAAGAACACGCCGATGATGTTGTCCCGATCCAGGAAGCCGGTGGCCAGCAGCCCCGGGAACCCCACCACGATGCCCGCAAAGATGATCAGCGAGATGCCGTTGCCGATGCCGCGCTCGGTGATCAGCTCGCCCAGCCAGACCAGGAACATGGTGCCGGCGGTCAGGGACAGCACCGCAGCCACCGTCGGCAGGAAAGAGTCGCCGGCGAACCCGACGTTGGTGAGCACGCCGGCCTGCTGCAGGAGCACCATCTGGGCGAAGGCCTGCGCAATGGCGATGGGTACCGTTCCCCAGTGGGTGATGCGGTTCATCTTGATGCGCCCGGCTTCACCTTCCCGCGACAGGTTCTGCAGCTGGGGGATCACCGGCGTGAGCAGCTGCATGATGATGGACGCCGTGATGTACGGGAACACCCCCAGCGCCACGATGCTCATGCGGCTCAGCGCGCCGCCGGAGAACAGATCCAGGAACCCCAGGAGCTGGTTGTTCGAGAACAACTGCTCCAGCGCGGCCGTGTCGAGCCCGGGTATCGGGATATGGGCGACCAGCCGGTAGAGGGCCAGCATGGCCAGCGTGAAAAGGATCTTGGCCCGCAGGTCCGGCAGGCTGAACGCGTCTATCGCCGCCTGCACCAGGCGTGGCCATCGGCCTCCTGCCTGCGCCTCAGTCTGAATCATGGCGCGCCTTGCCCCTCAGTCCCAACCGCTCGCCGAGATCAGAGCTCGGTTACGGATCCGCCGGCCGCTTCGATCTTGGCCCGGGCGGAGGCGGTGAACTTGTGTGCGGCCACGGTGAGCGGCTGTTGCAGCTCGCCGTCTCCCACCACCTTCACCGGCAATTTGGTGCGCCGGATGATGCCCAGATCATGCAGCAACTCCGGAGTGACCTGGGTGTTGGCTTCAAAGCGCTCCTGAAGCGTGCCCAGGTCCACGAGGGCGTAGTGGGTCTTGTAGCGGTTGTTGAACCCGCGCTTCATGGGCAGACCCTTGATCAGGGGCATCTGACCGCCTTCGAAGCCGGGCCGCAAACCGGGACCCGACCGGGATTTCTGACCTTTCATGCCGCGGCCGGCGTAGCTGCCGCCCCCGGCGGCATCGCCCCGGCCCACCCGTTTGCGGGCTTTGCGCGCCCCCCGGGGCGGCGTGATTTCGTGTTCCATCATGGTGGCAATCGCTCCCTAAACTATCCGGCCGCAATCTATCGGGGTCGATCATTATTCGACCGGCTCTACGGTTATCAGGTGCTGGACCTTGTTGACCATGCCCCGAATGGTGGGGCTATCCTCATGAACCACCGAGTGGTTCAGCCGCTTGAGCCCCAACGATTGCACGATCCGGCGCTGGTAGGACGGACGCCCGATGCAGCTTTTCTTCCAGGTGATTTTGATTTGCGCCATTTTGCCTGTTACCTGCCGCCCGCCCAGAACGGCAGGCGGTGCATGCTTGCGTGTTTACGAATCTTGCTCGGTCGCCTCAGCGGCCGGGGTTTCGGCGGCGGGTTCCTCAGCAACCGCCGGCTCGGCGGCAACCGGAGGCTCCTCGGCAGTCGACGGTTCTGCGGCAGCCTGGACGTCAGGAGCCGGGCTGTCTTCCGCTGGTGCTGCGGCTTCGGCCGCGGACGCCGGCGCAGCTTCGGCCTCGGGCGTTTCAGCAGCCGGCGCCGGAGTTGCTTCGCCGGGTGCGGCCGCCGCGTCCGGGGCCGGGGTCTCGGAGGCCCCGTTTGCGCCTGGCGGGGCCAATCCCAGCCGGTTGGCGCGTTCGGTTTCAGGGTCGCGCAGGAGGCTGAGGGCTTCCAGGGTCGCCTGGACGATGTTGATGGGGTTGCGCGAGCCCAGCGACTTGCCCACCACGTCCTGCACGCCGCCCAGCTCGAGCATGGCGCGCATGGCTCCTGCGGCAATGATGCCGGTTCCCAGCGGAGCCGGCTTGATGATGACGATGGACGCGCCCTTGCGGACGGATATTTCGTGAGGGATGGTACTCCCCTTGATGGGGATGTTGATGGTGCTCCGCCGGGCCACGGCGGTTCCCTTGCGGACCGCGTCGGGGATGGCCAGCGCCTTGCCCATGCCGGCGCCCACGCGTCCCTGCCCGTCGCCAACCACCACCAGGGCGTTGAACCGGAGCCGGCGGCCGCCCTTGACCACCTTGGCGATGCGGCGGGTGTGGACCACCCGCTCGTTCATGCCGCCGCTGTCGTCATCGCGTTGCCGCTGGTCACGATCGCGGCCGCGACCGCCCCGGCCGCCGCGACGATCCGGGCCGCCTTCGCCGCCCCTGCCGCCGGTGTTGCTTCTTGGGCCTCTACGGGATGCGGGAGAAACCATCAGAATACAAGCCCTCCTTCGCGGGCTGCGTCGGCCAGAGCCTTGACCCGGCCGTGGAACCGGTAGCCGCCCCGGTCGAACACCACGGAGGTAACTCCGGCCGCCCGGGCGCGCTCGGCCAACAGCTTGCCCACGGCGGCCGACGCCGCCGTCTTGGGCGCGGCTTCTTCGCCGCCAATCTCGTGGCTGGACGCGTAGGCCAGGGTGTGGCCTTCCACGTCGTCAATCACCTGTGCGTAGATGCCCTTCAGGCTTCGAAAGACGCAGAGGCGCGGCCGGTCGGGGGTTCCGTGGACCTTGTTGCGGACCCGGCGGTGCCGGACGATGCGCAGTTTTCGGGAGTCTTTGTCGCGTGGCATTTGCAGATTGCTCTCGGTGGCGGTGGCTTGGGTGCGGGCTCCTCGCAATGGCGAGAACCCGTGACGCCCAATTTGGGTTGGTTTCACATGGAGACGGGAATGAGTACGTCGGACCGGCTAGACTGCACGCCGCGCCGCGGCCTTGCCGGGCTTCAAACGCAGAACCTCGCCCTGGTACCGGATGCCCTTTTCCTTGTAGCGGTTGGGCGGCCGGACCTTCCGGACCTTGGCGGCCAGCTGGCCGACCTTCTGCTTGTCGACGCCGGTGATGTGAACCCGGTTGTTCCCCTCGACCTCCATGGTGAGCCCTTCTTCGGGGAACACGTCGACGGTGTGGCTGTAACCCACGCTCAGCGTGATGCCTTCGCCGTTCTGTTGAACGCGGTAACCCACGCCCATGAGTTCCAGGGTCCGGCTGTAGCCTTCGGTAACCCCGACAACCGCGTTGGCGACCAGGGACCGGGTCAGGCCGTGCAGCGAGTGGTGGAACTTGCGCTCGGTCAGCCTTTCGACGATGACCTGCCCGTCCTCGACCTTCACGGTGACCTCGGGGTGATACCTCTGGATCACCTCGCCACGTGGGCCGGTGACCTTCACGCCTCCGTAGAGGACCTCAACCTGGACACCGTCGGGTATGGGTATGGGCTGACGTCCGATACGGGACAGGGGCTTCTCTTCGGGCGGAATACGTTCGGCGACGCCGACGCTGACGGGGATCTCGTTACCAGACATAACAGACCAACTCTCCTCCGATGCCTTTGCGCCAGGCCTCGTATCCGGTCATCATTCCCTGGGAGGTGGACACTATGGCGATGCCCAGCCCACCGTAGACCCGGGGGATCTCGCCCCGGCCGACGTGCACCCGCAGTCCGGGTTTGCTGATCCTGCGCAGCCCGCGAATGGCGTTGGTGTCGTCGTCCTTGTAGGTGAGGTGGATCCGCATGGTGGGGAACTTCTGGTTGCGCGCCAGGTCCCAGTCGCGGATGTAGCCCTGCGCCTTCAGGATGTCGGCGATGGCGACTTTCATCTTGGACTGGGGTACCAGCACCGTTTGGTGCCTGGCCTGGATTGCGTTGCGAATGCGCGTCAGCATGTCGGCAACGGGGTCGTTAATGGGCATCTTGGGACGGCTCCTTGAAATTCCTGTCTATCCTGCGCATCGATGCAAATAGAGCCTTACAGGCTGGCCTTTCGTACCCCGGGAAGCAGACCGTCCAGCGCCATTTCCCGGAAGGAGATGCGCGACAGGCCGAAGTGGCGGATGTAGCCGCGGGGCCGCCCGGTGGCGCCGTCCCGGTTCCGTATGCGGTTGGGATTGGCGTCGTGGGGCAGCAGGGCCAGCTTCTGGCGAGCCTCGAACCGCTCGCGCGCCGACCGTGACATGTCACGCGCCTGCGCCTGCAGTTCGGCACGCTGCGCCGCGTACCTGGCGACGGTTTGCCGGCGTCGTTCATTTTTGACGATGGAAGATTTCTTGGCCAAGGTGGTTTCTCCCGCTGCTCAGCTTTCGGTACGGGTCGGCGGCCGGCCTACTGCCGGACGAAAGGCATCCCGAAGTGTTCCAGGAGGCTCGTTGCCTCGGCGTCGTTCGGTGCGCTGGTGGTGATGGTGACCTGGAGCCCGCGCAGCCGGTCGATGCTGTTGTAGTCGATTTCCGGGAACACGATCTGCTCACGGAGGCCCAGGGAGAAGTTGCCCCGGCCGTCGAAGCCGTTGCGCGAGATTCCCCGGAAGTCCCGGATACGCGGCAGGGCCGTGATGATCAGGCGCTCCAGGAAGTAATACATCCGGTCGCCGCGCAGGGTGACGGCAGTGCCGATGGGGTTGCCCTGGCGCACCTTGAATCCGGCGATGGACCGGCGGGCGCGGGTGATGACCGGCTTCTGACCCGAGATGGTGGTCAGGTCCCGGACGGCGCTCTCCATGGCGCGGCCATTGGTCAGCGCCTCGCCGAGGCCGATGTTCAGGTTGATCTTGGTGACCCGGGGCACCTGCATTGGGCTGGTGTACCCAAACTCGGACACCATTGCCGGGATGATCTCGTCCCGGAAGCGGATCTTGAAGGCTGGAGGCGGCAGTTCCGTCGGCTCAGCGCCGTTGGCTTCGGCCTCTTCCTGCCGGCGTCGCTGGCGGCGGCCTCCGCCCTGTTCGGTTCTTTCCTGTTGGTCAGTAGCCATGGGGATCACTCCCGAGAGAGTTACTCGTCCCGGTTGCGGAACTGAGTGCTCGGTTCGGTGTAATTGCTCTGGATGAGCTTGATGTTGGAGATGTGGATCGAGGCTTCCTGCTGCACCCGCCCACCCTGGCGGATGCCGGGCCGAGGCTTGTAGTGCTTGGTCACCATGTTCACGCCTTCAACGATGACCCGGTTCTTTTCGGGCACCATGTTGAGGACGCGGCCGGTCTTGCCCTTGTCCTTGCCGGCGATGACCAGTACGTCGTCGCCGCGCCTGATCTTCGTCCTGGCCATCACACCACCTCCGGCGCCAGGGACACGATCCGCATGAAGCCCTTGTCGCGCAGTTCGCGCGCCACGGGACCGAAGATGCGGGTGCCACGGGGCAACTGGTTGTCGTTGATCAGCACGGCGGCGTTGTCGTCGAACTTGATGTAGGTGCCGTCGGGACGAAGCAGGGGAGCGGCCTGTCGCACGACCACCGCCTTGACCACCGTGCCCTTGCGCACCGGCGAGTTCGGGATGGCCTCGCGCACGGTGCAGACGATGATGTCGCCCACGGAGGCGTACTTGCGCCGGCTTGAGCCGGGGATGTTGATGAGCCGGATGCGTCGCGCGCCGCTGTTGTCGGCCACGTGCAGCCTGGTGTAACTCTGGATCATTTACGCATCCTCGTCGTCATCGGTATCTTCGTCCACAATGTCGTCAACGGTCATCGCTTCGTCTTCTTCGGCGTCCGCCGCCGGCTCGATCACCGCGTCGCCTTCGAGTTCAATGGCCCGCACGTCGGCGACGGCGCGACGGGACAGTATCTCCAGGAGCCTCCAGTGCTTGGTGCGAGAGATCGGACGGGTTTCCTGGATGCGGACCGTGTCGCCGATCCGGCACTGTCCCTCCGGGTCGTGGACGTAGAAGCGGGTCACGCGGCGCATCTGCTTGCGGTAGACGCGGTGGCGTTGCTTCCATACCATTTCCACGACGGCGGTCTTGTCCATCCGGGTGCTCACCACTGAGCCCACCCGAACCTTTCGCATTGTTTTGGCCATTAGGATTGTCCTGAAAGTTCTGTCATCGCACGTCGGAGATAGCGGTCGCAGCGGAGCCTGGACCCCTACTGGAGCTGCCGCTCTCGCAGGCAGGTCAACATGCGCGCGATGTCCTTGCGGGTCTTGCGGGGTTGGTTGGTGTCGGTGAGCTGGTTGACGGCGTCACGGAAGCGGAGGTTCATCAGTTCCCGGTAGGACTTCTGCAACTCTTCCTCGATCTGCTGGTCGGTCAGCGCCCGAATTTCGTACATCTTCATAGCGGCAATCACCTGGCTGCGCTGGTCAGCAGCGAATTCACCCGGTCGCGGTACACGACCTTCGTGGGAATGGGCAGCTTGTGCGCGGCCCTCTGGAGGGCTTCGGCAGCCTGGTCGAGGGGCACGCCGCCGACCTCAAACATGATGCGACCCGGCCGGACCACGGCGACCCAGTGGTCGTTGGCCGCCTTGCCGCCGCCCATGCGTACCTCGGCCGGCTTCTTGGAAACCGGCTTGTCCGGGAAGATGCGGATATAGGTGCGTCCGCCGCGCTGCAGGTGGCGGGTAATCGCGATACGGGCCGACTCGATCTGCCGGGCCGTGATCCATTCGGCTTGCAGGGCTTTCAGGCCAATTTCGCCGAACTCCACCGTGCTCCCGGTGGTGGCCATGCCACGGCGCTTGCCGCGACCCATCTTGCGGTATTTTGTCCTCTTAGGCTGCAGCATGGCGGCAGTCTCCCAATCTGTTCGTCACAAAGGAATTCGCGGATCCGCAGGCGCCGCTAGTTCTCGAACTCGGCGGCCTGCAGTTCGGCTTCAGTGTCCTGGCTGGTGACCCGGAACTCGATGCTGTCCAGTTCGCCGTCTTCCTCGGCGGCCGGCGGCATGATCTGGCCCTTGTAGATCCAGACCTTGATGCCGATGCGACCCATGGCGGTATGGGCCTCGGCCAGCGCGTAATCGATGTCGGCGCGCAGCGTGTGCAACGGCACCTGGCCCATCATCAGCTTTTCGGTGCGGGCAATTTCCGCGCCGGAGATGCGGCCCTTGGTGATGATCTTGATGCCCTCGGCGCCGGCCTGCATCGTGCGCAGCGCGGCCTGGCGCATGGCGCGGCGGTAGGCCACGCGGCGGCTCAGCTGGTCGGCGATGTTGCGGCCCACCAAGTACGGGTCCATTTCCGGCTGCTCGATTTCGATGATGTTCAGGCGCAGCATCCCGGAGGTCATGTCCTCCAGACGGGCGCGCAGTCCCTTGACGCGGTCGCCGTCGCGGCCGATCAGGATGCCGGGCCGGGCCGAGTGGATGTTGACGATGGTTTCCTGGGCCGTTCGGTCGATCTCGATCTTGGCGATGCCGGCGTCGGAGAAGGCCCGGTACTCGTCATGGATGGTGCGGCGCAGGGAAAGGTCCTGCTGCACGCCGGCCCGGTACTGGGCGCCGTTGTTGGCGTACCAGTGGGTCCGCCAGTCCTTGATGATGCCCAACCGGAAGCCGAAGGGATGGGTTTTGTGTCCCATGAGTTAGCGCTCCTCTATCTCGTCCACTTCGATGATGATGTGGCTGGAGCGGCGGGTGACCCGTCCAATCCGGCCTCTGGCGCGGGCCCGAAAACGCTTGAGCGGGCGCGCCTGGTCTGCCGAAATGCGCGTGATGCGCAGCTCGTTGCGGTTCATGAACTCGTTGTTTTCGGCGTTGGATGCCGCCGACTGCACCACCTTGGCCACCGACCGCGCCCACGGCGACTGCATGAGGCTCAGGTGGTCGAGGGCGTCGTTGACGCTCATGCCGCGCACCGCGTCCATGATGGGCTTCAGGCGCTTGGGGGAGGCCCCCACCTGCTTGGCCATTGCTCGCACGGGTGGCATATCGTCACCTCACCCTGCTGGAGCGTTCCGACCGGGCGACGTGGCCGCGATAGGTTCGCGTCGGCGCGAACTCGCCCAGGCGATGGCCCACCATGTTCTCGGTGATGAACACCGGGACGTGACGCCGGCCGTCGTGGACGCCGAAGTTCAGCCCGACCATTTCGGGCATGATCATCGAATCCCGCGACCAGGTGCGGATCACGGTGGCCTCCCCGGATTCGCGAACCCGGTTGACCTTCTTGAGCAGTTTGGGGTGGACGTACGGTCCCTTTTTTATTGACCTTGACATGGTGACAAACGCTGCCTGTCGGGCCGCTGGGCGGCACGCGGGTTGGGTTTCTACCTCCGCCAACGGCGTCCGCGGACGATGAAGCGGCTGGAGGTCTTCTTCTTGTTGCGGGTCTTGTGCCCGAGAGTGGGCTTGCCGGTGGGCGACTTGGGACCCGGCATCCCGATGGGCGAGCGGCCCTCGCCGCCCCCGTGGGGATGGTCCACCGGGTTCTTGGCGACGCCGCGCACGTGGGGCCGACGCCCCAGATGGCGCTTGGCGCCGGCCTTGCCCAGGCTCTCGTTCTTGTGGTCGGGGTTGGACAACTGCCCCACGCTGGCCCGGCAGTTGAGCAGGATGCGGCGCATCTCGCCCGAGGGCAGCCGGATCAGCACGTAGTCGCCCTCGCGGGACAGCACCTGCGCCCCGGTGCCGGCGCCGCGGACCAGTTGGCCGCCGCGGCCGGGGGTCAACTCGAGGTTGTGCACCACGGTACCGGTGGGGATGTTGCGGAGCGGGAGCGTGTTGCCGGGGCTGATCTCGGCGTCGGGGCCGGACTGCACCTTGTCTCCCACCGAAAGGTTCACCGGCGCCAGGATGTACGACTTCTCGCCGTCGGCGTAGTGCAGCAGCGCGATCCGGGTGGTCCGGTTAGGGTCGTATTCGATGGTCTTGACGGTGGCCGGTACGCCGTCCTTGCGTCGCTTGAAGTCGATGCGGCGGTACATGCGCCGGGAGCCGCCGCCGCGGTGGTACGCGGTGATGCGGCCCTTGTTGTTCCGGCCGCCGCGCTTCTGCAGCGGTTCCAGCAGGGACTTCTCCGGCTTCTTGGTGGTGATCTCCTCGAAGGAGGGACGCACCGCGTTGCGCGTGCCGGGGGTTATGGGTCGGAGATTTTTCAGAGGCATGGTTTCAGCTCCCGATGGCGACGGGCGGTGGTGTGCCTATAGGCCTTCGATGAGTTCGATACGATCGCCGACCTGCAGCGTGACCACGGCCTTTTTGGTATCGGGTTGTTTCTTGAAACGGGGGCCGTACCGCTTCCGCTTGCCGCGGTTGCGCGTGATGTTGACGCTGACGACCGTGACGTTGAAGTTTTCTTCCACCGCCTGCTTGACCAGCGTCTTGTTGGCCCGGGGGGCGATTTCGAAGGTGTACTGCCCCTCTTCCTGCAACAGCGTGCTCTTTTCGGTGATGGTGGGGCGCAGGAGGACTTCGCTGATGTGCATTATTCCGCCACCTCGCTTGCTGCCCGGCGGGCCCGGTACCGGGGGGCCTGGCACAGTTCCGCGATCCGGCGAATCGCGCCCACGGTGATCAGGACGGTCTGGCGCTTCAGCACGTCGTTGGCGTTCACCAGGTCGGAGGGCAGGGTCCACATCTGTTTCAGGTTGCCGCCGGCGCGCGCCACGTTCTGCTGGGCTTCTTCCGTGACCACGAGCACCGACCCGGAGACGTTCAGGTTCTCCAGAACCTGCTTCATCGACTTGGTCTTCCCGTCGATGCTGTCCAGGGAGTCGACGCAGATGAGGCGGCCGCCGCGGATTTTCTCGGAGAGGACACACTGCAAAGCCTTGCGACGCATCGCGCGTGGCAAGGCTTTCCGGTAGTCGCGTGGCTTCGGGCCGAAGGCAATACCGCCGTGTCGCCACTGTGGAGAGCGGATGCTGCCCTGGCGGGCGCGGCCCGTGTGCTTCTGTATCCAGGGCTTCCGTCCACCGCCCGACACTTCGGCGCGGGTGCGCGTGGAATGGGTGCCCTGTCGCTGGTTCAACTGGTAGATCACCATCGCCTGGTGGACCAGGGTCTGGTTCATGGGCACGTCAAATACGGCCTCGTCCACCTCGATGGTATCGACGGGGTTGCCGCCGGTGTTCAATACGGGGAGTTCCATGTCGGATCGGTTCCTTGGGGTTATGGCCTGTGTGTAGCGGGGGTTCCGGGCCGCCTGGCTCGTTTACGCCCTGCTCCTGCCTGTCTTTCGAATTGTCACCGGGCTGTTGGGAGCGCCGGGGATGCCGCCCTTGACCATGAGCAGGTTCCGCTCGGCGTCCACGAGGACGACTTCCAGTCCTTTCGCCGTCACCCGGCGGTTGCCCATGTGGCCGGCCATCTTCAGTCCCTTGAAGACCTTGCCCGGCGTGGTGCCGCCGCCGATGGAACCCGGAGCCCGCGCGCGGTCCGACTGACCGTGGGTGCGGGGGCCGCCGCCGAAGCCGTGTCGCTTCATTGTTCCGGCGAACCCTTTGCCCTTGGACTTGCCAATAACGTCAACGATCTCGCCGGGTTCAAAGATGTCCACGGAAACCAACTGGCCCACTTCGTACTCACTGGTGTCGTCGGCGCGCACTTCTTCGAGCCGGCGGCCGATCTGGCTGCCCCGCAGGTGGCCCGCCTCGGGTTTGGTGGGCCGGCGGACGCGTCCGAACCCCAGCTGGACCGATTCGTAGCCGTCCTTCTCGCTGGTGCGGATCTGGGTGACGGCGCAGGGGCCGGCCTCGATGACGGTTACGGGCACGACCTGGCCGGCGTCGTTGAACACCTGGGTCATGCCGATCTTCTTGCCGAGGAACGCCTTGAGCATTTTCTTTGCCTGCGAGTGGTGGCCGATGGATGGAATTCGTTAGATAAAATGGTGGCGGTGGCTTTTATGCCAGCCGCCAGCCGGAACTGCAATTTTACGACGGGATTACTATTCTTTCAAGCCTGATTGTCCCGTCCGCACTCCGTTTTAGCCGCCGCACCCGTGGTCCCGGCCCTTGCCGGCCACGGGCTGGGCCGATTTAGAGTTTGATGGAAATGTCCACTCCCGCCGGCATGTTGAGCCGGGTGAGCGCGTCGATAGTCTTGCTGGTGGGTTCCATGATGTCCAGGAGCCGCTTGTGCGTTCGGATCTCGAAATGCTCGCGGGAGTCCTTGTCGACGTGGGGCCCCCGGATGACGCAGAACCGTCGGATCTGCGTGGGCAGGGGGACGGGGCCCGCGACCCGGGCGCCGGTCAGTTCGGCGGTTTCCACAATCTGTGCGCTGGACTGGTCCAGCATCTTGTGGTCAAACGCCTTGAGGATGATCCGCATCTGTTGCCTTGCGACCATAATCTAATCCGATAACGCTCCTGTTGTGTGTTCTGTCCGCCGGAACCGCTGGCTACCGGTGGACGGCCAGGGTACGGGCGACGCTTTCCGGCACCGGCTCGTAGTGCCGGAACTCCATGGTGTACGAGGCGCGCCCACGAGTCAGGGACCGCAACGCCGTGGTGTACGCGAACGTCTCCCCGAGGGGGATCATTGCGCTCACGGTCTGCAGGTCGTCCTGCCCTTCGATGCTGCGGATCTGGGCGCGGCGCCCTCCCAAGTCGCTCAGCACTTCGCTGAGAAACTCGCCCGGCGTCACGATCTCCATCTCGAAGAAGGGTTCCTGCAACACCGGAGCCGCCCGGCGCGTCCCGTCCCGCATGGCCATCATGGCGGCGGAACGGAAGGCCATCTCGGACGAGTCCACCGTGTGGTAGCTGCCGTCTACCAGCGTGACCTTCAGGTCCACCAGAGGATAGCCAGCCAATGGGCCGTTGTCCAGAGCCTGCTTGACGCCGGCCTCGACGGCCGGGATGTAGTTGCGCGGGATGACGCCGCCGGTGATGCCGTCGACGAATTCCGTTCCCGAGCCGCGCTCCTGCGGCTCCAGCTCCAGCCAGACGTGGCCGTAC
Source organism: Dehalococcoidia bacterium (assembly GCA_022823505.1). Taxonomy (GTDB): domain Bacteria; phylum Chloroflexota; class Dehalococcoidia; order Lucifugimonadales; family UBA3495; genus Bin87. Next base: position 99,958 of record JAJEIA010000001.1, read on the forward strand.
TGGCCGTGGCCGCCGGTCTGGCGTACAAAGCGCCCTTCGACCCGAACCGGCTTGGTGATGGCTTCGCGGTAGGCAACCCGGGGCTGGCCGACGCGGGCCTCCACGTCGAACTCACGGCGCATGCGGTCGACGAGCACCTCCAGGTGCAGTTCGCCCATGCCGGAGATGACGGTCTGGCCGGTCTCGTCGTTGAACCGCACCACGAAGGTGGGGTCTTCTTCCGACAACTTCCGCATGGCCTCGCCCAGCTTGTCCTGGTCGGCGCGGGTGGCGGGCTCGATGGCCACCGAGACCACGGGCTCGGGGAAGTGCGGCGGCTCGAGGATGATCGGCTTGTGGTCAGTGCTGATGGTGTCGCCGGTGAACGTGTCCTTCAGGCCCACGGCCGCGCAGATGTTGCCGGCGGTGATCTCGGGAAGTTCCTCCCGGTGATTGGCGTGCATTCGCAGCAGCCGGCCCATGCGCTCCCTGTTGCCCCGGGTAACGTTGCGCACGGCGGCTCCGGACTCGACCGTTCCGGAATAGATGCGCAGGAACACCAGCCGGCCCACGTAGGGATCGACGACGACTTTGAAGGCCAGGGCCGACAGGGGCTCGCTGTCCAGGGGTTCCCGGATCTCGATGGTGTCGGTGCCTGGAATTGTGCCCTCCACGGCCGGCACGTCCAGGGGGGACGGCAGGTAGCAGATGATGGCGTCGAGCAGGGGGTCGATGCCCTTGCCGCGCATCGCGCTGCCGCACAGCACCGGGACCAACTGGCGGCTGATGGTGGCGGCGCGCAGGGCGGAACGCAGGTCGTCGGCGCAGATATCCTCACCCTCGAGGTACTTGATAAGCAGCGCCTCATCCGTTTCGACGATCTTTTCGATCATCTCCTGGCGGTAGTCGTTATAGGCCTGCTCGTATTCCGCCGGCACCGGCATCAACTCCGGAGGGTCGGCGACGTCGTCGCGCCCGTCGGAGTACATAATGGCCTGGCCTTCAATCAGATCAACCACGCCGCGAAATTCGTCCTCCGCCCCGATGGGTACCTGTACCGCCACAGGGTTGCCCTTCAGCCGGCGTCGTATGGACTCGATGGTGCGCTCGTAGGAGGCGCCAACCCGGTCCATCTTGTTGACAAAGCAGATGCGGGGAACGTCGTAGGTGTCGGCCTGGCGCCAGACGGTTTCGGACTGGGGTTGCACGCCGGCGACGGCGTCCAGCACCACGATGCCGCCGTCGAGGACGCGCAGGCTCCGTTCGACCTCGGCGGTGAAGTCCACGTGGCCGGGAGTGTCGATGATGTTGACCTGGTGGTCGCGCCAGTAGGCGGTGGTGGCGGCCGCGGTGATGGTGATGCCCCGTTCCTTCTCCTGCGGCATCCAGTCCATGGCCGTGGTGCCCTCATCCACGCCGCCAACCTTGCGGATGCGACCGGTGAGGTAAAGCACCCGCTCGGTGACCGTGGTCTTTCCGGCGTCGATGTGTGCGATAAAGCCGATGTTTCGTATCAGATCGGCGTTGGTTGTTACGGCGGTCATACCTTTACCTGGGGAGGAGTTGGGGGGTTGATTGACACAAATGTAGGGGCGAATGTTCATTCGCCCCTACGACGGAAGGCGGGGTTAGCGGCGGTAATGTACGAAGGCGCGGTTGGCCTCCGCCATGCGGTGCAGCTCATCCTTGCGACGCACTGCGGAACCCTCGCCCCGGGCGGCGTCCATGAATTCGTTGGCGAGCCCTCGGGCCATGCGCATGCCGTTACGGGCACGGGCGCCGCGAATTATCCAACGCATTGCCAGCGCTTCGCTGCGGCTGGTGCGGAGTTCAACCGGAACCTGATAGGTTGCGCCGCCCACGCGACGGGGCCGCACCTCAACGAGGGGGGTCGCGTTGCGCAGGGCCGTGGAAAACACGCCGATCGGATCCTGGTTCGTGTCCTGGCGCACCAGTTCCAGGGCGTCGTAAACCACCCGCTGGGCGGTGGACTTTTTGCCCTTGAGCATGACCCGATTGATGAACTTGGAAAGCTCCGCGTTGTTGTAGCGCGGGTCGGGCTTGACTATTCTGGGTTCAGCGCGGCGTCGGCGTGACATGGCTAATCCACCTTGCGTTCCAAAGTGAGCCACCCCCGTCGGTGGGGGTGACGTTGGCTTGATTCGTCAGTTTGGGTCTCGGTCAGCCTCTACGTGTTCCGTATTTGCTGCGACCTTGACGTCGTCCGTCGACGCCTTCGGTGTCCAGGTTGCTGCGTACCACGTGGTAGCGCACGCCGGGGAGGTCCTTGACGCGGCCCCCGCGGATCAGCACCACCGAGTGCTCCTGCAGGTTGTGCCCTTCCCCGCCGATGTAGGCGGTAACTTCCACGCCGTTGGTCAGCCGGACGCGGCAGATCTTGCGGAGCGCGGAATTGGGCTTCTTGGGGGTCATGGTGCGCACCTGGATGCACACCCCGCGACGTTGCGGACACCCGGGGCCCCAGCGCGTGCGGTTGCGCAGGGAGTTCTGCACCCAGTGGAGGGCCGGCGCCTTGGTCTTCTTGCGCATCGGCTTGCGGCCCTTGCGCACCAGTTGATTGACAGTGGGCATAAAAATTCCTTAGCCGCCGAGGATTCTCCGGCGCGGCGATGAAAGATGTTACTGCCAGTCGCCGGATTGTGTCAACTGAATATACGCTCGGCCACTGGCAAGACCTGAAGCGTCTGCCCGTCTCCGGGATGATAATGCGCTCCGGATCCTTGCCCCCCACGCACGGGCGCACCGGTTGCACCGCTTCCGCCCGGTGCGGCGCTACGCTTGGATCAACAGGGGGCGGAGCTTGTCCAGGAGGGTCTCCACGTCGTCCAAGCTTTCGGCCACCAGGGCGGCGTCCATGTCGTTTTCGTAGAAGTTCTCGTGGAGCGCGGCCGCCACCGAGAACAGTCGGAATATATCGCCGTCCCCGGTCTCGGCGCGCAGCCTGCTGGCCGTTCTGTGGTAGTGGCGGTGACGGTTGTGCTCCCACCCGCGCTGCTCGGCGATGGCCTTGAGCATCTGGGTGGCGGCGCCCCAGCCCTTTTCGGAGGCCTGCGGCAGGTCGCCGGCGGCCAGTTCCCGTCTGGCCTGAGCCAGGAAATGCTCGCTGGCTTGTTGAAACTGCTGCGTGATCACGGGTAGGCTCCTATGCACTGTCAGGTTATCAACACCGCGAAAAAACGGCAAATGTTGAGCCGTCAGATAATAGTCCAGAGCTCAGTAGGTTGTCATTGTGAGGAGCGTGCGCCGTGGCAATCTCGACGCCGTAGCAGGAACGTCTGCCCCAAAGGACTCCCCTACGCCGACGAGATTGCCGCGCTGCGCTCGCAATGACGATTGCCCACAAGTCTGAACCTTTGCGGCATCAGGCACGCGCCCGGCGCGAGGCCCGTCTCAACGTCTGGCGAAACCGCGCCGCTGGTGGCCGTTACATGAACAGGCCGCCGTTCACCTCAAGCTCGGCGCCGGTTACGTAGTCCCCCTCGGGGGAGCAGAGGAACACCACCATCTGCGCGACCTCCTCGGCCTTGCCGAAGCGGCGCAGCGGGATCTGGCTGAGCAGGCGGTCCTGGATGTTTTCCGGTATGGAGGAGACCATCTCGGTTTCGATGAAGCCGGGGGCCACGGCGTTGACGGTGATGCCCTTGCTCGCCAGTTCCTTGGCCAGCGTCTTGGTCATGGCGGCGACGCCGGCCTTGGACGCGGCGTAGTTGGCCTGGCCGAAGTTGCCGATCTGTCCGATCACCGAGGTGATGTTAACCACGCGGCCGTAGTTCTGCTCCACCATCTGGTCGATGCAGACCTTGGTGCAGTTGAAGACGCCATCCAGGTTGATGGCCAGCACCTTGCGCCAGGTGGAATGGTCCATGTTGACGAAGGTCTTGTCGGAGGTGACGCCGGCGTTGTTGACCAGGATGTCGATGTGGCCGAACTCCCGGAGCACGGAGTGAGCCATGGCGTAGGTGTCGGGAAAGTCGCCGACGTCGGCGCGGGCCAGCATCCCCCGGCGTCCCAGCGCCTCGATCTCCTCGACCACCGCGGTGGCGGCCGCCTCGTTGGAGACATAATTGATGGCAACGTCGGCGCCCTCTTCCGCCAGGGCCAGGGCGATGGCGCGGCCGATGCCCCGGGAGGCGCCGGTGACGAGTGCAGTACGTCCTTCCAGTTTCATGTGTGCCTCCTGTCGCTTCGGTCGGGTATCTCGTCGGGAGTTGGTGTCAGGCCGGTTCTCCTTCCTCGCTGGCCGCGGGCGTCGCGGATGCCCGGGCGGAGCGGGAGCGGGCAGACTGGGGACGCCGGGCCGCGCTCAGCTCGCTGCGCAGCTTGCGGATCTCGTCCTCCAGGTCGTCCAGCTTTTCCTCCATGCCGATGATCCGGGCAAACATGCGGTCCATCTGGCTGCGGGAGGGCAGGTTGTACGCGCGCAGCATGGCGTTGATCTGCGGGTTGACCTGCTTGGCCGTCCGCTCCTGTATCGCCAGGCCCTGCTCCATGTACTTGCCCAGCGCCTGGGAGAACTCCTCGGTGCTCATCACCTCCGAGAAGGTGGCGGCCATGGTCTCCAGGTAGCGGGCCCACTGGCGTTGAGCCTCCTCCATGGACGGCGGACGGGTCTCGCCGGACTGGCTGTTCATCCACTGCGACTGCCAGGATTCGAACATCCGCTGCCACATCGGCATGAAGTCGGCCGGGTTGAATGGCGCTCCAAAGTTAAATGGCGTGAAGGGGCTGGATCCCGGCGTTCCGGCGCCCGGCGGGAACCCGAAGGGAAACTGGCCGAAGGGCGTTGCGCCCGGGTTGGGGGGAGTAAACCCGCCGAAGCCGGCGGCGGCCTGTGACCAGGCCTCGGTGGATTTGCGGATCATGTCCTGCCACGCTTCGAAGAAAGCGGTGGCGCTGTTTTCGGTGGTACCGTTGTCGGCGGTGGTCATCAGTGGGCGCTCCCGGTGTGATGGCTGCTTGAGGATTGACTCTTTCAGTTGGACCGGGCCGAAACCCACTCATCGATCTTGGGCCAGAGGGTCTGGTGAGCCTGCCGGCCGGAGAAGACGGAGATGTGCCCGCCGGGCAGCTCCACGAACTCCTTGTCCTCGCTGGACACCACGTCCATCAGGCTGCGCGCTGCCGGCGCGGGAACGATGTAGTCCTGGTTGGCTGCGGCGACCAGCAGGGGCTGGCTTATGCGGGACAGGTTGACCGCGCGGCCGTTGATGAGGAACTCGCCGCGGATCATCTCGTTCTTGCCGTACAGGTTCTTCGATAGCTGGCGGAAGAAACGGCCGGGCATGGCGACGAAATCGTTGGCCCAGCGGCTCATGGCCTTGTAGCTTTCGATGTAGCCGGGGCGGGTCGCGTTGGACCACAGGCCGGCCATGGCCTGGGCTTCCAGGGTGGGCCGGAGCATCTTGAACCCGGTGTTCATCAGCACCGACGGCAGGCTGCCGTAGTGTTCGACGATCAGGTCGGCGGGGAAGTAACGCTCGTCCAGCCAGGTGCGGAACATGCCGCCCTGCTCGAAATCGATGGGAGTCACGACGGCGACGAAGTTGCGCACGGGGGCATCGGGGTGCAGGGCCAGGTAGGCGGCGCTGAGGGTGCCGCCGAGGCAGATGCCGTTCAGCGTGATCTCGCTGGCGCCGGAGGCTTCCAACGCCCGCTCGATGGCCCGGGGGATTATCTTGTAGACGCCCTCCTCGAAGCCCAGTTCCCGGTCCTCTTCGCCGACCACGCCCCAGTCCAGCAGGAACACGTCGTGTCCGTGGTTGACCAGGTATTCGATCATGCTGTTGCCGGGGAGCAGGTCCAGGACGTAAGTGCGGCTGATGCCCAGCCACGGAACGATCAGGTAGGGCAGGCCCAGGGTCTCGCGTTCCCGGGAGCCGTAGCGGAGCAGCCGGGTGTTGCCGCGCTTCCAGATGACCTCGTAGGGCGTGACCTCGGCGGGCGGGTCGGCCGGGTTGACGACAAAGGCGTCGAACATGGCCTGGAAGCGCTGCCACTGCAGCTGGGCGTCCTGTTGAAATTGGGAGGCGTATTCGGTCGAGTTGACCACGGGTTTGTCTCCTGTGGGTTGCCGCTGAAGACGGGTGTTTAGAAAGGCGCCGTGGGGGCCGTGCCCCGACCGACGGCGAAGGACCAGTCCATGAAGGCTCGGCCGTAGTCCATGGCGCTCTCGGCCATTTCCTGGCCGGCGGACGCAAGGTCGGTGTTGGCCTTCAGCATGGCGGTGGTGAGGTCGGCGCGGCGCTTCTCCACGCCCTGGGCGTACTCGGCGCAGGCCCGGAAGTATTCCTGGTCGCCGGCGACGATCGCGTCCATCAGTTCCTGAGCCTCCGGGCTTGCCGAGGCGGCGGGGCTGGCGGCGAAAGCCCTGGTGAGCTCCGCCATCTTCTCGCTGCGATCACGGGTCCGGCCGATGGACTGTTCCCAGATCTTACCGGAAGCCGTCTGTTCGGCCTGTAAGGCCTCGGTCATCAGCCGGGTGGTCGCGGCGGATTGTTCCCAACCCATTCGGGCGGCGGCAAAGCCTTGGGACACCATCCGGTTGTAGGCCTTGACCATCTCTTGCGCGCATTCGGTTACGGTGGCTGCCACGTTGTGATCCTCCTGAAGTTTCCGGCCCATAGGTTAGGGCCGATTGGTTACAAATTGGTTTCGGTCAGGTTACGTTGTCGTTGAATCCCGGCTCGGCCGGCTCGTCGGATCCGGCGGCGGGCGGAGCCATTCCGAACGCCTGGGCGTACATGTCGAAGAAACCGGAGATCATGCGCTGGTATCCGGAGACCACTTCGGACCAGCCCAGCAGCATCTGCTCGCCGGCCTCGGTGATGCTGTAGACGCGCTTGGCCGGGCCGCTGCCGTCGGTCTGCCACTCGGAGGTGACGTGTCCTTCCTTCTCCAGGCGGCGCAGTTCGCGGTACAGAGTGGGGTGGTCAACCTCGGCGAAGCCCATGCTGTTGAGCTGCTGCATTATGAGGTAGCCGTGCAGGCTCCACTGCTTGAGCACCAGCAACACCCACGGTGTGAGGAAGTTCCTGGGCAGCTTGCGGTTCGCAAATGGATCGTAACCAACCATATGTACATTATACACATATGGCTAGAGAGGGCAAGACCGATTGCCGATCACGCGTGCCTGGTTTCGTAAATCGTCAGAAGCAGGATGTACGTGATTTTACGATTTGGCAGGATTGGGAGCCTCCCATCGCAGAACGGTTCCAATCCCGCCAATCCCTTAATCTTGCAAATCCCGCTTCTGACGTTTCGTTGCCGGTTGGACTACCGAGCGCGCGGGCCCTTGGTGATCGGAGCCTGCTCGATGGAGCCGTCGGGCGCGATCATCAACCCCGTGTATGGGGCGGATTTCTCGTTGTAGATGGCGACGGCATCCGCGCCGCTGCCCGGGTATCCCAGCCGGCGCAGCCACCCGGGGATAACGTGCTCCGGCAGGACCACCGTCTGGATATGCTCCTGCGTTGCGTCGGAGAATGGCGCGGCTTCCAGGCCCAGGTCTTCGGCGGCTTCCAGGGCGATGAAGTTCTGGAACGGCGCCAGGCGCAGCGCCTCCAGCTCGGCCTTCGCTCCTTCCTCGATGATGATCTGCTGCAGGTCGGCGGGTATGCCTTCCCACACGTCCTGGTTGATTACGTTGTTGGTGTAGCCGAAGCCGATCACCGGTCCGGCGATGTGGTCGGCGACCTCATACAGGCTGCCGGTGACGCCCAGCAGGAGGGTCGTGACCGCTGCGTCCACGGTGCCGATCTGCAGGGCGGTGTACAGCTCGCCCACGCTGAGCTCGACGGGTTCGCCGCCCATGCCGCGGATGAAGTCGGACATGGACGCAGAGTGGGTGCGGATTTGTTGCCCGTCGAAGTCGTCGATCGACCGCATGGCCTGTTTGCTGAAGAACCACTGGTCGGACCCGGCAAACCAGTTGCGGTTGATCACCGGGCTGCCGCCGGTGATGTCCAGCAGCATCCGGTCGATGTCGGGCGCCATGTCCGCCAGCGCGGAGTAGGAAGTTTCCCAGTCAGTGGCCGTTCCCCACAGGGACTGCACCTCCAGGGACGGGTGTGCTCCGGCCACGTAGCCGGTGAAGATGTTGACCATATCCAGCGAGCCGTCGGCGACCTGGCTCAGGGTGTCAGGCCCGGCGAGACCCAGTTCGACGAATGATGTCACCGACAGCTCCACCTGGCCGTTGGTGCGCTCCCACAGGTTGGGGGCCCAGTAGGTCCGGATCAGCACGCAGGTGGGCAGGTTGCGGTCGATGCACACGTGCTGGATCTTGATGCTTTCGCCGGTGGAAGTGAGCTCGGTGGGCTCGATCAAATTGGCCTTGTCGATCAGATCGCGGTAGTAGTCGCTGTCGTAGACGAACAGGTGGTCGGGTATCCCGGCCGGCTCGAAACCCAGCACGGCGGCGGCCGACGCCTGCCGGTAGATGGCTTCCGGGACGCCGAACATGAGGCTCTGGTGAGGCGGCGGGCCGAGCAACTGTGTGCCGTCGCCGACGTAGATCGCGCCCGGTCCGTGGGCGTGCTCGTCGGCGTAGGCCCGCAGTTGGGGGCTGACGATCTGTTGTGGGGTTGGCGTTGCTGTTGACGCCGGCTGCGTCGGCGCCGGCTCCGTGGGAACTGCGGTCGGATCTGCCGTGGTGGAGGGTTCATTCGGAGAGGCTGTGGGTTGCACCGGAGGTGCGGTCGGCGCCGTAGCCTCCGGCGTCGGGTCGGATTGTGAAGCGACAGGCGTCGGCGCTGCGGTGGTCGGCGCCGCGGGTGGTGCGGGTGCAGCCGTGGGCGCGGTCGCTGCGGCGGTTGGCTCCGCGCTCGGCACGGTTCCGGATTCGTCCTGGCCGCAAGCCGTTGCTCCGATAGCCGTTACGATTGCCAGCGCAGCCGCGAGCAAAATCACCATCCGCCTTTGCCTCATCGCCGCTCTCCTCTGGGCCGTGCTTTGGTTCCTCGTGTCCCGAATAAACGGTAGGGTATTCCAGTGTACGACGATTCGGCGGTTTTGGTTGCGGTGTCGGGCTCCGAATTCCGGCTGCGGGAGCGGCCGATCCATCACCGAAGTTTGTAACGCGCTTCACAATGGGCTATAATGTCGAGTACCCAGAAGGGTCGGGAGGGATCGCATAGTGGTCTAGTGCGGGCGCCTGCTAAGCGCTTATCCTGGGAAACTGGGATCGTGGGTTCGAATCCCACTCCCTCCGCCATTTCCACCCCGGACGCCCCCTTCTACACGGGAACAAACTCGAATGCAGACCTACCACATCTGGACCATAGGCTGCCAGATGAACACCGCCGACTCCGAACGATTGGGGTCGGCGTTGGAGCAACTGGGCCTCACGCCGGTCGCGCGGCCGGGAGACGCCGACGTGGTGGTGCTCAACTCGTGTGTGGTCCGCCAGTCCGCCGAGGACAAGGTGACCGGCACGCTGAACCTGACCCAGCCCCTGCGCAAGAAGCGGCCCGACGCGGTGCTGGCGCTCACCGGCTGCATGGTCGGTCCCCGCACCGAGGAACTGCAGCGCCGCTTCCCTCACGTTGACCTGTTCCTGCGTCCCCAGGAGTTCGAGCCGCTGCTGGAGGTGGTGGGCGAGCGTCTGGGCCTGGACTGGGAGGGCTGCGTTGGGACCCTGGCGCCCCAGCGGCCCGACGTCGCAACCTACGTGCCCATCATCCACGGCTGTGACCTGATGTGCACCTTCTGCATAATTCCTTATCGCCGCGGTCGGCAGGTCAGCCGGTCGGTGGACGACGTGGCCCAAGAGGTGGAACTGCTGGCCACCCGTGGGGTCCGCGAGGTCACCGTGCTGGGACAGACCGTGGACGCCTATGGCCACG
>JAJEIA010000037.1 GCA_022823505.1 Dehalococcoidia bacterium
TGGTTTCGCCTTCCTGCCACCAGGCCGGCCGCTCATCGATGGACACCGCTGTGGGCACCGGGATGGGGGTCGGGGTAGCGTCCAGGACCCTGGTGGGCATCGGCGTGAACGTCGGTGTGGGAGCCGAAACAGCCGCCTCCGTGGCAGCCGGCTGATCCTGCCCACCGGTTTGCGCTCCGCCGGTCTCCGTTGGAGCGGAACCGCCGCAGGCCAATCCGACAATGAACAGGGCGGCAGAAACCACCAGTAGCAACCCTGTAGGTCTACCGATTCGTCGGAAATTCATTGATGAACCCTCCCGATGCGAATGCTTTGAACCCGTGACAACCGGCTGATCTTCGACCGTATGCGCTGTTACGGCCGGATCGGTCAGTGTCGGCGATGTTACTCACTGGGTAGGAGCTTGTCAACTTGCCTATTGTAATATTTCTGGCAGGTGAATATCGCCGCTTGGACCCTGCATCCTCTACCTACGCCGCGCCCTGACCGCCAAACGCATCGCCCCGGCGCCGGTGATGGGCCGGGGCGATGCGTTTGATCCAGGAGGTAAGGCACCTGCCTTACCCTCCGCTGGATGGGTTTGTCAGCGCCCGCGGAGGCGGGGGTCCAGGATGTCGCGCAGGGCGTCGCCCAGGACGTTGAAGGCCAGCACGGCGATGAATATGAAGATGCCGGGGAACACCAGCAGCCAGATGCCCGTCTCGGGCGCCTCCCGGCTGGCCACGGTCAAAATGCCGCCCCAGCTGGGTTCGTCCGGCGGCGCGCCTACCCCCAGGAAGCTCAGCGAGGCTTCGATGATGATGGCGAACCCCAGGTAGTAGGTCGCCATGATGATGTAGATGGCCAGGCAGTTGGGCATGATGTGACGGAACACGATGCGCTGTGGACGCGCGCCGATGGCTCTTGCGGCGGTCACGTAGTCCATTTCCTTGAGCGTGAGCACCTGGGAACGCACGGTGCGGATCACGGGGGCCAGCATCCCGATGACGATGGCGAGGATGACGTTGTTCAGGGAGGAACCCAGCACGGCCATGATGGCCAGGGCCAGGATGAGGCCGGGGATCGACATCAGGGCGTCGACCACCCGCTGGAAAGCCAGGTCAACGAAGCCGCCGGCGTAGGTGCTGGTGATGCCCAGCACGAAGCCCGCCGTGATCCCGATCAGGACGCTGCCCAGGCCGACGTACAAGGATATCCAGGTGCCGTGCAGGACTCGCGCCAGGATGTCCCTGCCGATGACGTCCGTTCCCATTGGATATTCCCGGCTGGGCGCCAGGAAAATATCCCCCACGGAGGCGTATGGGTCCGGGACCGGCAGAATGGCCAACCGGGATGCAATGGCGACAATGATGAGGATGACGGCGGTGACGCCGCCAACCGCGCCGAGTGGTTTCCGGCGAGCGACCTCCACCGTCGAGTGGTACGCGGCGGGAATCGCGAGGAGCGCATTGCGAACTGGAGAACCGCTCTCAGCGGCGATGTCGCTAGTAGCCATGGTCTGCTCCGTTGGTATTCGGTACGTTACTGGTAGCGGATCCGTGGGTCGAGTATCCCGTAGATAAGGTCGATGACCAGGTTCAGGAACATGACCACCCCTGCCACCAGCACCACCACCGCCTGGATCACGACGAAGTCACGATGCAGGATTGCGTCGATCAGCATGTTGCCGATACCGGGGACAAGGAAGATCACCTCGACGATCACGACGCCGCCCAGCAACCTGCCGAATTGGTAGCCCGACACCGTGATGATCGGCAACAGGGCGTTCTTCAGGGCGTGTCGACCGATTACGCCCATCTCTGTCAGCCCTTTGGCCCGGGCCGTGCGAACGTAGTCGTCCCGCATGGTCTCCAGCATGGACGAGCGGGTGACCCGGGCGGTGAACGCAAGATCATGGAATGCGATGGCCAGAGCGGGGAACACCATCTGCTGCAGGTTGGTCAGCGGCTGCTCCCACAGGTTGGCGTAGTCCAGCGGCGGTAACCAGTCAAATACGTAGGCCAGGACGTAGGTCACGACGATCGCAATGAGGAAGGAGGGCATGGCGATGCCCAGCAGGGCTATCAACCGACTGAAGTAGTCCAGCTTGGTATCCTGCTTGACTGCGGAAATGATGCCCAAAGGAACCGCGATGATGAAGGCCATCCCCATGCCCATCACCGCCAATTGCACGGTGGTGATGAATCGTCCGCCAAGCTCGTCGATCACCGGGGTCTGGTACCACAGAGACTCTCCAAGGTCGCCCCTCAGCATGTCCCACAGCCAGTCTCCGTACTGGATGTGGACGGGCCGGTCCAGGCCCAGCTTGGCGCGCAGTCGTTCGACGTCCTCCAGGCTGACCCGCCCGCCCTCGTTCGGGTCGTTCCCCGTGAGGATGAGCATGGCCGTGTCGCCAGGCACGATCCACATCAGCAGGAAGATGATAATGGTCACGATGAGGATGGTGGGTATGAAGAGGAACAGCCTCCTCACGATATAGGTGGTCATCATGCCTCCCTGGATCGGGCCTGGCGAACTGCGAAATCCTTGCTAGATAGCGAGGCGCCCACGCCTACGGGTGGTAGCCCGTGCCGATCGGGGGCTTCTCTGCGTCCTCGTCCCACCACATGTGGTCCAGCTTGTGGATCATCTGAATGGTCCTGGGGACATGGTAGTTGCGGATCCGGTAGTCCAGGGTGCCGCCGGCGTGCATCCAGCCGGTGGGCAGATAGTGAGGCACTTCTTTCCGCAGGATCTCAACCATCTCCGCAAACAGCATCTTCCGCTTTTCCGGATCCAGTTCCTTCGCCTGCTCGGCCTTCAGCCGCTCAAACTCGGTGGTGGTCCAGTTGCCGGAGTTGCGCATGGTGTCGATGCCGTACCACTGGTTCAGGATGTCCGACGGGTCGGGCAGGATGATGCCGGCGCCACACCCGACCATCACGCCGTAGTCGTTGCTGCGCCACTTGGCGTACAGCGTGGCCACGTCGCTGGACTCGATGGTCATGTCCAGGTTGAGCTCGCGCTTCCAGATGTCGCTGACCAGCTGTGCGGAGGTGGCGGTGCAGCCGGTCAGGATGGACGTGATGGTCCCGCTGAAGCCGTCGGGATAGCCGGCTTCGGCGAGCAATCTGCGGGCTTCGTCCAGATCGGCCTGGGACTTGGCGCCGTCGGCGTCGCGACGGTAGCCGGGCAGCTCGTACAGCGCGTCGATGCTCTCGTTGGGAGCAAACCCGACATGGAAGTGGGTGCCCACGGTGCCGTTGCCGCGCAGGATCTTCTCAACGATCTCTTCCTGGTCGATGACCAACCACATGGCGGTGCGCACCCTGGGGTCGTCGTAGGGTTCGACCAGCCAGTTGAAGTTGAGACCGGCGCGCTGGACGTTTTGCATGAACAGCGCCCTCATGCGGCCGTCAGTGTCATGTTCCAACTGCTCGACGAACTCGGTGTAGGTCGACAGCACCGGGTAGTAGGTCCCGTCGGCCTGGCCCACCTTCAGCGTCGCGATGGAGCGGGCCACGTCCTGGATCAGGAAGACCTTGAACCCGTCGAAGTAGGGCCGGGGAGCCTTGAAATAGTCGTCGTTCCTGACGTATTCGTAGGACTCCTGCTTCTGCCAGCTGCCGGCCTTGTAGATGAACGGGCCGGATCCCAGCATGTTCTCCGGACAGCAGTTGGCGTCCTCCTGGGTCAACTGGCCGACGACGTGTTCCGGGTACATCTTCATGTAGTCGGAGGCGAGGTTGACCATGAAGGTGGCCGCCGGGAACTTGATGGGCATCCGCACCGTCCGTTCGTCGATCACCTCCGCTGTCTTGTGTTCGTAGAAGTTGCGGAGGCTATTGGTGCGGCCGCGGAACGCGTCAGGGAGGGTGATGCGGTCCAGGCTGAAGACAACGTCGCTGGCCTTCACCGGCTGACCGTCAGACCAGTTCGCTTCAGCCAGGTAGAAGGTGTACACCGTGCCGTCCTCGCTGACGTCCCAGCTTTCCGCCAGGTCCCCGATGATCTCTTCCGGGTTCACCGGGTTGTATTCCACCAACTGGTTGAACCTGACGCCGGAAGGCGTGAGCGTGGTGGTCAGGCTCGCCCCGTAGTGCACGTCCCAGAATCCCCGGTTGTTACGGGCCACCCACTTCATGGTCCGACCGTGCTTCCCGCGCGTCACCCAGTCGGTTTCCGGAGCTTGGACCTCCACCGGCTGTACCGTTGGGGTCGGTTCTGCCGCAGCGGCGGGGGCAGAACTTCCGGAGGGCGCTGCCGGCTGTGCCGGGGCGGCGGTGGGCTGGGCAGCCTGGGATGAGCCGCCGGACGGCGCGGCGGTGGGCGCCGCCTGGGCGCCGGCGGCAGCGCTGGCCGGAGCCGCGGAGGCGTCCGTCTCGGGTGCGGGGGCGGTTGCCGCTCCACCGCAGGCGATGACAAATACCAGGGTCAGCGCGATAGCGATCAGGATCAGTGCAGTCGGGGTCGTTTTCCGGCGTCGTTTCATGATGCTAACCTCCATTTGCGCTGCGCCAGGCAGCCAGTCAGGTGGACAACCCGATCGTCACCAGTCATGACGTTTACAGATATATGCTCATGTCGTGTGAAGCCTTAACCGAATCACGGCGCGCGGATTTATTCCGGCAAGCCTAATACGCCACAAATATTGATGTAAAGACGATTTTCGTTATGTTGTGGGTGCGATAATATCGGTCCAAGAAATATGTATTATCATCGGAACAGGATTCGGCGCGGGGATATCCCGGGCCCACGCAATGGCGGTCTTTGCCACCAAAAAAGGCGCTCGCTGACGAGCGCCTCCGCAGATGAACGCCTGTTGGAACGTCAGTTGGGCTTCGGCGCCAACGCCACCAGGGCCCCACCGCCAGCCGCAGTGGGAACGAGAACCAGGCCGCCCGCCGCGATGGGCGACGCCGTAATCGGACCGTCCAGCGTGGCCGTCCATTCGGTGGAACCGTCGCCGACGTTCAGGGCGATCACCCGGCCCAGCTCATCACCCACCAACGCGATGGACCCGGCGGTGGTGGCGGGGGCCGTGATGTCAGCGCCCACATCGATCTCCCAGAGCACCGCGCCGTCCGCGGAGTCCAGCGCGGTGACGGGGCCCACGGCGTCGGCGATGATCAGGGTGGTGCCCGCCAGCGCGGGTTGGTACGGCTGGTCCTCCACGCTCCAGGAGGACCAGACCAGTCCCTGCTGCACCGGGCCCTGCTTCACGAAGCCCCACACCCACAGCAACGTCCGGAAGTACAGGATCTGTCGCTCCAACGGGTACCGGTGGCCCTGGTAATCGATGCCCCAGATTCGTCCGTTGAAACTGCTGAAGTGGAGCAGATCCTCGGTGGCAATGGGGCCGTTGCGCACCCAGCGGGACCGGCCGGCATCGTAGATCATGCGCCGGCGTCCGGTTTCGGCGTCAATGACGTGCACGTTGGCGTCGTTGGCGGTGGCGATAACCTTGCCGTCGATCACGGCCGGCGGCGCGATCACCCAATCCCTGAGCCGGTACTGCCACAGCGTTTCGCCATCGGCGGCGTCCAGCGCGAGCAGGCGGTTCTTGTCGCTTTCTGCCACGTACAGCCGTCCGTCCGCGATGGACGGCGACGGCAGCGAGGCGGTCCGCAGGCGGCGCGACCACACCACTTCACCGGTATCCGCCTCCAGAGCCGATACGAGGCCGGGTCGAAATACGACGAAGACCAGGCCGTCCGCCACCGCTGGGGTCACACCGGCGGTCAGCCGGGAATCGTACCGCCACACGACTTCTCCGGTTCCCCGGTCCAGCGCCGTCACGGCTCCTACTTCGTCGGTCAGGTAAACCCGGTCGCCCACCACTGCCGGCGGCGCGACTATGGGTGATCCGGTGACGTAGCTCCAGGCTGGCTCTGGAGCCGTCCCGGGCGGAAAATCCAGGGGCCCGGTGGAGGCCAGGTTGGTCGCGCTCCGGCCGGCCTGCGGCCAGTCGCTAACCGGGATGGCTACCGTGGTATCTCCAATGCGGGTCGATGGAGCAGGCGGGTCCGGCGCGAGGCCGGTGTACTGCCACAATACCCAGACGGTGAACCCCAGCAGGGGCAGTACGACCAGGGCCAGGCGCAGCAAACGGCTGCGCAGAAAGTCCAACCGGAGGCGCCGCGAACGTTCGCGGGCTTCCGACTCAGCGACCGTCTCCAGACCCGAAAATGCGCCGCAGCGCCCGCACCGGGCGCTGGCGCGTTCCGCATCGCCGAGTTCGGAAGCCGGGTTCAGGTGGCCGCAGAACCGGCAGAAGAGAACGTTGTCGCGTGTGTCGTGTGCCATATTGGCAGCGACACCCCCCGCTTGGACTGGCTGGTCCCGAGTCGGTGGGTATCGGTGCTGGTCGCTCTAAAATGCCGGGCGCTGGAGCACCGCCGGATCGATCCGGCGACGGACGCGCTGACCGTCGTCGGGCGTTCCCAGCAGCTGACCGTTGTCCACCATCACCTTGCCGCGAAGGATCACCGTCGTCGGCCACCCGAAGATCTCCCAACCCTCCCACGGACTGTAGTCGCGCAGATGGAGGTCGTCCATGGTGAGCCGCTTGTGGATGGTGGGGTCGATGATGGCGAAGTCGGCGTCGCTGCCGGGGGCGATGACGCCCTTTTGGGGGTACATGCCCAGGAGGCGAGCGGCGTTGGTGGCGGTGATGTTGGCGAACTGCGTCAGCGGCATCCCGCGCCGGACCACGGCCTCGGTGTAGTTGACGCCCATGCGGATCTCGATGCCGATGTTGCCGCCCCGCATGTCCTGCACGTTGAGGCCGGCCGTCTTGTCCAGATAGGTGGTGAAGCTGCTGTCGGTGGCGGTGAAAGTCAGGTTGTTGCCCAGCAGGCCGGTCCACAGGTCGGTGCCGTCCTCGGGGTACTTCAGGGACGGATAGGTGTGGTACCTCATGCCGTCGGGCTCGCGGTACTGGAAGGCGTTGAAGGACAGGGCCAGGGTGAGGACTTCACCGTACACCGCTTGCCCTCGGCTGCGGGCGGCGGCCACGGCGTTGACGCCGTCGCTGCCGGTGACGTGGACGAAGTACATGCCGGCGCCGTTCTGCTCCGCGATGCGAATCACGTCGCGGAAGGCCACGTCCTCCACTTCTTTCGAGTGGATGAGGTGGGCGTTGTACCAGTCCCACATCCCCCGCTGCTGGGCCATGAGGTAGTTGTACATCACGATCTCGTCGTCCTCGGCGTGGACGGCGAGCACCCCGTCGTGGCGGGCCAGCTGGGCGGTCAGATCGGTCAGCCGACCGTTGTCGATGCGGCCGGTGGGGGTCAGCGACAGCGGTGGATCCGATGGCGGTCGGATGTTGGTGGTGAAGATCTTCACGCTGGGAAAGTCGTTGTTGATCAACTCGCCAACCCGGGCGATGCTGTCGGCGGTGTTGCTCGTCCGGTAGATGACGTGCGCCGAATAGTCGGCGTAGGTGTTCCCCTCCCAGACCGACAGGAAGTCCAGGATGCCGCCGACCAGTTCGCCCTCGTTGGGCGCCGGCGCGAAGTCCACCACGGTAGTGGTGCCGCCCCAGATGGCGCCCAGGGAGTGCTCAATGGGGCCGGCGTTGGGCACGCCTTGCACCTGCTGGTGTACGCCGGGCTGCACGTTGGCGGCTGCGTGGATATGCGGCTCGATGCCGCCGGGGGTCACAATCCGGCCGGTGGCGTCGATGGTCTGGACCGCTTCGTCGACGAGCGTTCCCGGCGCGCCGATGGCGACGATGCGTCCATCCTGCACACCCACGTCTACTGAGGCTGCCTCTGTGGGCATCACAACGGTTCCACCGGTGATCAGCAAGTCAAACATGGTGAGCCTCCTGCGGCGAATGGTTTTATGGCGGACGATGTAGTGCCGGAGGGACGCTGGTTACTGCTCAGACATCAGCGCTTCAATGGTTTCCTGATCCAGTCCAAGGGCGGCGGCGGTACGCACGTCTGCCTCGGCCTGTGCCTCATTTCCCTGGTGCAAGTAGGCTACGCCACGCTGGAAATACAGGGCAGGGTTGGCCGGGTCAAGGCGGATTGCGGTGTTGAAGTCCGCGAGGGCCCGTTCAGCATCTCCGGCTTCCAGATGAACGCAGCCTCGCCCCATATATCCTTGCGGGTTGTCCGGCTCCAGGGCCACAACCCGTTCGTAGTCGGCCAACGCCTGGGCGAATTTGCCCTGCTCCAGTAGAACACGACCTCGCATGAAGTAGGGCAAGTCGTTTTCGGGATCCACGCGGATGGCGTGGCTGTAATCTTTGAGAGCCTGGCTGTTCTTGCCGGTAACTTCTCGGACCCCGCCGCGGGCCAGGTACGCATAGGCATCGGTGGGGGCGAGCTTGATCACCCGGTTGAAGTCGGTGATGGCCTGACGATGTCGCCCCATGTCAACGTACGTGGTACCTCTGCCCATGTACGCGTCAGTGTTCTCCGGGTCCAGGGCAATCGCGGCGCCGTATGCGGCTATAGCCTCGGCGTCGAAACCGAGTTGCGCGCAAAGTTCGGCGCGGTGGATGTGGACCTGAGCGTCTGACGGGTCGATTTTACTCGCGGTGTCGAAGTCCGCCAGCGCAAGGTCAGGCTCGTCGAGTTGAGCATGCAAGACGCCGCGGCCAAGGTACGCCCCGGCCATGGTGGGAGTGTTCTCGATGGCTTGAGTCATCGCTTCCAGGGCCAGGTCCAGCTCTCCCCAACCGGCATGGATGGTACCCCGTCCGAAAAGCGCGGCGGAGCTGTTGGGGTCAATGGACAACGCCTGCTCGTAGGACTCCAAGGCCTCGTCGGGGAGGTCCAAGCCGACCAGCGCCGCGCCGCGGCAGCACCAGGCCTGGACATTGCCCGGGTCGTTGTCCAGGACATCGTCGAACTCCTCGATGGCCAGCTCGTGCTCGCCCGCCGCGATGTACGACATGCCGCGCTGAACTCCGGCCTGGGCTTCCTGAGGATCTGAGGGGAATGAATCTACTACGGTCACAGCACTGCTCTTCCGAAACCGAGATTGAGGCTG
This sequence comes from Dehalococcoidia bacterium, assembly GCA_022823505.1. Lineage (GTDB taxonomy): Bacteria > Chloroflexota > Dehalococcoidia > Lucifugimonadales > UBA3495 > Bin87. The sequence goes on from JAJEIA010000037.1 coordinate 8,989, forward strand.
GGTGGTGATGCAGATGGTAACACAAGGCGGCGCGGTTTCTGCGCAGCACAATCGTTTATCGCAGCGGTCCCCTGTGCCACGGCGGAGCCGTCCGGCGTGGCGATATACCAGGGGGACAAGTTCGCGATCTGTGTGTCAGCCCAGCGCCTGCGCCAGGTCGGCAAGCAGGTCGTCGACGTTTTCCAGGCCCACGGACACCCTCAGGAGGGCGTCAGGGGTTGGCGTATCCGGGCCTTCAATGGAGGCCCGGTGTTCGATGAGGCTCTGGGTGCCGCCGAGGCTGGTGGCGCGAACGAACAGCCGGACCCTGGCCGCGACTGCCATGGCGGCGTCCCGTCCGCCCACGACCTGGAACGACAGCATCCCGCCGAAGTCGGACATCTGCTTGGCGGCGATGTCCTGGCCCGGATGGTCAGGCAGTCCCGGGTAGTGCACCGCGGACACTCGCGGGTGGTCCTGGAGGAACCGGGCCAGACGCCCCGCGTTGGCCGAGTGGGTCGGCATCCGTGCCGGCAGCGTGCGGATGCCCCGCAGCGTGAGCCAGCAGTCGAATGGAGACGGCACCGCCCCGCACAGGTTCTGGATCAACCGCACCCGTTGGAAGAGGGCGGAGTCCTCACGGCAGACCACCGCGCCGCCGGTCACGTCCTCGTGTCCGCTCAGATACTTGGTGGTCGAATGCACCACCAGGTCCGCGCCCAACTCAAACGGCCGCTGCAGCATCGGGCTGGCCCAGGTGTTGTCGCAGGCGCACACGGCGCCGGCGGATTTCGCGATTTCGGCCATCCTGGTGATGTCGGTGATTTTGAGCAGCGGGTTGGACGGAGTTTCGACCCAGATCAGGCGGGTGTTGGGCTGCACGGCCTGGCGAACGGAATCCACGTCGGTCATGTCGACAAAACTGGTTTGCAGACCCCAGGGGGCGAAGACTTCCCGCAGCATTTTCGATGTGCCGTGGTAACAGTCATCCGGCGCGATGACGTGATCACCCGGGGCGAGGGCCTGGAACACCACCGCGGTAGCCGCCGAGCCGGAGGCGAAGGCCGCCGCCTCGGCGCTGCCCGTTTCCCCGCCCTCGAGCAGGGCGAGGCATTGCTCCAGCGCGCGGCGGTTGGGGTTGTCCACCCGGGAGTAGACGAAGCCGCGCGAATACTCACCGTCGGGGTCACGTTCAAAGGTGGTCGACAGGTAGATCGGCGGCGCAACCGCTCCGGTCGTCTCGTCGATGTGGTGGGCCGCCTGGGCGGCGATGGTTTCGAATTGCATCGGCCGTGGATCCTTTGGAATGACGCGAAACGACGTAGGGGCGAATGATCATCCGCCCCTACCGAAAGCAGCCATATTTGCCGCTAGACGCTGGCTTTGATGAACTCCGACACCCGTTCGCTGATCATGATGGTCGTGGCGTTGGTGTTGGCGCGGATCACGTCGGGCATGACCGACGCGTCGGCGACGCGCAGGCCCTCGATGCCGTGAACCTGACCGTGCTGGCTGACCACCGCCATCGGATCGCTGGCGAGGCCCATCTTGCAGGTGCCGGCGATGTGATGCTGGGTGTAGGCGTTGCGCAGGATCCAGTTGTCCAGGGCGTCGTCGCTGACCAGGTCGGCGTCCACCGGGTTCAGCCGCTCGACGATGAACTCCTTGAACGGCGACTCCCCTGCAATCTCCAATGCCTTGCGGATCGCCTGGCGCATGCGCTGGCGGTCGTAGGGATCGCTGAACAGTTGGTAGTCGAGATCAGGCTGCACCGCCGGGTCGGTGGATTGCAGCGAGAGGCGGCCGAACCCCACCGCGTTCTGCAGGCCCACGCTCAGGCCGAAGTGGAACCCGGAGCCGTCATAGCTGATGCTGGATGGCCGGTGCTCGCTGGTCATCAGCGTGGGCGTGATCTGGAAATCCGCCCGGGTGGGCGAGTCGTCCGCGCTCCAGCGCAGGCCGACCTGGATGTTCGGCGCGAAGGTGTCGGGCTCCTCGCCCTCGCCGCGGAACAGGATGTAGGCGGCGGGGTGGTCGCGGAAGTTCATGCCCACGCCGGGCAGTTCGTGGTTCACCGGGATGCCCATCTCCCGCAGGTGATCGGCGGGGCCGATGCCGGACAGCAGCAGTATCTGCGCGGACCCGATGGTGCCGCTGCACAGCACAATCTCCCTGCCCTCCACGGTGAAGATCTCCCCGCCGCTCTCAACCTCGACACCCACTGCTTTGTTGCCGTCCAGAACGACTCGACGGGCGTGGATGTTGCCCCGCACCGTCAGGTTGAGCCGGTGGCGGGCCGTGCTGAGGAAGGTCAACGAGGTGCTCATCCGCACGCCGTCAATGTTGTTCATGGGTCGCGGCGAAACGGCGGTGTAGCAGTCGGGCGCGTTCTGGTCGGGATGCTCGGGGATGCCCAGGCGTACGCAGGCATCGTAGAAGGCCGTATTGAAGGGAAGCCAGTCCTGGCGCTTGGGTCGGCGCACCGGCAGCGGGCCCTCGGAGCCGTGGAAGTCGTCGCCGCTGTAGTCCCAGTCGTTCTCCATCTTGCGGAAGAAGGGCAGGCAATCGGTGAACTTCCACTCGTCGTTGCACCACTCGGCCCAGAGGTCGTAGTCCTCGGGAATGCCGCGAAAGACAACCTCGCCGTTGATGGACGACGAACCGCCCATGGCCTTGCCGCGCGGGATGATCATCGGCTCGTCCTGCAAGGGCGTGGCCCGCCCGCGCAGGTCCCAACTGTGGGGGCCGTAGGCGGACAGCCAGGTATTGTTGCCCTGTTTCAGGTCTTCCGGCAGGTGCTCAAAGTCCGGATAGTCCGGCCCGGCCTCCAGCAGGATCACCGACTTGTCGGTCATTTCGGAACGGCGGGTGGCCATGACACAGCCGGCGGAGCCGCCGCCGACCACGATGTAGTCGTACTGCATAGCGAATAGGTATCTCCTTGATGATTTTGCGTCGCCGCAGATTTTAGCATGGGGAACGGCATTTGCCCGGCGCCGGGCCCTGGAACGACATTTAGCTACGGGCTCACCGCCGAACGGTTGGTATAATCGCGTCATCCTCGCCAGGCACACCCGTTTCATTGTGAAGGGGCAAGTTTATGACGACAACCAAACCACAACTGCTGACCGCCGACGACTTGCTGCGACTGCACAGCGAAGGGGTGAAAGGCGAGCTGATCATGGGGGTGCTGCACAAGAAGGTGTCAAGCGGACTGGAACATGGCCAAATCGCGATAAATTTGGGAATTTTGTTGGGGTCCTTTGTGAAGCCACGCCGGTTGGGTCGAGTATTCGGCTCCGATACCGGCGTGCAGCTGGAGCATGGCCCGGACACGGTTCGGGAGCCGGACGTGGCGTTCATATCCGCCGAGCGGATGCCCCTGGATGTGCGTGAGCGAGGGTACGCTCAAGTGGTCCCCGACCTGATGGTTGAGATAGTTTCTCCTACCGACAGACCGGTTCCCGTGTTCGACAAGTCACAGATGTGGCTGCGGTTCGGAGCGCAGTTAGTGTGGATTGTCAACCCGGAGACGCGGACAATAATGGCATGGCCCCAGTCCGGCCCGACGCGGACGTTCACGGAGGCCGACACGCTGGACGGTGGCGACGTGCTGCCGGGCTTCACCTGCCCGGTGCGGGATATTTTTGAGGTGTAAGGACCCGGCCGATAGGCACGCGGCCAGAACCAAACCCTACTCTGCGCTCGGTTGGCTTGCGGCCTTCACTATTCCCCGGATCATCCCGCGAAACACCAGGGCGTGCACCGGCCAGACCGCATACCAGTAGAGCAGCCCGCCCAGTCCCACCGGGTCGAACTCGGCGGTTTGGTGGATCACCGACCCATGCCCGTCTTCGGATGGCGTGACCTCGAATTGCAGCCATGCCCGTCCAGGTAGCTTCATCTCCGCGCAGAACCTGACCATCCGGCCCGGGTCGTAGCGTTCCACGCGCCACCAGTCCACGGCATCGCCCACGGCCACATCGGACGGGTCGCGTCGGCCGCGGCGCACGCCAACGCCTCCAACGAGCAGGTCCATGAAGCCTCGAATGCGCCACAGAGAGTTGCCGAAATACCAGCCGGCATCGCCGCCAATGCGCCTGATCGGCCCGAACGCTTCCCGCGGCGTGGCGGACACCGGCAACGAGCGCTTGTCCACCAGGCGCGTGCCGAAACGTGTCCCGCCCCAGGTCTGTGGTTTGCCGGAGGACGACAGCGCATCGGACCAGCGGGTTGCGGCGATCTGTTGGTCTTCGTTCCGCATCGCCGCCGCGATGGCGTCCCGGACGCCCATGGGGCGAACGGGGAAAGCGTCGGACGCGGCCGGGTCGGTCACCACGCTGGCGTTGCGCAGGCTGTCAATGAGCTTGCGGCCGACCCGCGCGTACACCGGCGTGACCAGGCCCAGCCAGAGGCTGGACAGGCGCGGCGTCAGCACCGGCGCCGGAAGCATCACGCGCCGCAGGCCGCGCAACCGGGCGTACTCCCGCATCAACTGCCCGTAGGACACCACATCCGCGCCGCCGATCTCGAATACGCGGTGGCCGTCCACCGGCACTGATACGGCGAGGCGCAGGTACTCCAGAAGATCGTTGATCGCGATCGGTTGCGCGGCCACCGACACCCAGCGCGGCGTGATCATCACCGGCAGCCGCTCCACCAGCGCGCGGACCATCTCAAACGAAACGCCGCCGGAGCCAATTATGATGGACGCTCGGAACTCGATGACCGGCACGCCCGATTCCCGGAGAATGTCGCCAACCTGGCGTCGGCTGCTCAGGTGGTCCGACGGGTTGGGCGCATCGGCGCCGAGGCCACCCAGGTAAATGATGCGCCGGACGCCGGCATCCCGCGCGGCGTCGGCGAAGTTGCGGGCGCACCGGCGCTCTTCCTCGGCGAAGTCTCCCGAGGACCCCATGGAGTGCACCAGGTAGAAGGCCACATCCTGGCCGCACATCGCGTTGGCCAGGGACGCGCGGTCAAGCAGATCACCCTGCACCACCTCGGTGGTTTCAGCCAGCCGGCTGCGCAGGTTCTCCGGACGCCGCGCCACGCAGCGGACGCGATATCCGGCGCGTTGCAGCACCCCCAACAGCCGGCCACCCACGTATCCGGTGGCTCCGGTAAGGCAGATGCGAGGGCCATCGCTCGTCGCCGCTGTATCCGCCATCACACCCGGCCTCCTCGCCTCCCATGTTGCGGACGTGACGTGCGGCTAGAAACCCACCATCCACCTGGCGAAACGCTCGAGGAGCCTTTCTTCCCCAATGGCGACCATGCTGTTTGCCGCCGTGTCCACGTCGATGCGCCCGTAGGCCAGCAGCAGGTAGGTGTTGGCGTTGCAGGCCACCACCATGTCGAGGTCGTCCGGGTTAGGATGCAGCCCGACGCCGACCTGCACTCCTTCCGGCTGCACCAGCACGTCGACCGGATCCGCGTCCGACAGCGCGAAGTGGTAACGGATTTCCCGGGCCGGCGGGTCGTCGCCCGGGTTGTAGGCCGAACGGAGCCAGCGCTCGGACATGCCCAGCAGCACCGGGATCGCGTCCGGGTGCAGGGCGGCCTGGGGATCGAACGCGCTGCGGATGTCCCAGTCGTGTACCGCCAGCTCCTGTATGCGCTGGCTGACGTATTCTCGCGCCGTCATTGTGCCGCGGCGTGGATGCCAGCAGTCGCTGCGCCAATCGTCGCCGCTGAAACCGTTCAGGAGCGCGTGCAATGCCCGGTAGTGTCGTTCGAAGGTGGGAATCAGCTCGTCGCCCAGCGAAATGGAGTAGGCGATGTCGGCGTCCGCGTTGTCTGCAGACATTTCCCGCATGTCGGAAGGCGCGCTGAAGCCGGGCGGCGGATCCGAGTCGCCGTTGCGTCCGCGGGTCATGCTGGTTATCTGCCTCTCGGCGCGGTTGGTCAGGTGGCCGGCCACGTCGCGCACGGTCCAGGCGTCGCACGCCGAGTGCCGGCGGAGGTCAGTATGCGAAAGTCCGTTCAGAAACTCGTGCAGCCCTCGGGCCAGCGTCCCGATTACCGCCACCTCCTGGTGAATTACCGCTTCGTCGTAGGAAGTCATCGTATCCCGCACCTGCAATCAGCCAATTGGGGTTCGACAAACGGACGGCGTATCTACAACCCGCCAAACCAGCGGCCGAGGTTTCTTAACGAAACGTGGGCGATGGTGTCGGCGGTTTGGGAAACCCGGACGCGACCGGCGCGCTTGGCCGTGTTCCAGTCCACGCGGTTGTACAGACAGAGCAGGTAGGTGTTGGCGTCGGCGCGGATGGTCAGCTCGGGTTGGTTCTCCGGCGAGCACTCTGAGACGGTGTAGCCGTCTCCGGTGACCACCACGTCGTGCCGCAGGCTCGCCCCTTCGGCTCCGCCGCCGATCTCGAACCGGTAGACGGCCGACGTGGTCAGCGGCGCGGTGGGCCGGAAGCAGAGCTGGTACCACATCTCCGACGCTGGAAGCAGCGCAACAATGCCCTCCGGGTCGAGATCGCCCTGGCCGGTGGTTCCCGCGCGCATGTCCCAGTCGTGGATCACCAACTCCTGGATCCGCAGGTCGACATAACTCTCGGCGGACATGGTGCCGCGCCGCCGGTGCCAGCAGCCGATGGACCAATCGGTCCAACCCTGCAACATCACGTCGAGGTCGTCGTAGTTCTGCCGGAAATTGTCCAGCAGGTCGTCGCCCCAGTCGTGGCGCACCTGCACGTTGCTGGTGGCGTTGGCAGCCTGCACCTGGTCCGGCGTCGCAAGGATGGTCTCGCCTTCCGGCGGTCCGCCTTCTCCCGCCAACCCCCGCTGCATGGCCTCCTGCTGCCGGACGGCTCCGCCGGCCAGGTGAGCCGCCACGGTTCCCACGTCCCACTCGGAACACGCGGACGGGGCGTTCAGGTCCTCCTCGGAACTGGCGGACAGGCGGCCGTGGATGTCTCCGGCCAGCCGTTTGATCAAGGCAACTCTGGTAGCAACATCCATTGGCATAGTGCTTCGCCTCCACTCGTTTATGGGGGTCAATTTCTGGGCAGGGTAAGTTTATCACGGCGATGGATTCCCGACGGCGCCAGGCGCACCGGCCGTGTTGGAGCGCCGGCCAAAGAAGGCGGGCCCGCATCAATTGCGGGCCCGCGCCGGCGATCAATCTCGGGAAGCCGTTCAGTTCGGGAACCACATCACCGAGGATATCTCGCTGAACTCCCGATTGAACTTGCTCCACGACGCGCCGGCGTCGTCCGACTGGTACAGGTAGCCGTAGCGGCTGCCGGCCAGCAGGAAATCGGGGTTCTGCGGCTGCGAGTTCACGACCCACATGGCGGTGTTGGGCTCGACGGGTAGGGACAGGCTGTTCCAGGTAGCGCCGGCGTCGGTGGACCGCATCACGACCCCGGTCGAGCCGGGGGTGGTGTCGCCGAAGGTGGTGAAGATGGTCTGGGGGTCGTCGGCCTTCACCTTGATGCCGCGAGGGTATCCCAGGGGGAAGTTCTGCCTCACGTCCAGGTTCCGCCAGGAGCCACCGTCGTCGTCACTGAGGAACACGTCATCGTTGACCATGACCACCACCCGGTGGGGAGGGCCGGCCGTCACGGTGACGTTGTGGATGTCCAGGTTGGGGATTTCCTGGTGTGGCACGGTCTCCCAGGTGTCGCCACCGTCGGCGCTGTGGCGCAGGCCGTCAACCTCGATGCCCACCCAGATGCTGTTGCCGTTGGTCGGGTCGATTGCGATGCCGGTGACCCGCGGCACGCCGACGGCGGGGCATTCCTCGGCCACCTCGCAGGGGCGGTGCTCCCAGCTCGCGCCGCCGTCCCTGGTGCGGTAGATCTGGCAGGGGTCGGGCGTGCCGGTCCCGGCGAATCCGACCTGTGGGTTGGAGGGGTCAAAGGCGATGGCCCACACGGCGGTGCCGTCCATGGGCGTGCTGACCGCGCGCCAGGTGTCGCCGTTGTCGTCGCTGCGGATGATGCCCTTGTCGCATCCGGCCAGCACGCTGCTTTCGGTGCCCGGCACCGGCGTCAGGCAGCGCACCACGGCGTCGGAGTGGATGCCCTGGGTGATGCCCACGCGTCGCCAGGATTCCCCGCTGTCGATGCTTCGCATGACGCCCTGTCCTGCGGTTCCTACGAGAATGGTAATTCCGTCTGCCATGATGATGCCTCCTTGGAATGGGATACGGTACGGTTGGGCAACATAATACCGTCGGTGACAAATGCTGGCTATGCCGTGCAGCCCGTATCTCCGCACAGCGCTCGGCAAACGGCCTCCACGTCTGCTTGCAGCGCCTCCGGATCGTCGAGGCGCCGGTGTGGTTCCAGGATTGGCTGCCACCCCGGCTGCATCCAGTCATACACGTCGAGCCAGGTTTTGACGGCATTGGCCGGGTCGGGGCCAGGCTGACGATTGAGCAACCGCGTAAAGATCACTTCTTCGGGCGGGTCCAGGTGAACCCTGACGGGAGACAGCCCGCGACCCGAAGCAATTGTTTCGAGAGGACCACGGATCCAGTCCCTGAGAGCGGATGAATCGAAGACCACTACCTGGCCCCGGTCCAGCAGTTCCTCGGCGCGACGGTTGAGCACATCAAAGACGCGTTTGTTTTCCAGTCCGTCGTATCTGGGGTTTCCATTGACGATGGCGCGTCGGAGGTGGTCGCTGTTCAAGATCACCGCCCGGCATCGTTCCGCTACCAGTTCGCCGAAGAAGGACTTCCCGCTGCCGGGCAGCCCGTAGAGAATCAACAGGCCCGGCAAGCCAGGCTCGCGGGCAGGTTGAGACAGAGACCGGACTGTCTCCAGGTCTCTGTCAAACGTTTCTCGTGTACCGTCCTTTTGGAGCACGAATGCGTCAGTCGCCGTTACCCGAGGTGGCTGGCGCGGGCGACCCGCTGGCCGGCGCAGACTCCGGCGGCGGGGAAGCAACCGGGGCCGTATCGGTGCGGAACTCCGGAGGCAACTCATCCTCCCAGTCGGGCAACTGGTGCCGATGCGTGTTGGGCAGGAACAGGATGGCGATGACACCGCCCAGGCTCATGATGAACGACAGCAGGATGGTCCAGCAGTAGGGGTTGTCGAGGATGACCGGGAACCCCAGCTCGGTGACGCCGATGTACAGCCCGCTGCCCAACAGCGCTCCGCTGGCCATGCCCGCGCCGGCCCCCATCATCTGGAAACCGTAGGCGCTGCCGATTGGCGCCCGGCCGTAGTATTGGCGATTGATGATGGGGAAGGCGGACATCTCGCCGCCGAAGCCAATGCCGAAGAGTACGGCGAAGAGGTAGAACATCCAAAGCTGGTCCGCGAACAGCAGAATCAGCACCGGGGCAAACTGGAGGGTAAAGCAGGCGGCCATCACCCATTTGCTGCCCAGCAGGTCGGCCGCGATGGGAGCGCCAAACCGGGTTATGGTGCTGGTCAGGTGCATGGTGCCGGCGATGGTGATGCCGATGGCCGAGGCGCCGACCAACGCCGCGTCCACCCCCTGGTAGCCTCCCTCCGGGCGCAACAGGTCCACCACCATGACCTGGAGGAACATGATGATGATGGCGTGTCCGGCGCATCCCCAGTAGTGAATTCCCACCAGGTTCCAGAAGGTGGGGGTCTTCCGCGCCTGCCGCAGGAAAATCCGGGCCCTCTCTTTGGCGCCTCTGCCAGTAGTGGGAGCGGCGCGTATCGGCTCGTTGGGATCGGCGCCCAGCTGTCGCATTCCTACATCTTCAGGGGAGTTGTGGAACAGACGGGTGAGCAACAGCAGAACCACGCCGCCGACAATGCCGGGGATCCAGAAAGCCATCCTGATCCCGATGCTGTCGGCGCTGAAGACCGGGAGGGATTCGGCCCATGCCTTACCCTGCCCCAACGAGAAGAAGGCGACCAAACCGACCATGATGGCCGGCACGATTACCGGCCCAACTCCCTGGGAAGACTGGAGCAGCCCCATCCCCAACCCCAGGTGGCGGCGGAACCACGATGTAACGGACACCGTGAGGGGAACCTGGAATATTCCCATGGAGGCGCTGAGCATCACGCCAAAGAACAGGTAGAGATGCCACAGTTCCGTCATGAACCCGGCGAGCATCATGCTGACGATATACAGGGATGCGCCGAGCGTGAGAGTGAACCGAGCTCCGTATCGATCACCAAGCCAACCGGAGGGCGGGCCGAACATACCCGACACCACCCATTGCAGCGAGAATGCGAACAGGATCAGACCCTCGCTCCACCCGAAGACCTGGGAAATGATGGGCACCAGCGCCGGGAAGGACATGCGGAAGGACGAAGATACCAGCCGCATCAACGCCGTGATGAATACGATCACCCACGCGTAGTGGATGCGATAACCCGCCAGCGCAAACTGATCGGGGCGGAAGTTTACTGCGGACATATTCCTCTCCCTTAAGTGCGGCAGTATGCTCCCGGCCGCAACTGGGTGTCAAGGAAGCGAAACTCGACGCCAGCACGTCCGCTTCAAGTAGCGTTGACGACGCTGACCTACGAAAAATCGCAGGCGCCCCGGACGCGCTGTCGGTAACGCTGAACCTCACCCTGGCCAAAAATCGGCGCCGGGTCGCGACAAGACCCGGCGCCATTCGGCAATGGCCTGAGTTAGTGCGGACTGCCGGCGGGATCGCAGATCCTGCGCCGCTGTCGCTGCTGCAAAGGTCACTCCACGGGAGTCACCGTCAGGGTATATGTGCCCACCGGAATGACCGACCGGCTGGGTATGTACGGGGTGTAGCCGGACACCGCGATGTGGTACGTTCCGGAAGATTGAGGCGTGAACTCGATCCGGCTGGCGTTCACTGAACCCGAGTCTTCATGGTTGTTTTGGGTGTCGTCCAACAGCGCAAGTTCGGCGTCGAATATGCCGGCGAACCTCGGCTCGGCCAGCGTGCCATCTGCCGAGTGCGAGCCGCCGAGATCGATCCGGTATTCGACGCCGCGATCCAGCGCCACCGCGAACCAGTCAACGTCCCCGGGTCGCTCGATGTAGCCCATCACCGCTCCTCTGGGTTCCACCGTGCCCGCTCCGTCCCGGGCCGCCGCATGGTCGTCGCTCATAACCTCCATCAGGCTGAAGGTGTATGTGCCAACATCCACCGGGTTTGGCGCTCCGGACACCACGATCTGGTATTCCCCGGACGGAAAGTTGCTCAGGTACAGCCTGGCGTTGAACCCCTCGCCACCGTCATCGTTGTCACCCGTCACCGGCAGTTGCGCCATAGAACCGTCTCCGCGGGTTACAGCGGAAAACATCCGCCCGTTCTCGTCAACGACGTAATCTGCGCCGTCAGGGAACCGGACCGCGGTTGAGGTTCTACCCAACGGGTCGTACCACACCGGTTGCCAGTCCGGTTGACCGTTGACCTCGAACCGATCCTTGATACCCGAAATCCAGGGGTCGGGCAGGGTGCCATCGCCGGTGGCGGATCCCTTGACGTCAACCACGTAGATCCTGCCCGCTTCAAGACGCACGCGGAATGTGTCGAACTGCCCCGATTCGGTCAGTTCATCCGTGGTGTCGTAGACGGCGAGCATGATGGGGACCGGTGGCTCCTCGGGAGGGATTTCCTCAAAAGTTGGGTCCGGGACCTTCAGCAGCGACACGGGAACCGCGTCGCCCTCGTCCCAGTCCAGCAGGTTGTCCAGCCACCAGGCGTGGATGTTGCCGTCAGTACCCAATGCACGCGCCTCGCTCACGGGGAAGAGCGAATCGCCGGTCTGGAGGAACAGCTCATCGGGCAGGGGTTGGTCCGCACTGAGCACCAACTGCCGAACGCTGCCGGCGAAGTCCTGCTGAAACAGAGCTTGTACGGTGTACGTCACGCCCTGGTAGGTGAACTCCCTAATCGCCAGGTCTCCTGCGTTCGGGTACAGCGTTGGCATGTACCCCATGTAAGTGACGGTGGAGTCGCTGGCCTTTCCCACTATCAAAACGGTGGTCCAGACGGTGTCGAAATCGGCGTTGGCCTCCGACCTGACGTCGGTGCGATGTGTGGTCCCTTGGGGCGCAGGAAGCGCGTTCTCCGGTTCGCTTGCCGCCCCTCCGCCCGCATGCACGATGCCAACGGTGGCGACCAGCGTCAGCGCCAGGGTCAGCAGCGCCCAGGCAATGGGCCGTTTGGTGCTGTGTGCGAAGGGGTTCGCGATGCTTTTGGTCCGGCTCGATGTGCCACGTTCCATGGTTATGCTCCTCTTGATCCGGCTTGCAGTTATGGGTTCCGCCGAACGATTTGCAGAACGAATATGATTTATTGCTATATCGAATATACGCAGACCGCCTGCGGCCGGTTCACCACAAAGCCGCGGTTGGGAAAGCGATAAACGCGGGCCACGACCATTGCCGTCGACCGACCCGGCGGTGCGCAAAGGTGCCTGCGGCCTTTCGGCAGATGCGGACCGGATTGCCACTCCTGAAGCGAGGAGCCGGTTAAACCAAAGCGGCCGCCGTCGCCGGGAACGGCAGCCGCCCAGTTGGCGGAGGAAGGCGTTGCTGGATCAGTGACGCGGCGGTCCCCGGAACCCCGTCATCAGCGCGGCCGGGCCGGCGAGGGTCCCAGGTGGCTGCCGGCGTCGACGAGGATGGTCTCTCCGGTCACGTGGTCCGCGCCCTCCAGGAGCCACACCACCGGCTCCGATACCGTCTCGGGCGTACCGGCGGCGCCCAGCGGAGCCGACGCGGCATAGCGGTCGATGAAGCCCTGGTAGTTCTCCTCGCCCAGCCCCTCCCGCCACCAGCGGGTCTGCATGACGCCGGGGCATACCGCGTTGACACGGATCTCCGGCGCCAGGGCGCGGGCCAGCGAGTAGGTCATCACGTTCAGCGCCGCCTTGGATGCCGCGTACGCGATGGAACTGCCCGAACCGCTGAATCCGGATCCCGACGACACGTTCACGATTGCGCCCCGGCCCTGCTCCTGCATAGCCGGCGTCACGGCACGCACCATCTGGAACGCGCCGACCACGTTCACGTCCAGGACGCGCCGGAAGTCCTCCGAGGACAGCCCTTCCAGGTCGTAGTGCGGAACGATCACCGAGGTGGCCGCGTTGTTCACCAGCCCGTCGATCCGGCCCCACTGCTCCAGAGCCGACGCAGCCATCCGGCGGCAGTCCTCGTCCACGGACACATCGGCCTGGCACAGGATGGCCTCGCCGCCCAGGCTGCGACATTCCTCGGCCGTTGCCTGCGCCTCGGCTTCGCTCTTGGTGTAGTTGATGACCAGACGGCCGCCTTTGGCCGCCAGCCGCTGGGCGACCGCGGCCCCGAGGCCGGTGGCCGAACCCGTCACGATGAATACGCCGTCCTTGATTTCCATCTGGCTCACTCCATTGTCGTGTCCTTGCAGTCTGGGCCGATTATATCTAACCGGCTGCGTCCAACTTGACCCGTCCAATGGGAGGGCTACAATCGTTGCACCAAGTGAGAAGCAGGAGGCGGAATCCATGCGGCTGGAAAACAAGGTTGCGATAATCAGCGGCGGAGCCCGGGGAATGGGCGCGCAGGAGGCCAGGCTCTTCGCCGCCGAGGGCGCGAGGGTGGTCATCGGCGACATCCTGGACGATGCCGGCCGGCAGACGGAGGCCGAGATCAACGAGACCGGGGCCGAGTGCCTCTTCGTTCACCTCGACGTGACCAGCGAGGATGACTGGCGCAACGCGGTTGCGGCGGCGGTGTCCCGCTTCGGCAGGGTGGACATCCTGGTCAACAACGCCGGCATCTCCACCCGGGGCGGCATCGAGGACATGACGGCGGAGCAGTGGGAACGCACCATGGACATCAATGTGAAGGGCGTGTTCCTGGGCACCCGTGAAGTCATTCCGGCCATGCGGGAATCCGGCGGCGGCTCCATCATCAACATCTCCTCCGGCGCCGGGATCGCTCCCGCTCCGGGTACCTCCGGAGCCTACGCCGCCAGCAAGGGAGCCGTGCGCCTGTTCACCAAATCCACCGCCATTCAGTACGCCGGCGAGGGCATCCGCTGCAACTCCGTGCATCCCGGTCCCATACAGACGCCCATGCTGGGTGACACGCCGGAGGACGAGGAGCGCATCGCCGCCCAGGTGGGCCGCGTGCCGCTGGGCCGGGTGGGCCAGCCCATCGAAATTGCCTACGGAGTGCTGTACCTGGCCAGCGACGAGTCCTCGTTCGTCACCGGATCAGAAGTGGTGATCGACGGTGGCCGGACGGCCCAGTAATCGACCCGCCGCACGGGATTGCGGGGGATGCCTGACTCCGTCGATCAAAGGAGCGTAGCCGCATCGATACAGAACCGGCACGGCAAGCGGCCACCGAAGTAAACAAGGCCCTGTTTTTCGCCGGGCTGTCGCTTGCCGTTTTCGCCGCCATGAGCGCGGTCCTCATCGTTCCGCCCCTGCTGGTGGAGATAGGGACCGACTTGAACGTCTCGGTGCCTGTGGCTGGACAGCTGGCTACGGCAACTTTCGCGGCCTGGGCGGCGTCATTGCTATGCGTGGGGCCCCTTTCCGACTCGTTCGGACGACGCCCGGTTGCGTTGGCCGGGTTGGCAACACTCGCCGTGTCCGCGCTGGCGTCGGCGTTCGCGCCCAACATCGAGATTCTGTTGGCCCTCCGCGCGTTGACCGGCCTGGCCGGCGGCACGCTGCCGCCAACTGCAGTCGGAGTGTTGTCCGATGTCATTTCTCCGGCCCGACGCGCGCAGGCGATTACCGCGGTGTTGGCCATCCAGGGCGTGGTCGCCGGCGTCACGGTTCCGATGGTGGCGGTCCTGGCCGACCTTGGCGGGTGGCGGCTTCCCTTTCTGGTGACCGGTGCGTTGTTGGCATCGGCGTTGTTCGCAAACTGGGTGTGGTTCCCCAAAGATAACCGACGGCGAACCCGGAACTTGGCGTTTATTTCCCGGTACGCCTCGCTGCTTTCGCGGCGCTATTTCCGTGTGGCGATCGCGGTCGGCGCAACGCAGCGGATTTCGTTCTGGGCCACGCTCAGCTTCTTCCCCGCTCACTTGCTCATCACTTACGACGTTCCTCTGGCGCTGGTAGCCCTTCCCCTGGTGATCACCGCCGTGGGGCAGGTGGTGGGCAGCTATTCGGCGGCGTACGTGGCGAACAACAAGCATCGCTCTGCCCTGCTCGCTGGTACTTCGATCGCGGGTGGCCTTTGCGCGTGCCTGTTCTTCTCGGTCTACCTGGGGCTCTGGGTGGCGGTGGCGGTGGTGGCAGTCGGCGCCGGGTTCCTGAGTGTTTTGATGCCCGCCCTGGTGGCGGTCAGCACAGAATACTCAGGAGAGTCCAAGTCCACCGGGGCCAGTCTGATGGGATTTACCAACCAGTCATCGGGCGCGCTGGGGGCCGCCGTCGGCGGCGTTCTGCTGGCTGGTACAGGCTATGCGGGAATTGGATACATGTGCCTCGCGGTAACCGTCGCCAGCGCCCTGATGACTCCTCTCTTCGGTCGCCAGTTCCGGGAGCAGGCCGGCCGAATTGCCGCCCAAACCGCCAGTTAGGGCACCGCTGGGCGTAAGCCGGTGCAGAGAAAACCGCCCCGGCTGCGCTACCGGGGCGGCTGAAATTCGCGGTCGACGGTGTGCGTCGAGTCTAGACGCCAGCAGCCACCGGCGCGTGGGCCCGGAAGAATCCGCGCACCTGCTCAATCGTGGTGGCCTTGAGGTCGGGGTCTTCCTTCCACGGCCACGCTGTCGTCTGGGCGTTGGGCGCCAATGCCACCATGTCCAGGGCGGCCTGGAGGGAGTGGGACGGGGTGTCGTCCGGCATCACTAGCAGAGGGGTCTGGCAGGCGCGGGCGAAATCCCGGTCGACGCTGTAAAAGAAGTCCGGCTGCACTCGATATAAGTTGTGCAGGTACTGGTTGATGACATCCATCGAGATGTCCGGTCTGTTGGAGATCAGCTCCGGGGCCCAGACATCGACGCCCGAGTCGTACATGGCGTCGGGCGAGTGATCGGCGTGGCCGACCGGCTGGCATAGCACCGCGGCCCGCACCCGCTGGGGGGCTTTCTTGATCAGCGTCATCGCGAACGGACCGCCGATGCAGAAGCCTATAAAGAGGAACTCGTCGATGCCCAGGTGGTCCATCAGCCCCAACTGGTCGTCGGCGAACGCGCCCCACGGGTCTTCAACCTGCACCGGCCCGGTGGACTGGCCTCCCTGGGCGTTGCGCTGGTCCATGGTGATGCAGCGGAATTCGTTGCTGAACTCGTCGAACGCGTTGATGACCTGCCTGGGCCAACCGCTCATGATGGAGTTCAATCCGCCGCCCGGCGTGCACAGGATCGGGAATCCTGAACCCTTTTCTTCGTAATGGATGGTGACATCGCCTCTGGTGTAGAACGGCATTTGAGCGTCTCCTTGGTGTCGTGAATGGTGGGCTTTCGGGCGATTGTAACTTGGGCCAACGCGATGTCAAGGCAAGCCGCACACCGGCCGGCGGGTGCCGAGCGCTGCGCACAGGCTCATGGGCCTGCGGCCGGCGCGCGGTGAGCCTTTTCGGGCGCCACTGCCAACGATTGCGGGCGCAATCGGACGCCAGGCCAACCACGCTTCTGGACGGCGCGGGACGAAAATAGCGCAGAGAATGCTAGTCAGGTCGATACCGTCCCTGATTTGACGTTCAAACCGTTTGCCGAAAACTGGCCTGTCCGCCATGCGCCGACAACGGCATGGCAAACCCGTGGCCCAGAAGTGGATGCAGGGGGCTGGCGGGTGCCGGACCCGGCGCCGGGTCCAAAGGGGCATTCGCGAGCGATAGGCCTGCTACAATGTAGATGCGCCGATAACCGGCGCCGCTGTTTTTTTCGTAGCGATGGATTTCGTCGCTCCGCATGATCGCGGTTGTTGCGCGCCGCGCCGGATCATTTCTAATCCTCGCCCCCAAGGAGATTATCCCTGCATGACACGTCAATCCCGTCCCGCCCGCGCTCGCTCCGGCAATCGCAAACAGTCTGATAGCGCACAAATCACCCGCCCCGCACGCCACCAGGCCATATGCTCGGACTGCGGGGAGTCAACCACGGTCCCGTTCCGGCCGAGCGAAGGACGACCCGTATACTGCTCGTCCTGCCTTTACCTGCGACGCAACGGCGTCGTTTCCGCTACTCGTTTTCCGGGATCCGACAGTCCGGCATCCCCGGGTGATCACAGTGATGGCAACCAAGCGGACGAGGGCGGCCGGAAGTCCGTGTTCCCCAGGATGGTGCTCAATCGCGCCACTCGGACCGCGATCGCTCGGATGGGCATTTCCGAGCCGACGCCGATACAGGAACAGTCCATTCCGCACCTGTTGGAAGGCCGGGATCTGATTGGGCAGGCGCGCACCGGATCGGGTAAGACGCTGGCTTTCGCCGTCCCGCTGGTGGAGCAATGCGATCCCAGCCTCCGGCAGGTACAGGCGTTGGTACTGGTGCCGACACGCGAACTGGCGATCCAGGTGGGCGGCGTGACCGAGGGATTGGCCAGTCCGCAGGGTCTGCACGTCACCCTGTTGTACGGCGGCCGTTCGATTGGCCGGGACCACAAGGCGCTGCAACGCGGAGCGCAGATCATAATTGGCACGCCGGGTCGGACTCTCGACCATGTCCGTCAGGGAAGCCTGAGGTTGAAATCGGTGCGGTTCCTGGTGCTGGACGAGGCCGACGAAATGCTCGACCGGGGATTCGCCCGCGACGTGGACGCCATTTTGAGCCAGACCCCCACGCAGCGACAGACGGCGCTTTTTTCGGCGACGGTACCGGACTGGGTGGCGCAGACCGCCAGGAAACATCTCCATGATCCGGTCACGGTGGCAGTGGATGCCGATTTGCAAGCCCCGCCGACGGTTGAGCATCTGGTGTACAGCATCCAGAAGACTGACAAGATGGAAGCGCTGCGCACGTTGCTGGACCGCCGGGACGGCGCCCCGGTGCTGGTGTTTGGCAAGACCAAGCACGGTGTCAAAAGGCTGGCGAGGCAACTGGACGAACTGGGCTACCCGGTGGGGGCGTTGCAGGGCAATCTCAGCCAGGTCGCCCGCGAGCGGGTGATGAAGGATTTCCGCTCCGGCGTCGCGCCAATTCTGGTTGCCACCAACGTGGCGGCGCGTGGCTTGGACGTGGAGGGCATCGCGCAGGTGGTCAACTACGACCTCCCCGACTCGGAGCAGCTGTTCACGCACCGGGTGGGTCGGACGGGCCGCATGGGTCGTTCGGGCGAGGCAATCACGTTCATCACGCCGGATGAAGACCGTAAGTGGCGCGAGATCGAGCGGGGCCTGGGTCGCGAGTTCACGCGCAAATCGTGGACGAAAGAGCGGCGGTCGGCGGAGCGGAGAAGGAAAGCAGAGGCGGAAGTCGGAGCCGAGGGCAGTGCGGTCAGAGTGCGGGCGCGCCGATAGGCCGATAACGCCGACTGGCCCGCCGTGCGAGCGCTCCGGTGACATTGCCAGCGTCGATCAGGGTCCGCGTTGACCACGGTGGCGTTGAACCGGCGTCTCTCCTACCTACGAAAAGCTGGAACTGGAACGTTTTGGGGAGGCTTGGCGCCGGACGATTTAGCACGGCAACCGGGCGCTCTCCGGTTTGGCTGCCAACCGGCTGCTGCTGCATGTCAAGGTTGATGGCCTGCGGCCGGAACCGGAGCGGCAAGTCCGGTGGCCCATCCGGTTCATATCCTGCGAGCTTGAAGACGAAGCATGGGTAAACGCGGCGTGTGCCGTTCCCAGTCGGACCGTCTCTCGGTTCCCGGGGGTTACGTCCCGTCAAGTATCCGTGTTGGATGTCAAGCTTTTTTGTTTATGTTGTTGGCGATGGGCACGGGGCCTGCGGCCTCCAAGATGTTGGTTGCCGGTGTTGTCTCGGTGTCTAGATCGTCGGTGAAGGTGAGGTAGCGCCGGCCTTCGGCCCATTCGTCGTGCTGCTCGGCCTGCACCGCACCCACCAAACGCCGAGCCACAGCCCAGTTGGGGGAAGATGCCCACTACGTTCTCTACCGGGACAGGCTCTGCGACGACGGATCTCCTTATTGAGCCGCTCCAGCGGGTTGTTGGACCAGAGCCTCTGCCAGTGGGATACCGGGAAGGCGGTGAAGGCCAGGATGTCGGGCAAGGCATCCGCCGGTCCGCCTGAGGCGGAGGCCGCCTGGGGCGAGTGTTCTTGCAGTTGGGCGATCACCCGGTCGGCCTGGGCGTGTACCTCTTCAGGGGAGAGCTGCGTGTAGATGGTGCGCACCATGGTGGCCACGCCGGGTTGAGACCGCTTGGGCACCCGGGTGAGCAGGTTGGACATGAAGTGGGTGCGGCACCGTTGCCAACCGGACCCAGCAAACACCGTGGCGATGGCGTTCTTCAAACCCCCTGCTTTCGCAGGGGCAGGCTCTGGTGGGCATCGGAGATGACCAGTTCCACCCCACTGAGGCCCCGAGTCCGCCGAGGCCCCGGGCGTTCAGCGAGCGCAGGAAGGCCAGCCAGAAGGCGCCGTCCTCGCTGGCGCCCACGTCCATGCCCAGTATCTCCCGCTGACCGTGGCTGTTCACCCCGGTGGCCACCACCACGCTGACGTTGACGATGCGTCCGCCCTCTCTGACCTTCTGGATCAACGCGTCCAGCCACACGTAGGGGTAAGGACCGCCGTCCAGCGGTCGGCCCAGAAAGTTCTCCACTATCTGATCCAGGTTCCGGCAGATGCGTGAGACCTGGCTTTTCGAGATGCCA
>JAJEIA010000015.1 GCA_022823505.1 Dehalococcoidia bacterium
ACCAGCAGCGCCATCAGGTACGGAAGCATCGTACCGCCCCAACCCGGCACCAGATGGAAGTTGTAGTGGTCCAATCCCAATGGGCCGAACTGCAGCAGCGGCGTGGTCAGTACGACGAAGACCGACACCCAGTAGAACTCCCGGAGGCCGGCGGACCTGTCTCCGAGGATGAACCCCTGGCCCAGCACCACTAGGAACGCGAATGCCACGCAGATCATCGGCATCCAGTTGTGGTTCCACCCCAATAGCGACAGCATGTAGTGAAAACCGGCGATCAGTGCTGCCAGCGGCAGGAGCCGGAACGCGAAAAACAGGCCCACCTCCCAAAACAGCCCGCGTCCTCGGGCCGAAGCCGCCTGACCAGGCGCGTGCGCCTTTCAAGGACTTCGGCCGAGTCCTTCGGCAAAGGCAGTATTCGGGTCCGGTTCCGCCGCCCGCGAGTCGAGTGATTCTGCCCGACTGCCGTCGCCCAGTCCAGCCAGCAGCCGGAGCCCGTTAACCTCGTCCTCGGTCAGGTTGAGCGCTTTCCCGAACACAATCAGTCGCTCAACGGTGGGACGAGTTGTCCCCGATTCCCACCGAGACACCGTCGTGTGGCTGAAGCGCTGGGAATAGTTCGCATCTACATCGGCCATCCTTACAAGGAGTTCCTCCTGGGAAATCCCCTTCTGACCGAGTCCAGGTACGAACGCCTCCCGGTATGCCTTCATAAGCAACCCCACCTGGGCCGCTCTCACGCGCTGTGTATCCCGTTCCGACGCCATGTTCCTGCAACCGATAGGGTGTCCGCACACCGATCGCCCGATGGCGGCGCACAATTCTAGCCGACCCCACGCCACAAAAAAAACACGGCCTGCTCCGCTGCTGCTGGCCTCCACACCGAAAAACGCACCCCGAAGGCGTCATGACATTTTTGCACATGTGCATCCTGGGCCAAAACACCATTTGACGGCCTGCCCGGCAATAATGAGGCGCCGAAAAATCCACTCGTACGCCGCGCCGGGAACCGTTTCGCGTTGCGCCCCGCAACTCACGGCTGAGCTGTTTCTTCAACCTTCAGCCGGTGCGGCTGCAGCATCCGGAGCAGAAATCTGGCCGGCACGAATGGTCCAGCGATCTGCACACGTGCGTTTTTTGGAACGCACACACATTTGCCTCGCCGGGCCGTACGATGGAGAAAACGCGGAATGTTGCGTGACCACGCTTGCATCGTCACGGCGCCCGCCCCATGTTTGAAACCTCCCTCATTGGGAGGCGAAATTGTCAGGCAAGGATCCATACGAGGGTGGGAATTGTGGCAATACACCTAAAGTTCCGGTAATTGCCGGACCGCCTGATCTTTGCCCGCCATAGATTGCGGCGGCTCTGACGGCCCCTCCGTTCCAGGCGCACCTGCTCGCGCCGACAGCTCCCCGTTTCTGACTGAGGGGAACCGGGCCGATTGCGTGGCTCCCGTTTGCTACGGCAGACGAAGGGCGGCGCTGATGCCGCGCCCTGTCATTCGGTTCCACGCTTGACGGATCAACGGCGTATGCGGAGGAACGCCGGCGTACATCCCACCAAACTCTCAATAACTGCACAGGAGGACTGCAATGAGTCTGATCATCAACAGGTTGAGGCCAGGGAATCGTTCGGTCTGGATGATTCTCGTAGCGCTCGCCGTGGCCACTGCTATGGCGGTACAAGGCCCGTCCCCGGCATGGGCTTACACCGAACAACTCGACATCGAGTGCAACGATAACCCGGTCAGCGAGGGGGACACTTTCCGGCTGCACATGGTCAAATCCGGCGGCGTCTCCGGAAAGCCGGTTTCAGTGCGGAAAGAGACGATGAAGGTCTACTGGACCACCGAGAGCGACACCGCCGACGAATCCGACTACAGTCCGCTGGATCATGAAGGGCAGGCCAGCAACAGCTTCCAGAGCTGGAACGGCCGAATGGGGCGCACTTTCCACACCACCGAGGATGACCTGTCCGAGCTGACGGAGGAGTTCACGGTCGTGGCTGAGAACGCGGACTCCAGCGAAGACGCAACGGGCGGGGAATGCACCATCCGGATCGCCGACGATGACGGGCCGGGTTCGTACGCTACCCAGATCATTGGGGAGCCCGCCAGCGGCACGTACCGGCGGGGAGACGTCATAGTTTTCAGGGTGCTCTTCACCGACGACGTGGTGGTGACGGGCGTTCCAACCCTGGGCCTGCACGTGGGAGATGGAACCGGCGACGAGCCCAACCGCAACGCCACTTATCGCGATTCCAGCTTTGATTTCGTATCCGGGCAATCGACGCTGTTTTTCCGGTACCAGGTTGGACCCGGAGATCTCGACCCAGACGGTATTTCGGTGGTGTCCGGCGAGTTCGGCGGGACCGGGGAAATTGTGGGACGATGGATTAGCGCCGACTTGAACCGGAAATATCACGGGCTGGCCGGCGGCGCCCGACAGAAGGTGCTCGGCCAAACGCACGTCACCAACGTGTCGATGGCATCCACTCCCGAGCATGGCAATACCTACCGGCGCGGGGAGAATATCGAGGTCGCGGTCCGCTTCAGCGACGACGTTAAGGTCAACGGGTCCGTGTACCTGCGACTGAAAGTCGGCGACGGTCCCGGTTTCCTGAAGCAGGCACCCTATCATCGCGGGTCCGGCACCGACACCCTGGTTTTCAGGTACCCGGTCAACGCGATTGATCTTGACGCCACCGGCATAACAGTGGCCCCGGGCACGGTGAGCGACTCGGGCGAGCGCAACGGCATCCTGGGGTCCGGCTCGGTCGTGCACGTGCGGCGAGGGACCGAGTATCCGGTGGACATCACCTATGACGCCTTGATCGACCAGGCCGGTCACAAAGTGGACGGCAGGGCATACGTCAAGAGCGTCGCCATAACCTCGGAACCGGAGGACGGTGACCACTACACGACTGGCGAGAACATCCTGGTCGGCCTGACCTTCGACCGGTCCGTGTCCATCGAACCGAAACCGGCCATCAAAATCGAGGTCGGAGCCAACAGGAAACTGGCGCAATATCAAAGCGGTTCCTTCTCCGACACTCTGGTGTTCAGCTACACGGTGCATGAGGACGACGTGGACCTGGACGGCATTTCGGTTCCGCGGCAGACGGCCTTCGTGGGCAGCGGGCATGTGTGGGAAGCCGACACCAGGTTCGGGGTCAACGAACTCATTCCACGTCTCCGGCACCAGGCGGGACACCGGGTCAACGGCGTCCTGCCCACCGTCGTTGCCAGCGAGATCATTTCGGATCCGGCCAGCGGCGACGTGTACCGCTTTGGCGAAACCATCGAGATCGCCCTGGAGTTCGATGAAGAGGTGGACGTGGTGGGACAGCCGTCCATCAGCATACTGTTGGATGCCCGCGACGATTCCGAGCGAAGCGCCGTTTACGACCGGGGGTCCGGCACGGACACGCTGGTCTTCGCCTACACGGTGCAGTCTGCGGACCTGGACCTGGACGGCATCGCGCTGCCCGAGCGGGACAGGGACGGGTTTACACCGGCGACGGCTCACGTTTACCAGGCGGGCACCGAGAACGCGGTCAGCGGGCACATTGTTGGCTTCGACGACGCGATCGGTCATCAGGTCGATGGGCGCCCCCGGGTAACCGCCGCTTCCGTTACTTCCACGCCGGCACAAGGCGGGGTTTACCGCGCCGGGGAGACGGTTTCGGTCTCGCTGACCTACGACCGTCCGGTGGTGGTCGAGGGCACGCCGTCCATCGCGCTGGAGATCGGCGATCACCACGCTGAGGCGACCTACCGCAACGGTTCGGGCACGAACACCATTGAGTTCGGGTACGAGGTGCAGATCCACGACCATGACGTGGACGGTTTCGCCCTGCCGGCCGGAGTGGGTCAGGGTTTTCATGATGGAAGCATCTACTCGTCAGGCGGAGAAATCGAACTGGACGCGACCTACCCGGGGTTTGGCAGCCAGGCAACCCACCGGATCGCCGGACAGGTGTACGTGACCGGAATCTCCATGGGTTCCCACCCGGGCGACGACGATACCTACGAGCCAGGGGACGTCATCCGGGTATTGGTCAGGTTTGATGACGAAGTCACAGTGACCGGCACACCCCAGCTTTCCCTGGACCTGGGCAGTTCCACCGGGATGGCGGACTTCCAGGGCGTTCACAACCCCGGCGACGATGCTTCGACTTCCACCGGGATGGTCCTGGCCTTCGCGTACACGGTGCAGGATGGCGACGAAGACGCCGACGGCATCACCGTCGTGGAGAACTCGCTGAACCTGCACGGCGGTTCCATCCTGGATAGCTCTGGCAACGACGTGCTCCTGCGCCACAATGCCGAAACGTTCGACAGCCACCTGGTGGGCGTCGTGCCGCCCGTCCTGGTGAGCGCACGGACTTCGGCGGACGGCCAGGAGGTGACCCTCACTTTCAGCGAAAACGTCCATGTCCGCCCCGACGTGCGCACGCTGAGTTCTTTCTCCGGCGTTGCCCTGAGTTCCTACCCGCGCGTTCTGATCGACATATTCGTCGATGGACATCGGGCCTACACCCATGGACCGACGTTTTCCGGTGCAGAAATGGTTATCAAGATGGACACGTTCATCCGATCAGGTCAGCAGGTCACCGTCAGCCACGACGACGTGTTCGCCCGGGACCTGCCCGGGATACTGGTCGATGACGACGGAAACGCCCTGATGCACTTCGATGAGCAAGCGGTCTCCAACCGCTCAACGCTCAGTGCAGACGGGCGGGAATTGTTGCCGGTGCTCAGCGCCTACAGCCTCACCGTCGCAGAGGGTGGCACCGCTTCTTACAGCGTCGTGCTGGATTCCCAGCCAGAAGAGGACGTTGTGGTGAATCTGTCGATCTCACCGTCCGACCACCTGACGGCCAGCGTGGAGGAACTCACGTTCACGCCGGAAAACTGGGACAGTCCGCAAACGGTCACGCTGACCGCCGGAACGGACGACGATGATCTCAACTTCTGGCAGGAGATACTCCACACATCCGATACGGATGGGTTCATCGTCGGACATCTCAAGGTGCTGACCGAGGACGAATAGGCGACCGCAACGCCAATACTCCGAAACTCCGGCTGGGTCGCCAAACAAAAACGGGCCCAGCCGGAGCCTGTAAGCGCACGCGCAAATTTGGCGCGGCGGGAAGCACAGGGCGGTTTTGGCACTTATCCGGCACCCACGTGGCTGTCTCCGCATTTTCGGCAGCATTTGATTTGAGGCAAACGACGGTGAAAAGAACCGCTTTGCGCCCTCCTTGCGAACGTGCATTCGCCGCGGGATTTTACGGTAACTGTTCCGCAATGGAGATGATAGTTTGGCCGGCGACCTTGAAGATCTCCTCGCTCGGATTGCAACTTGCTTGGGACTGGCATCCGCTGCGTGTGGGGTTGGTATAATTGTCTGGCCTCCCCAGACCGCCGGGAGCTTCGAGAACACTGACCTGCTGAACATCAGTCGGCCCTGTGCGGATAATATGCCCAGACGCACGGATCGGAGATCACCTGTATGTTCACGTATTGGTGAGATGACGACGACCGTGCTAGGAACATTATGACCACGCCGAAGTACCGCGAAGCCAGTCGCCATCTCCTGTCCCAAGGGCGCGCCGAACTGGCTAGCGGCGACACGCTGCAGGCTTCGGAGAAGGGGTGGGACGCCGCCGCACAGATGTTGAAGGCCATCGCGGAAGAGCGCCGCTGGGAGCACGGGAAGCACCGGCACCTGTCCCGGGTAGCCAGCCGGTTACGGGCAGAAATCGGCGACCGCGACGTGTTCCGCTGGTTCCAGGTGGCCGAGGCGCTCCACGGCAACTTCTATGAAGACCAGATGGAGCTAACAGACATCGGGGACTCCCTGGATGACGTGGAGCGTCTCCTAGACAAGCTGGAGCCTCTGGTGGGCGGATAGGGTTCCATCAACCGCCGCTCGGTCGCTACCGCGGCAGTGGGTCCCTGGACCCGACGGAATGATCTCCGGTACAGGCTGGTTACGGATGGAGGCTGCGCGAACCACCGCGGCGGATCGATATGGAGCGTCGCCCACGGATGAACTGATCCGTATCGAGTTGCTATTGTGGCGGGGATTTAGTCCCGAATCTGCCGTTGGGCTCCCAACATGATCGTACGAACCCCATTCAGTTCCGGTCCATCGCGATGGTGAGGTTGTAGAGGTGGCGAGGGAGAGAGCAAGTGTGCGAACGGCGAAGAGAAAATGTGCCGATAGTCCGCATCCACACCACCTTCGACGACCACTGCCTGCTGGCCAACTCTGCATTGCTTTTGCCGGTCTCTCTGGTCCACCACTTGGCCTGGGCAAGTTGTTGGACCGCCACGTTTACTTCGAAGGTACGCCGGGTCGGGCCAACGCACGCGACAAGATGCCGAACTTGATGGCACAGGCGCTGGCCGGTGGCTACTGCATCGACGGCTAGCACCATGCCGCGTGTAGTGAGGGCCCCGTGATCCTGGGGCCATTCCTATACATTTTCCGGTGGCAGCATAAACGGCGACAGGACCGAGTGAGTCAGGGGTTCC
This sequence comes from Dehalococcoidia bacterium, assembly GCA_022823505.1. GTDB lineage: Bacteria > Chloroflexota > Dehalococcoidia > Lucifugimonadales > UBA3495 > Bin87. The sequence goes on from JAJEIA010000015.1 coordinate 6,545, forward strand.
TGATGCAAGCCTGAGCTGCCAGAAAGGAACCATACGACGGGCCGTTGACCAGCCACGCGGACTCCACCGTCTTCAAGCTCGGACTGCCCAAAGAGGGCGCACGCCGTCACAACTACGCCGGCCAGCGGGGCTATCATCCACTGTTGCCCATTGCCGCTGGAGTTGGCGAGGTGCTGATGGCGCGACTGCGAAAGGGATGAGCCCACACGGACCCGTGATCCCCGACTTCCTGCGGGAAACGGTGAGCTGAGTGCACAACTTTGGAGGCGCCGAAACTCTGGTCCTAAACCGCTGACTGACCGCAGGAACCAAGTCATTACCTTGCGGGTCTCCGGGAAGAACCGGACGGGTACCGCCATCAGCGCTGTTCGTCACCGCGCCAAAGCCCACATCGCCCGGCCAGACCGGTAGTTGCGGCAGTCTCGTTGGCAAAGTCTACCGTCGCGCGAGAAGGACGACGCATCGCGCAGCATTGCCGGCGTATGGACCGTCCGGTTGTGCCGAGCGCCGGGACGGTCGCCGAACACGGCCCGGCAACGTGGAGTTTACCCCAAGTTAATGCTGGCGATACCTTTCTTTTACACCTCAGTAAATGAAACGCAATAAAAGGCCTCTACGATTATCCGCAAAATCGTAGAGGCTTTTGATTTGACCAGGGAACTGAAACTGACGGCAGTCCCGTCGCCGGAAGGCACGGCGACCCATTGCCCTTACTGCGCGTTCCAGTGCGGGATGGCGCTCTCCTGGGACGACGCCGGGGATTGCCACATCGTAGGCAATCCGGCTTTTCCCGTGAACCGCGGCGCGCTGTGCGTCAAGGGATGGACGGCGGCGGCCACGCTGCGCCATCCGGAGCGCTTGACCACGCCGCTGGTGCGGGATCACAGTGGCAAGCTTCGTGCGGCTTCCTGGGACGCGGCGTTGGATCGGATGGTGCGTGCCTTTCGGAGCGTCCAGCAACAGTACGGAAATGACGCGGTGGGCGTGTTCGGGGGCGGGTCGCTGACCAACGAAAAGAGCTACCTGCTGGGCAAGTTCGCCCGCGTCGCCCTCCGGACGGCCAATATCGATTACAACGGCCGGTTCTGCATGTCATCGGCGGCGGCGGCGGGCATCCGTTCGTTCGGAATCGACCGGGGCCTGCCTTTCCCGGTTGACGACATCGCTGGCGCCGAAGCGATCCTGTTGGTGGGCGACAATCCGGCGGAGACCATGCCGCCCATCATGCAGTACTTCGACGCCCAGCGTGCCAGCGGCGGGAGACTGGTGGTGGCAGACCCAAGGCTGACGCCCACCGCCCAGCGCGCCGACCTGCACCTGCGGCTGATGCCGGGCACCGATGCGGCCCTGGTCAACGGGCTCCTCCACATCCTCATCAGGGACGGAATGGTGGACACCGACTACCTGGCTCAGCGCACCGAGGGCTTCGAGCGGGTGAAGGCGTCGGTTACCACCTATTGGCCCGAGCGGGTGGAACGCATCACCGGCGTCCCGGAGGCGGAATTAACGCGGACGGCGCACCTGCTGGGTACGGCGGAATCCGTGATGATCCTGACCGGCCGCGGCGCGGAGCAGCAGTCCCAGGGAGTCAACAACGTATCGGCCTGCATTAACCTGGCGCTGGCGCTGGGCCTGGTGGGCCGGGCCAACAGCGGATACGGCTGCCTGACCGGCCAGGGCAACGGCCAGGGCGGCCGCGAGCACGGCCAGAAAGCAGACCAATTGCCCGGATACCGGCGCATCGACGACCCGGCGGCGCGCCGGCACGTGGCCGGCGTGTGGGGAGTGGACGAGGCCTTGATCCCCGGGCCGGGCCGCTCGGCCTACGAGCTGCTGGACTCGTTGGGCCAGGACGATGGCGTGCGCGCCCTTCTGGTGATGGGTTCCAACGTGGCGGTATCCGCCCCGCACCTGAACAACGTGGCGGAACGGTTGGGTTCGCTTGATTTCCTGGCGGTGGCCGATTTTTTCCTTTCCGAGACGGCGGCGCTGGCCGATGTGGTTCTGCCATCAGCCCAATGGGCTGAGGAGGAAGGAACCATGACCAACCTGGAGGGTCGGGTGATCCGCCGGCGCAAAGCGTGCGGCCCTCCCGACGGCGTCCGGGACGACATCAGCGTCATCTGCGAACTGGCGCGACGGCTCGGTGCGGGCAGCCATTTCGAGTACGGGAACGTCGAGGAGGTTTTCGACGAACTGCGGCGGGCGTCGGCCGGCGGACCCGCCGACTACTCCGGCATCACCTACGCCAGGATCGAAGATAACGACGGAGTGTTCTGGCCCTGCCCTGATGACGGACACCCGGGCACACCCCGCCTTTTCGCCGACGGCTTTCCCACCGCCAGCGGGCGGGCGCGGATGTTTCCGGTGCGCCACGAGGAGCCTGCCGAGACACCTGACGATGAGTTTCCCCTGTACCTCACCACCGGACGCAACCTGTCCCAATACCAGTCCGGCAGCCAGACGCGGCGCATCGCCGAGCTGGCGGAAATCAGCCCAGCGCCCCTGGCCGAGCTGCACCCGTCCACCGCCCGGCGGTACGGACTGAGCGACGGCGCCGCCGTGCGTCTCATCACCCGGAGGGGACAGGCCGATTTTCGACTGAAGGTGACCCGTGGAATACGGGAGGACACCGTGTTCGTCCCCTTCCACTGGGCCGGCAAGCAGGCCGCCAACCGGTTGACCAACCCGGCGCTGGACCCAACCAGCCGAATGCCGGAGTTCAAGGTCTGCGCCGTGCGCATCGAGGGTCTTGAGACCTTGGACGCCATCGACCAACAGACCGGGACCCATTCCACGACAACAACGGAGCGCTAGTCATCATGAGCATGTCAGAAAAGCAGAAACTGGTGGTGATCGGGAACGGGATGGCCGGCGCCCGTTTGGTCGAAGAAGTCGTGGGCCTGGGCGGGCAGGACACCTACGACATCAGCGTGATGGGGGAGGAATCCTGCGGGAACTACAACCGCATCCTGCTCTCCGGGGTGCTGTCGGGCTCCCATGACGCTGACGACATTTTCATCAACCCGCTGGACTGGTACGCCGAGAACAGCGTGACTCTCCACGCGGGGGTGCGCGCCATTGGTATCGACCGCAAGGGCAAGATGGCCTACGGCTCCGGCGGTTTGCTCCTGCCCTACGACAAGCTGGTGATCGCCACGGGAAGCAGCGCCTTCGTGCCGCCGATGGACGGCCTGTATGAGGACGACGGCGATTTCAAAAAGGGCGCGTTTGTATTTCGTACGCTGGACGACTGCGGAGCCATCATCGAACACGCGGAGGGTTCGCGCCGGGCGGCGGTTATCGGCGGCGGCTTGCTGGGTTTGGAAGCCGCGCGGGGCCTGATGAACCGGGGGCTGGAGGTCGATGTGGTGCACCTGATGGGTTGGCTGATGGACACGCAACTCGATTCCCTGTCCGGCCAGCTGTTGCAGCAGAGTTTGGAAGACCTGGGAGTGCGTTTTCACCTGGAGAAGCTGACGACGTCGGTACTGGGCAACGGGCATGTGACGGGCCTCCGGTTCAAAGACGGCGACACGTTGGACTGCGACATGGTGGTCATCTCGGCCGGCATTCGTCCCAACGTCGATCTGGCCCGTATGGCCGGCTTGCACGTTCGCCGGGGGATCCTGGTCAACGACGGGCTCACGTGCCGCAACGACCAGGACATCTACGCCATCGGCGAATGCGCCGAGCACCGCAGCCAGGTGTACGGCCTGGTTGCGCCCCTGTGGGAACAGGCCCGGGTGCTGGCGGAGCGCCTGACCGGGCGCAACGCCGATTCCGCTTACGTCGGGTCCCGGGTGTCCACCAAGCTCAAGGTGATGGGGATTGAGCTGGCGGTGGCCGGCGACAAGGACCCCCTGGACGAGGACGATGAGGTGGTGACCTACGTCGAGCCCAACCGCAACGTGTACAAGAAAGTCATCGTTCGGGAAGGCAAGGTCAGGGGCGCGATCCTGCTGGGGGACGGCCTGGCCATGCCACGGATCTTGCAGGCTTTCGACCGGGGCGAAGCCCTGCCGGAGAACCGCTCGGAACTGCTGTTCCCCCTGGCTGCCGACGCCGGCCCGGCCCTCAACGTTGAAGATATGCCCGACGATGCCCAGATCTGCAACTGCAACGGCGTGACCAAAGGCAGGATCGTTGCCGCCGTGGGAGACGGATGCCGCAGCCTAAAGGCGGTGTGCGACGCCACCCGCGCCGGCACCGGATGCGGTTCCTGCAAGATGCAGGTGCGGGCGGTGCTGGAACTGGCAGCCGACGGCCTGGTGGCTGACGATCCATCGGCCCATTACTACGTACCTGGGATTCCGCTGACCAAGCCGGAACTGGTCGGCGCGGTCAAGGCCATGGAGCTCAAGAGCGTGTCCAGCGTTTTCGGGGCCCTGGCGGACGGGAAGGAGGACGCTGGCAGCAAGCAGGGTTTGGCATCGTTGCTGCGCACGATCTGGGGCGCGGAATACGAGGACGAGCGGGATGCCCGCTTCATCAACGACCGCGTCCACGCCAACATCCAGAATGACGGCACATTTTCCGTGGTGCCCCGGATCTACGGCGGCATCACCACTCCCGACCAACTCCGCCGCATCGCGGACGCCGCCGAGAAGTACGAGGCCAAGATGGTCAAGATCACCGGCGGGCAGCGCATCGACCTGTTGGGGATACCCAGGGAACACCTGCCGGAGGTCTGGCAGGAGGTGGGGATGCCGTCGGGCCACGCCTACACCAAGGCTTTCCGCACCTGCAAGACCTGCGTTGGAACAGAGTTCTGCCGGTTCGGGGTTGGCGACAGCACGGCCCTGGGCGTCCAGATCGAAAAGCGGTTCCAGGGTATCGAGAGCCCGCACAAGTTGAAACTGGCCGTTTCGGGCTGTCCGCGCAACTGCGCCGAGTCCACCACCAAGGACGTGGGCGCGACGGCGATTGAGGGCGGGAAGTGGGAGATCTACATCGGGGGCGCGGCCGGGTCCCGCGTGCGCAAGGGCGATGTCCTGTGCGTAACCGAGACCCACGACGAAACCGTCCTGATGATGGGCCGCTTCATGCAGTACTACCGGGAGAACGCCCGTTACCTGGAACGCACCTACGACTTCGCGGAGCGACTGGGCATCGAACATCTGCGGCAGATCCTGGTGGAGGACAGCGAGGGCATCTGCGACCGCCTTGACCAGGACATGGAGGCCGCCGTGGACGCGTACCGGGACCCGTGGCTGGAAGCCTCCGACCCGGTGCACCCCAACCAGTTCGTCAGCACGCCGGCGGAACCGGCCCAGCCGGTGGCCGCATTGAGGTAGCGTCATGGTTCTAGTAGCGAAAGCGCAGGAAGTGTTCACCGTGACCAATCTTTCCGCAGCAGCGCCCCATAATCTCGGCAGCGTGGACCGGATACCTCTTGGCGAGGGCCGCCGGTTCGACGTCGACGGAAAAGCAATCGCCGTGTTTCGCAGCCGCACGGGGATTGTGTACGCCACGCAGGCGGAGTGTCCCCATCGGGCCGGCCCGCTGGCCGACGGACTCATCGGCGGAGGCGCCCTGGTGTGTCCGCTGCACAACTTCCGATTCAACCTTGCGACGGGAGAGCCTCTGGGCAACGACTGCCCATCCCTGCGAACCTACCCGGTTTCTCTGAATGAAGCCGGGGAGATCATCGTCGGGACTATCGCTTGACCATTGCCCACGCACCTACCAATCGGAGTTGAAAAATGAGCACGTTGAACGCCGCCGTTGATGCCGGCAAAGCCACCCGGATACGCCTGTTCAGCCTGGCGGCCCCCCAGATGCGGACCTTCCACATCACCTGGTTCGCCTTCTTCCTGTGCTTTTTCGGCTGGTTCGGCATCGCTCCCCTGATGGCGGTCGTCCGCGAGGACCTGCTGCTGTCCAAGGCCCAGATCGGCAACACCATAATCGCCTCGGTGGCCATCACCATCGTGGCACGCCTGGTATTCGGCTGGCTGTGCGATCGCATCGGCCCTCGCCTGGCCTACAGCGGTCTCCTGGTGTTCGGTTCCATCCCGGTGATGTGCATCGGGCTGGCGCAGAATTACGAGACCTTCCTGCTGTTCCGCCTGGCAATCGGCGTGATCGGCGCTTCCTTTGTCATCACCCAGTACCACACTTCCGTGATGTTTGCGCCCAACGTCGTTGGCACCGCCAACGCCACCACCGCCGGTTGGGGCAACCTGGGCGGCGGAGTTACCCAGATGGCGATGCCGCTGGTTCTGGCCGGCGTGCTCATGTTCGGCGTCGGGGAACTGGTGGGCTGGCGCATTGCCATGGTGATACCGGGCGCGGCGCTGCTCCTGGTGGGCATCGCCTATTACCTGTTCACGCAGGACTGCCCGCAGGGCAACTACCGCGATCTGCGCGCCCGGGGTTTGATGCCAACCGCCGCTGCGACGAAAGGATCGTTCCCGGAGGCCGCCAAAGACCCGCGCGTGTGGGCGCTGTTCATCATCTACGGCGCGTGTTTCGGCGTGGAATTGACCATCAACAACATCGCCGCGTTGTACTACTACGACCGCTTCGAGCTGAACCTCGCCACCGCTGGCATCATCGCCGGGATGTTCGGGCTGATGAACATTTTCGCCCGGACGCTGGGCGGGTTCTTCGGAGATCGCATGGGCATCCGGTTCGGACTGAAGGGCCGGGTGATGTTCCTCGGCGGCGTGCTGCTGCTGGAAGGGATCGCGCTGATCCTGTTCTCCCAGATGGCGACGCTGTTCCTCGCCGTGGGCGCGATGATCGTGTTCAGCCTGTTTGTACAGATGTCCGAGGGCGCGACCTTTTCCGTGGTGCCCTTCATCAACCGGAAGGCCCTGGGCTCGGTAGCCGGCATCGTCGGCGCCGGCGGCAACGCCGGGGCGGTGGCCTTCGGGTTCCTCTTCCGGTCGGAGAGCCTGGGCTACGCTGAAGCGCTGCTGATAGTGGGCGTGGCTGTGATCCTGGCGTCGGCATTGGTGCTGGTGGTGCGCTTCTCGCCGGAAACCGAGCGCGCGGAGAAACGCGCAATCGACCTGGCGATGGCGGACCGGCACGGCTTAGGCCCGGCGCCAGCCGATTAGCGACGTGTTGACTTGGACGGAGTCGACGAAGCCCGGCAGCGTCCCGCGAAAGCACCAGGTTCGGGTCGGCTCCGGCAGCGAGCCAAATGTACGCTGGCGGGGTTTTGGCCACCGGGTATTCGCCGGTGATCAGGATGTAGGTCTACCCAAGGGGCGAGGTGTGGACCAGGGACCGGGCTCGACTACCCGTTCATGCCAGCAGTCGCGGGTTGTCCGGAAGGGATTGTCATCCGATCCCGCCGATCAGTTCCTCGCCAAGAGCAACACTGGACGCGACGATGATGTCGCGCTTCTCTATGCCGACCACGTGCTCGGCGACCGGCAATGTTCCCGCCCCCATCGAAGTTCCAAACAGCTCGCGGAACCCCGCCATCGCCCCGGCAGTCACCTCCGCGGCCGAAAAGGGGGCTGATCTCGTCGACCAGCTCCATGGTTTCGACCGCCAGGAGCAGCGCATTGCCTCACCTAAAACGTTACATATAGGGAGTAATTGCCGCAAACAGGACGCTACCGAAAATTCGGGAGGCGTTCGCGTGGCAGGAGGCATGAGCAGGATGGCGAAGCAGGAGCTGCTGGCATCGATACGGGACCGCTATCGGGAGGTCGTCCCGCCCGCAAGGACAAGAGCAAGATCCTGGACGAGTTCATCGCCGTAACCGGCCACCACCGCAAGCATGGCATCAGGCTATTAGCCCAGTCCGCAGAGGGCAGGGGTGGGATCGGTGCGCTGAACGAGCGGCGCATTTACGACGATTCGGTCCGGGAGGTGGTGATCCTGATCTGGGAGGCCTCGGACCGGGTCTGCGGGAAACGTCTGAAGGCGGCGATGCCGCACCCACTTGATGACCAACCTGCGCACCCGGGTGCCCAAGCGGTCTCAGCCCGGCGTCGCCACCATGGTGTGCACCATCTACAAGCAGCTCTCCCCCGAAGAGGTCCACGCCCAGGCCGACCGGGTGATCGCCCAACTGCAGGAACACTTCCCCCAGGCGGCCCAAATGCTGGCAGACGCCCTGCCCGACATCCTGGCCTTCACCGCCTTCCCGGTATCCCACTGGCAGAAGCTCTGGTCCAACAACCCACTGGAGCGGCTCAACAAGGAGATCCGCCGGCGCACTGACGTGGTGGGCATCTTCCCCAACCGGGCCGCGGCTCGCCGTCTGGTGGGCGCGGTACTGGCCGAGGGGCACACCTTGGGTGCCGCAGGCCCCGTGCCCATCGCCAACAACATAAACAAAAAAGCTTGACATCCAACACGGATACTCGACGGGCCGTAACCCTCCGTAGTTCGATGACCGTCGCGGTCGCCTGATGGAACGTGGGTATCTCTGGACTACGGGCAACCTCGCATGACCGCCGTTTCTCTTCTACAGGGTCTTATGCCTTGTCGGACTGCAGCCAGGTTGTCCAATGCAGACCGCCGGGCTTCCGCCAACCCAACGGTTGGATAGCTGCTCAACCCGACGTTGCGTCGCTTACCGCTAACGGTGATGCGCTGATACCAACGCTTATTGCCGCGTCGGTCGACGCGCAAAGTCAAACCGTTTCCATCGGAGTAAAACCCAGGTTCCGCGACTGTACGGACTTTGGCAGCGGTAAGGGCGTTATTCTTGACCTTCGACGTTACTGCTCGTACGTATGGCATACCGTTTGCGTATACCTTTCCGTATACCAACAATTGCCGGAAATACAAGGGAATTCGCGGATACGGTCAAGACATAAAGAGGGCCCGCTCCTACTTGTTTTGAGTAGGAACGGGCCGATTTTCGGGGGTGCTCAGTTAGATACTGGCGGGAGTGCGAGGGAGTCGAACCCACCTACCCCGCTCGTCACGAGGCATAACGGATTTGAAGTCCGCAAGAGCCACCGGGCCCCATCCACTCCCGCGTTTCGGCGCTTAGCTCTCCAGCACCGCGTCGATCTTGCGCTTCAGGGCCGGCTTGGGCTGGGCGCCCACAACCTGGTCGACAGGCTGGCCGTTCTTGAAGAAAATCAGCGCCGGGATGCTGCGAATGCCGTACTGCGCCGCGATTTCCGGCGCGTTGTCCACGTCCAGCTTGGCCACGTTCAGCTTGCCTTCGTACTCCAGCGCCAGGTCATGTACGGAAGGAGCGATCATCTTGCAGGGCCCGCACCATTCCGCCCAGAAGTCCACCATCACCGGCAGATCCGAGTCCATCACGCTGCTTTGCCAGTTCTCTCCATTCACTTCGATCGGTTCGGGCATTCTAATTCCTCCAGGGTGGCACTCATTGGCCGCGCGTGCGGGCGACACAAATATCGCCCCGGCTCGTCGACCGGGATGGTGCTCATATTATACAGGGGCGGCCGACCGGTCAATCAACCCCGACCTGCGCTGCGCCCGCGCCCACCGCCACGCGAACCCTCACGCGTAGCCGCTTTGAACAGCCACCGGGGTAGTTTCACATCGATGCACAGGATCCACAGGATTTGATTGCTTATCGTCTGCGTCCCGGATGCCGGGAAGCCGCTGTGACCGGAACGACGCTACGGTATTGCCAGCATCCTGTTGATCCTGTCCATCGATGTGGAAATACTAACTGGGTGCGCGTGACCCCGCCTGTTGGCTTTGTCCCACTTGGCCGCGCCGATCCCGCCCAGCCTCGATGCGCCGGGCCTGCCGACACCGATCGGTGTTAGTATATTTCGCATGACCCAGAGCGTGGCCCCCAACGAATCCGTCACCCCTCAGCGCGGCGACATCGTCCAGCTGGACCTTCACGCGTGGGGCCGTCTCGGCGAGGCCATGGCCAGGCACGCCGGTTCGGACGTTTTCGTGTTCGGCGGCATACCAGGGGAACGGGTCGAAGCCGAAATAGTGGCGGTACGCCGCAAATACGTCGCTGCCCAGGTTACCCGAGTGATAACCCCGTCCCCCAAGCGCGTGGAGCCGCCGTGCGAATACTTCGGACAATGCACCGGTTGCCAGTGGCAACACGTCGATTACCAGGAACAGCTCGCCGTCAAAACCGGTATCGTGCGCGATGCGCTGGAGCGGATCGGCAATTTCCATGCGCCCGACGTCCAACCCACTCTGGCGTCCCATCGCCAATATCACTACCGCAACCATGCGCGCTTCAATATCTGGCGTGAGACTGGAGTCCTCGGGTTCACCCACCGCGAGCGCCGACGCTTCGTGCGCATCGACCGCTGCCTGCTGATGCACGACGGCGTCAACCACATCCTCGCCCAGTTGCAGGGACGCGCCGCCGAAACCTCACAGCTTGCAATCCGTTGCTCTCCCGGCACCGGCGACTACCTCGTCCAACCGACCCTCAAAAACCCCGAGATCGCGCTCCCAACCGGCCAGAAAACCTACCGCGAATCCGTCGCCGACCGGGAGTTCCGGGTGGCATCCCCGTCTTTTTTCCAGGTCAACGTGTGGCAGGCGGCTCGGCTGGCGGAGTTGGTCAAGGATGCGTTGAAACTCACCGGCAACGAGACCGTGGTCGATGCCTACGCCGGCGTCGGGACTTTCGCCGTGCTGCTGGCGCCATACGCTCGTGAAATCGTCGCGGTGGAAGAGTCCACCGCCGCCATCGCCGACGCCACGGAGAATGCCGCCGGCTATCCCAACGTCCAACTGGTCGCCGGCAAGGTGGAAGAGGTACTCCCAACCCTGGACGTGACCCCAGACGCGGTGATCCTGGACCCGTCCCGGTCGGGGTGTCAGCCCGCAGTGCTAGAGGCGCTCCTGCGCCAGCAGCCGGCCCGCATCGCCTATGTGTCCTGCAATCCCGAGTCCCTGGCCCGCGATTTGCGCGCTCTGACCCGGGGCTACCGGATTCAGTCGATTCAGCCGGTGGACATGTTCCCCCAAACCCACCACGTGGAATGCGTTGCCACCCTGGTTGCGAAAGCGGAAACCGCCGAGATCGTGCTGGCCTCGGCCTCTCCCCGGCGTCGTGATCTGCTGTCCGGCCTGGGTATCGATTTCCGGGTCGCGCCGGCCAATATACCCGAAGACCAGTGGCCCGATGAAACCCCCGAGCAGATGGTTCGCCGCCTGTCACGGGAGAAAGCCCTGGCCGTTGCCGACGCAGAGTCACGGTCATCGGGCTACTACGTCGCCGCCGACAGCACGGTGGTCCTCGACGGAGAGTCCATCGCCAAGCCGGCGGATGCTGAGGAAGCGCGTTCAATGTTGCGCCGCCTGCGCGGGACGACCCACCAGGTGATCACCGGATACACCGTCTACGACGCCGCGACCGGTCGCTGCATCACCGACGCCAACGCCGCCGACGTGCAGATGCGCGACTTCACCGACGCCGAGATGGAAGAATCCATCGCCAGCGGTACGCCCATGGACAAGGCCGGCGCATACGCGATCCAGGACCCCGACTTCCGGCCCGCAGCGCTCCTTTCCGGCTGCTACTCCAACGTGATGGGCCTGCCCGCCTGTCGGGTCGTCGATACCCTGGCCGAGATGGGGTGCCCGCTGCCGGATATCGCGTCCATGTCGGTCCCGTCAGGATGCAACGTCCCCTGCAAGTTCCGCTGGCCTACTACCTGATCTCCCCGGAAACTGCTCCGTGAACTTTTTCGGTATCGGCACCCTTGAGATCCTGGTCATTTTGACCGTCGCGCTCATCGCCCTGGGCCCAGGGAAGACGGTCGAGGTCGCCCGGACCATCGGCAAGATGGCCCGGGAGGCGCGGCGCACCTTCACCGAGATCATGGACGCCGCTTCCGTCGATGACCGCCCCGGCGCCACCAGGGAAAACCCCGGGCCGCCGCCTCAATCGGGCCCGCCCACCGAACCCATGGCTTCGCCCCCGCACCTGGCCGCCCAGAACGACCCACCCGACATCCCGCCCCCCGCCCAGCCTACTGACCAGCGGTAGCCCCACGCCCGATGAGCCAGTCTATGCCGTTGCGGGAGCATTTCCGCGAACTGCGTTCCCGCGCGCTGGTCTGCGTGATCGCCCTGCTCATCGGTACGGCGGTCTGCTTTTACTTCTACGAGGAAATCTACGCCGTCCTCCTGTGGCCGGCCCGGCACGCCGCAACCACGGACACGGTAAATCCCCTCCGTTTTTACAGCGACTTCAACCTGGGCATATTCCGTCCCGCCGAAGCGACGGATTCGGCTTCGGACTTCAAGCCCGTTCGCACCGAGGTCACCGAGTTTTTGAGCATCACCGTTCGGGTGTCGCTCCTTGGCGGGTTAGTTTTGGCCCTGCCCGTGATCCTCTATAACGCCATTCGCTTCGTCGCCCCGGGACTGACGCCCCGCGAACGAAAAATCCTCTTCTCGTTCCTGCCGGCCGCGTTGCTGGCCTTTGTCGCCGGCATGGCGTTCGGCTATTTCGTGATGATACCGCCGGCCCTCAGCTTCCTCATCGGATTCGGCAGCGAGGTTGCGGACCCTCTCATTCGCATCAGCAACCTCGTGAACATCATGATCCGCCTGCTCTTCTGGCTGGGGCTGTCCTTCGAAACGCCCCTGGTGATGTACGTGCTGGCCGTGCTGGGCGTGGTCAACGCCCGTACTTTCGCCCGTTTTCGTAGGTTTTGGCTGGTCGCCGCCTTTGTGATCGCGGCCGCCATCACGCCCACCATCGACCCGCTGAACCAGGCCATCGTCGCCGGTCCGCTCATCGTGCTGTACGAACTCGGCGTCCTCTTGGCCCGTTTGGCCGGCCGGCGCAACCGTGCCCATTCGAGCTTGAATGCCGAACCGGCCAGCGAGTAGCGCACAACAAAACGGGCCCGCCATCGGCGAGCCCGCGATTCGTCCGGCCGTTTTGAGGCGCTTACGAACGTTGTTCTTCCGAGGCGCTCCGGTCCGCCGTCGGCTTGTCGTCCTCCCCCGTCACCGAGGTCTTGAACGATCGTATACCCTTGCCCAGCGCAGAACCCACGCCCGGCAGCCGGGAGGCGCCGAATATCAGCAGCACCACCAGCAGGATGATCAACAGTTCCGTCAGGCCAAGTCCCGCAATGCGCATTTCGCTCTCTCTCCACCGAGGTGCGTACATTCTATCAGACCGTCCATACCGCGACCAACGCTCGTGGCTCCGATGGAAAATGACGCCGGCGTGCGACGGAGGTTGGCCCCGGAGCCTCACTCGCCCAGGATGGCAATCGCTTCCTCAAGTAGCGACCGGTGGTGTGAGGAAAAGTTTTCTCGAGTAAGGGGAATATACCGGTCCGGTTGCGCTGGATTCCCCTCCAGCACTTCTCCGTTGGGCCGGAGCGTGTGACCGAGCGTCCACATGAATCGCGCCACCGGTCGCGACGTGCCGGGGAAGTGGAGGTCTTCTTCCCCCTCGTAGGGATTGCTGTACCCTCCGGTGGGGACTCCCAGGAAGGTGGCGAGATCGTTGTCAACAAACATCGCCACGAACTGGTCCAGGTGCGATCCGCCACGTGTCCAGGCGTTGATGATCGCCTTTTTCCCGGCGAAGTGCACGGACGCCGGCTGCAGAATCCCGTCCGAGTCCTTGGGTAGGTGGGTGAGCCTCAGCGGCACGGGCTCTGTCCATTCGTCGCCGCGGTCAATCGCTTCCCTGGCGTCGGTCCTCGCCCAATCGATTAACCATCGATGGCTCAAATCGAGGCCTTCGATCTCGGGGTGGCCGGTCCGGGGGCTCCGCGCGGCGTATCGCTCGATTAGTCGCTTTCCCTGGTCGCTCAGCCGGACATTATTGAACGTTGGACGGAAAGGCTGATCCACCAGCCTTTGTACGACATAGGCTCCCCACGTGCCCCCGCCACTGTAAGTGACGTCGATAACCATGTCCCAGTCGAGCATCCGCTGCTCCTCCGCGTATGCCACCAGGTCGACGACGTTTTCGATCAGGTGCTCGGGATCGAAGTTCAGCCAAATGAGTAACAATATTTCACGATCCCGGTCGATGCGCAGGTGGAAGTTTTCTCGCTTCATTACCCGGTCAAAACCGGCGTAGGGATGAGTCAAGCGCAGGACGTCGGAAAAATACGGGCATCCATCGTTGTAAGGCAGCGAAACCGCGTAGCGCTCACCCGACGGTCGCTTCAGATCCAGGTGCAGCCGTTCTGAATAGAAGCTCAACGGAAAGCCGGAAAGCCGCCTTGGCAAAAACCGCGCGACGTCCCAATACAGGTCTGGAAGAGTGGAATGCCTTATAAAGGGGGAGGCTTCGTCAATGTGCTCTTTCATGGACTGGCCGTTGACCCCTTCGATCACGTCGCCAACTTGCGGGGCCCCGGCACCTTCTTCGACCGTTGCCACGAAGAAAGTGGGATTTTGAACGTCCAATATTTCTGGCAGCACCCTGATGGGCGCGGAAACGCATGGCTGCCCTTCTGGATGCATCAGGCCGCCCTCGACCGGGATCACCTTCAAATGCTTGTCTCTCCGTACATTGCTGAGTTTTACCAGCGCGAACCACAGGTCCAGTTCGGTCTCAGCGGCCAGGAATTCCTCGCGCAGCGCTTTCATGTCGTCCAGCGCCGAAAAGCCGACCTTTGCCTCCTTGACCTGGGAGAAAGCTTCTCGCCTATCAGTCTTGGTGATGATCTCGTCGAACAACCCTGCCAGGTCAACGTCGCCCAGCCGTGGCGATGGTTCCATGGAGAGGCGTGGGAATTGAGGCGTAGGCGTAGGCGTTCGGGCCGTGGTGGGCGTGGGTGCCGGCGTAACCGTTGGCTTCGGGATGGCCGTGGCCGTAGGCTGGGGAAGGACAGTCGCCGTCGGCGCCGCGGTTGGCTCGTGGGTTGGAGTGACTACCGGGGTGGGCGTCGGCTCTGTTGTAGCGGTGGGTTCGGGAGTCCAGGGTAGCGTCCGCGAAGGCGTTGCCGTGGAAGCCGCAGTGGCGGCTCGCTCTGTGGTGATCCTGGCAGTGGTGGCCGCCGGTTCAGCGGTTGGATGGGTCATTGGGGATGGTTGCGGGGTGACCGTGGGTGGCGGCTCAGGATCCGTCGACGTACACGCCGCCAGGATTAGGAGCAGGCAAAGGCTGGGCAGCAAATAGCGCATCCCTTCTATCCTTCCGGTTCCGATCTCGCGTGCGGTCCGCCTGGTGACAATGATCGAAATCAGTGCGCAGTCGGGGATCGCCTGCATCAAAGCGACTTCGTTGATCGTGTGGGTTAGACGCCGCTGATTGGCGTTAGCGCGGGTGCATGAACACTATACCGTTTTGCAGGCGTCTGCGATCCCGAACTTGCTAACTGCGCGTGTTCAGGGGCGATGAACTCGCGGATCGGAGACCGTTCGTAGCATTTCTTTGATCCAGTCATCGCGCCAATCCCACTCGTGCGTTTCGCCCATGTTTTCTCCAACGCAGGTTCACCGAGCGGAGCCCGGACAACCGCAACATGGCCGCCTCAGGCGCACCACGCCGTCCACGTTGCAGAATCCGTCGCCTCCGTCTAACATTGTTAATCGAAACAACGTTGCCACAGGCCACCACCATGTCTGACCGCCGCGCAATTTGAGGAGGAACCAATTGGCCGACCAGCCCAGTGAAAAATCAATAGAGAGAATGCGCGTTTTTGTGGACAAATTCTGCCAAAAATCGGGCACATTCACGCATCCGGAAGAGGGTGTCGCCGAAGCCGTGATTTTGGGTCTCGCCCAGAACATTGACGAAATCGGCCGCCCACTCTGCCCCTGTCGCTTCTATCCGGACAAGTCCGAGGAGGTCAAGCACCGCACGTGGGTCTGCGCCTGCGACGACATGCAGATCTACAAGTACTGTCATTGACTGCTTTTCGTGAATGAGGCAGGTCTGCCCATCACCGAGCATCTCCCCGAAGACCACGAAGGCCGCGCCATATACGGCGAGGTGAAAGACCCCACGCCGGACAAGGGTCGTCCGTTGCGCCACAAGGCCGAGGAACGTGAGGAAGAGCGGCGTAACCGCCCGTCCTGACGAACCGACACCCCGCTGGATCAGCCCGTTCGAGGCGAATTGGCCGCTTTCTCCGTGAGGAGAGGGCGGCCCTTTTCCGCTGGGTCCCAACTTGCCGCTGTCCGGTGCCGCCGCTATAATGCCCAAGTCCGCGCGCAGCCCCCGCCGTAGTGGCGCAACCCAGACGCCAGGCGCGTTACGCTCGAACAATCCACCTATCCGGACAGATTGATGACGACCGTCTCGGAGTATGACGTAGCAATAATTGGCGGCGGGCCCGGCGGGTACGTCGCCGGCATACGGGCCGGCCAGTTGGGCCTCAAATCCTGCGTCATCGAGAAAGAAGCGCTGGGCGGCGTCTGCCTCAATTGGGGCTGCATCCCGTCGAAAGCCCTCCTCAAAAACGCCGAGATCGTCTCCTACGTCCAGCGCGCCGACCAGTTCGGCCTGCAGTTCGATAACTTCCGCGCCGACTACAGCGTCGCGATGAAGCGCAGCCGGCAGGTCGTCGACCGCATGACCCGCGGCGTCGATTTCCTGCTCCGCAAAAACGGCGTGGACAGCATCGCCGGCACCGCGCGCATCGCCTCTCCCAGCGAGGTCCAGGTAACCGCCCCCGATGGACAGACCTCGCGGATCTCGGCCCGCAACATCATCATCGCCACCGGAGCGCGACCTCGCAGCATTCCGCCGCTTCCGGTCGATGGCGAACGCATCATCACCAGCCGCGAGAGCATCGTCGCCGAGGACGTCCCCGGCTCCATCGCCATCGTCGGCGGCGGCGCCATCGGCGTGGAGTTCGCGTACATCTACCGGATGTACGGCGCCGAGGTGACCGTCATCGAATTACTGCCCCATCTCGTGCCCAATGAGGACGAGGAAATTTGCCAGCAGCTCGAGCGCGCTTTCAACCGCCACGGGATCAAGGCGGTCACCGGCGCCGGCGTGACCAATGCCGCAGCCGATGCGTCGGGAGTGACGCTGACCATCGACAAGGATGGCGTCACCGAAACCGCTCGGTTCGACAAGGTCCTGGTAGCCATCGGCGTTCTTCCCAACACCGAGGATATCGGCCTCGAAACGGTCGGCGTGGCTACCGAAAGGGGTTACGTCGTTATCGACGACAAGATGGCCACCAACGTCCCCGGCATCTACGCTGTGGGCGACGTCACCGGCAAGCTGGCCCTGGCGCACGTCGCATCCGCCCAGGGGGTCACCGCCGTGGAATCCATCGCCGGCGAGGAGACCCAGCCGCTGGACTACACCTTCATGCCCCGCGCCACCTACTGCCATCCCCAGGTCGCGTCTTTCGGCCTCACCGAGGCCCAGGCCATCGAGCAGGGCTACGAGGTCAAGATTGGCCGCTTCAACGTTCAGGCCAGCGGCAAGGCCGTCGCCATGGGCGAAAATGACGGCATGGTCAAACTGGTCATCGACGCCAACTATGGCGAGGTCCTCGGAGGCCACATGTGCGGCCCCGAGGTCACCGAACTCCTGGCGGAGCTGCAGATGACCCACCTGCTGGAAGGCACCACCCTGGAACTGGGCTGGGCCGTCCACGCCCACCCCAGCGTCGCCGAAATGGTGCACGAAGCCGCTCTCGACGCCGAGGGTCGCGCCCTGCACATGTAGGTCGCCCCACAGACGCCGTCCCCGGCCGGGCGGCGCCGCAAATCTGCCATTGAGGAAGGGATATGCTGAACGCGGACGTCCCCGAACTTAACAAATCCGACCTGCTCGGTTTCTACCGGCAAATGAAGCTCATCCGAGAGTTTGAGCGAGAGTCGGAGCGGCAGTACACCCGGGGCAACATCAAGGGCTTCCTCCACGTCTACAACGGCGAGGAGGCCATCGCGGTTGGCGCAATCAACACCCTGCGTCCCGATGACTACATTGTGACCCACTACCGGGACCACGGCCAGGCCCTCGCCCGCGGCATGACCAGCAACGAGGTCATGGCCGAACTCATGGGCAAAGCCACCGGATGCAGCAGGGGCAAGGGCGGCTCCATGCACCTGTTCAGTTCCGACCTCAACTTCATGGGCGGCTACGCCATCGTCGGCGGTCAGCTCTGCATCGCCGCCGGCATCGCCCTCGCCGTGCAGTACCGGGGCGACGATCAGGTCGTCCTCTGCTTCTTCGGCGACGGCGCCGTCAACGAGGGCGAGTTCCACGAGGCCATGAACCTCGCCGCCATCTGGGACCTGCCCGTCATCTTCTTTTGTGAACATAACCTCTACGGCATGGGCGCTTCCTCCAAGGAAACCCTCGTGATGTGGGACTCCCTCCACGAGATGGCCGCCGCCTACGGAATGTCCCGTTACGAGGTGGACGGCAATGACGTCCTGGAAGTCCGTGCCCTGATGCAGAAGATCAACGCCGACGTCCGTGCTGGCAGCGGCCCCGCTTTCGTCGTGGCCCGAACCTATCGCCTTCGCGGCCACTCCGTCGCTGACCCGGCCAACTATCGCCCCGAAGACGAGGTCAGTTATTGGGCCGGCCAGGACCCGATCCCCCGGTTCCGTGAATATCTGACCGACCAGGGCATCGCCACCGTTGAGGACTTCGAGGAAATCGACGCCAGCGTCGATGAGGAAATCGTCGTCGCCGCCGAGTTCGGCGAATCCTCCCCCTGGCCCGAGACTTCCGACCTCTACGACCACGTCTACACCGACCGACCGACCGAAGGTATCCCCGCGTAACACCACCCACCCCAGGCGAGAGGAACCATCATGTCGGTCATCACCTATCGCGACGCCGTGTCGTCTGTCCTCCGTGAAGCCCTCGATCAGGACGAGCGCGTCTTCCTCATGGGCGAGGACATCGGACCCTACGGCGGCGCTTTCGCCGTCACCAAAGGCTTTTGGGAGCAGTACGGCAAGAAACGCATCAAGGACTCTCCCCTGGCCGAGTCGGTCATCGTCGGCGCCGGCGTGGGTGCGGCCATGGCCGGACTTCGCCCGGTGGTCGAGTTGATGACCATCAACTTCAGCCTCCTGGCAATGGACCAGATCGTCAACCACGCCGCCAAGATCAGGTACATGTCGGGCGGCCAGTTCTCGATCCCGTTGATCATCCGCACCGTGACCGGCGCCGGCGCTTCCGTGGGCGCGACCCATTCCCAGTCCTTCGAGGGCTGGTACGCGTCCGTGCCCGGCCTCACCGTCGTCACTCCCTCCACCCCCGGCGACGTCATCGGCCTGTTCCGCTCCTGCCGCGAGCTCAACGATCCGGTCATGTTCGTGGAGCATATTCTGCTCTACGGAACCCGCGGTGAGGCCCCCGAGAGCGGCGATTTTCGCATCCCCATTGGACAGGCCGGCCTGCGCCGCACCGGAGGTGACATAACCCTGTGCGGCTATTCCCGCATGGCGCTGGTCGCCGAACAGGCAGGCGACATCCTGGCCCGCGAGGGCATCGAGGCCGACGTGATCGACCTGCGTTGCCTGCGCCCCCTGGATATGGATACGGTGGTGGCCTCGGTCAAGAAAACCCACCGCGCCCTCATGGTCGAGGAAACCACCCGTCTGGGTGGCTTCGCCGGCGAGTTGGTGTCCCAGGTGCAGGAGGAAGCCTTCGAGTACCTGGATGCGCCCGTGGGTCGGGTCGCCGGCGCCGAAGTGCCCATGCCGTATTCCTACCCGCTGGAGCAGGCCGCAATCCCCAGCGCCGAATCGGTCGCCGCGGCCGCGCGCAAGCTGGTCAACGGCGCCTGATATTCTCGGCCGTCAATTCAAACGTCGCTAATTCGTAATCGCGAAAACCTAGGAGAGCATCGTGGCTACCAACGTCGTCATGCCCCAGATGGGATACGATATGCGGGAAGGCACCGTCGTCCGCTGGTACAAGCAGGAGGGCGAGACCGTCGACCGTGGCGAGGTGATCGCTGACATCGAGACTGACAAGGCCACGGTCGAATTCGAGGCCTACACCGGCGGAGTGCTGGGGCGTATCGTCGCGGAGGCCGGGGTCGCCGTCCCCGTCGGCGAGTTGATCGCCATCATCACCGAGCCCGGCGAATCGGTTCCCGAGGTCGCCGCGCCCGCTCCCAGTCCGGCCCCGGCGGCGCCCGCCGCCCCCGCCCCGACTCCGGCTGCCCCCGCGCCCGAAGCGGCGGCGCCTCCCGCATCCGACGGCGCCGTGCGCGCGTCGCCCATTGCCCGCCGCCTGGCGCGCGAACGCGGAATCGACCTTTCCCTGGTCACCGGGACCGGTCCCAACGGCCGCATCACCGAGCGGGACGTGGAAAACTTCCAGGCTCCGGCCGCGGCCCCGGAACCCGCACCTGCCGCCGCGCCGGCTCCCGAGCCTGCGGCCGCTCCCGCCGACTCGCGCATCGAGCTCAGCCGGATGCGCCAGACCATCGCCCGCGTCACCTCCGACAGCAAGTCCACGGCTCCTCATTTCTACGTCACCGCCGAGATCGATATGGGCAGTGCCATGTCATTGCGCCGGGACGTCAACGACGCTTCCGATCCCGAAAACCGCGTCAGCGTCAACGACCTGATGGTCAAGGCCTGCGCCCTGGCCCTGGCCAAGCATCCCAAGTTCAATTCCTTCTACCGCGGCGACCACCTCGAAGTGCATGGCGCGATGAACATTGGCATCGCCATCGCCCTGGAATCCGGCCTGATCCTGCCTGGCGTCAGCAACTGCGAAGGCAAGAGCCTGCTCCAGATCGCCGCGGCCACCAAGGACCTCATCGCCCGTGCCAACAGCGGCACCCTCCGCAACGAGGAATACAGCAGCACGACGTTCAGCATCAGCAACATGGGCATGTTCGACGTCGAGAGCTTCACCGCCATCATCTACCCGCCTCACGCCGCAATCCTGGCGGTGGGCAGCGTCAAGCAGCAGCCCGTGGTCCGCGACGGTGAGCTGACCGTCGGCACCATGATGAAGGCCACATTGTCCACCGACCACCGTGTGGCCGACGGCGCCGAGGCGGCCCAGTTCCTCATGGAAATCAAGCGGGTCCTCGAAAACCCGGTCAACCTGCTGCTCTAACTCCCCTGCACAATCACGGAGTTCCCACCATGCCCCAGATGACCGGCGGCCAGGCTGTGGTCGCGTCCCTGCACGCCCAGGGTGTCGACACCGTTTTCGGCATCATCTCCGTCCACACCCTCGACCTGTTCGACGCTTTGTTCGACCGCCAGGATGACGTTCGATTCATCGGCGGTCGCCTCGAGTTGGGCTGTGGCTACATGGCCGACGGTTACTCCCGCGCCACCGGCAGACCCGGCGTGATCCTGACCAGCACCGGCCCGGGCGCCGCCGACTCCGTGGGAGCCATGGGTGAAGCCTATTTCTCCGCTTCGTCCATTCTGCAGGTGACCACCAACGTTGAGGCGGAGTTCGTTGGCAGCGGGAAGATGGCCACCCACGAAACCAAGGACCAGTTGGGCATGTTCGCCGCCGTCACCGACTGGAACGCCCGCATCGACCAGATAGAGTCCATTCCGGACCACTTTGTCGAGGCTTTCGTCCGCTTCGGCGAGCGCCGCCCCCGCCCCATCGAACTCGAGGTGCCCACCGACTTGCTGGGTCAACAGGCAGAGGTCGAGGTGCTGCGCCCCCGCGACCCCGAGGTTCCCCAGGGCGACCCGGTCCAGGTGGAGCGGGCCTGGAATCTTATCCGCAACGCCAAACGCCCGGTGATCTTCCTCGGTGAGGAGATCCATACGACCGGCGGAGCGGACGACATAATCCGCTTGGCCGAACGGATCGGCGCTCCCGTTGTCACCGGCGACGGTGCCAAGGGCACCTTCCCGGAGAGCCATCCGCTGTCTCTCGGCATGGCCCTGGGCAATCGCATCTGGGGTCAGAACCCGGTCCTGGACTGGATGGGCACCTGCGATGTCGCCCTGGTTTTGGGCAGCAATCTCCCCTACCGCTCGACGTCCGGGGTGGGCGTGAGGCTCCCCGAGAAGATCGTCCACGTCCTGCTGGACGAGGATTATATCGGCAGGAATTACGACACCGAGATCGGCATTGCGGCCAACAGCGGTGCGGTGGTCCGCCAGTTCCTCAACGCTGCCGGCGACGACCTCGGCACCAGTGAAGACTACCGCCGGGAAATCGCCGATCTGAAGGCCAATATTTACTCCGGCTTGCAGGAGCAGTGGGGCCCCGAACTGCGGGCTTGGGAATCCATCCGATCGGTCATCCCCGACGACACGATCTTCTCCCTCGACGCCACCGTCCCGGCCAACCGCGCCGTGCGCTGCCTGCAGATGGACCGTCCGCGCAGCTACATGTACCCCCACGGTTGGGCCGGCTTGGGCTTCGGCTTCCCCGCCGCCATGGGCGCCAAGGTGGGCCGACCCAAGAGCCCGGTCATCTGCGTCACTGGCGACGGCGGATTCCAATACAATGCTCAGGAACTCGGCACTGCCGTCCAGTACGGCATCAACCCCGTCGTCATGGTGTTCAACGACAGCGCGTGGGGCGTTCTGAAGGGCTACCAGCAGGACCGAGGCAGCCGTCAAATGGCCACCGATCTGGTCAACCCGGACTTCATGAAGCTTGCCGACGCCTACGGTATCCCCGGCGCCCGCGTGCACAACGTTGCCGAGATGTCCCGCGCCGTGCAGGACGCCGTCGCCGCGGACCGCATACACCTCATCGAGGTCGTAATGCCCGACGGCTTCCCCGCCTTCTGCGGGAGTTAGCCGATGTCCACCGACCACAGCCGTCACACCGAAATGGTTCGCGAACAATTTCGCATCCAGTCTTCCCGTTTCGAGCAGTCAATCGGCGGTCAAGGCAACCGCGCGATTGGACCGTGGATCATCGATACGCTCGGCCTCAACGGATCTGAGACCGTTTTAGATGTCGCCACCGGCACGGGTCTTCTCGCGCGGGATCTGTCCCCTTACGTTTCTCACGTCACCGGCATCGATGTGACGCCCGAAATGCTCGCACAAGCCCGTCAGATTGCCGCCGACTCCGGTTTTACCAACCTCACCTTCGATGAGGGTGACGCCACTTCGCTGCCTTATCCCGACGATTCCTTCGATCTGGTCATCAGCCGTATCGCCATCCACCACTTTGAAGACCCCGAAGTTGAGCTGGGCGAAATGCGCCGCGTCTGCAAACCAAACGGCAGGGTCTCCATAGTGGACATTACCGCCTCCGACGACCCTGCCATTGCCGACACTCACAACCGGCTGGAGCGTTTGCGGGATCCGTCGCATACCACCGCTTTCTGCCTGACTGACCTGAGCGCCCTGGCGCAGCGCTCCGGGCTCAGAGTCGTCACCGCCAGCGAAAACAAAGCTGTGCGTGACCTCGATGAGTGGATGGACGTTACCGCCACCGACGACGACGTCCGGGTCAC
The DNA here is from genome assembly GCA_022823505.1 of Dehalococcoidia bacterium. GTDB lineage: Bacteria > Chloroflexota > Dehalococcoidia > Lucifugimonadales > UBA3495 > Bin87. The sequence goes on from JAJEIA010000015.1 coordinate 29,815, forward strand.
CATTCATCATGCGTTCGAGGAAGAAATCGCCGGGGGCGAGCCCACCGGGATGCTGGCCCACCGCGAAGATGGCCGCCTTAAGTTCGTCCATCATTGGGCCGTCCTCGTCTGTGAGCTGAGCCCCAACTGATTCCAGCGTCCGAAAACCCTTGCTGAACGGCCGCCCACTAAATTGGGCGGCCTTTTCGATAGTAGTTACAATGCGCTCCGGATAGGAGATTCTTGGATCATATGCAGCAACCACCCGACCGGCGGCCGGATAGTCAACGCCGCATCTACCCCCTTTCGCCTCGTGATCTCACCGAGGAGCAAATCGCGGTCACCTTCGCGATGACCTCTCGCCGGCCCGAGCCCTTCGACGAAATCGCCCTTCAAGTGAGCGCCGAACGCGCCGCCGATTTCAACGAGCGCTGGGTCGTGGGCTACGGCCACGCCTCCGTCGCCGAACACGCCATCCTGCACCTGGCCGTCGAAAATATTTCCCGCCTGGCGTGCGATACCCTGGAAGACAATCGGCTCGCTTCGTACACCGAAAAGTCCTCCCGCT
>JAJEIA010000047.1 GCA_022823505.1 Dehalococcoidia bacterium
TCAAGCCAGTCGCGCTGCAGGTTGCCCGTGGCGCGATCGACGAACAGCGTCGAACCGATCTTCAGGACGCAACGCTTTGCCTGCGCCAGGCGTTCGGCATTTTGCCTGTGAGAGTCCATCGGAGCCCCCGGGGAATCCGTGTCGGCGATGCGGTGCGCCGGTTACGTCGGCGTCAGGATGGGCGCGCCCCGGGCGACCGCCATCGCACCGCTGCGCACCACCGTGGACATTCGCGCCCGCGCCGAAATCGCGGTGACGAAACGGTCGATCGCACCGCTGTCGCCGGTGAGTTCCACGGTGAAGTGGCTCTCGTGATCGTCCAGCACGGTGGCTCCGAATTCACTGGCGGCACGGGTCACAATTTCCCGGTCGTTGCCCTCGACCTGGATCTTGAACAGCGCCAGTTCCCGCTCGATGTGATCGTCATCGGTCATGTCGATGATGTTGACCACGTCCACCAGCTTGCCGAGCTGCTTGATGATCTGGTCCATCACCGTTTCCGAGCCGACGGTCACCAGTGTCAATCGCGAAACGGTCGGATCGTGCGTCGGCGCAACATTCAGGCTCTCGATGTTGTACCCGCGCGTGGAGAACAGGTTGGCCACGCGCGCCAACGCACCCGCCTCGTTCTGAAGCAGAATCGAAATGATATGCCGTACGCCGTCGGTCACGCCCAATCCACCACCGGTCCCGCGCTCGCCGCGAATGTTGGCCCAGTGCAACGACTATTGCAATAAGCCGTTTTTTCATCAACACTCGCCACCTATCGGAGTTGGGGTGGAATTGGCAGGGGGACGGCGGCCGCCTCGGCACGGCGTCCAAAGACAATGAAAGCGCAATCGAAGACCGGGACGCCCGGCATGCACCCGCTGGCCGGCGCCGAGATGAGCGGCGCCGAAATGATCGTGCAGGTGCTCGCGGATGAGGGCATCGACACCGTATTCGGCTACAGCGGCGGGGCCATTCTGCCCACGTACGATGCCGTGTTCCGTTACAACGACGAGCATGGGCGCGACGGGCAGGACGCGATGTCGTTGATCGTGCCCGCCAACGAACAAGGGGCCTGTTTCATGGCGTCCGGTTACGCGCGCGCCACCGGCCGCCCCGGCGTGGTCATCGTGACCTCCGGACCGGGCGCGACCAACTGCGTGACGCCGGTGCGCGACTGTATCGCCGACTCGATTCCCATCGTGGTCATCTGCGGGCAGGTGCCCTCTGCCGCCATTGGCACCGATGCCTTCCAGGAAGCCCCGGTCACGGGCGTCATGGGCTCGGTTGCGAAGCATGTATTCCTTGTCACGGATCCCGAGCGCCTCGAGGCGACGGTACGGACGGCTCTGGAAATTGCCAAGTCCGGCCGTCCCGGCCCGGTGGTCGTGGACGTTCCCAAGGATGTGCAGAACTGGGTCGGCCCCTACAGGGGCGAGGGGCTTCTGCCTGTCCCCGGCTACCGCCACCGGATTCAGAAGACCCGCGAAAACACCATGACAGAAGAGCGTTGCCGGGAATTCTTCGCGCTGCTGGGCGAGAGCCGCAGGCCTTTGATCTACGCCGGCGGCGGCGTGATCAACGGCAACGCCGCACCGGCCCTGCGCGGTCTTGCCCTGGCCTTCCGGATTCCGGTCACGACCACGCTGATGGGCCTCGGGAGCTTCGATACCCGGCACCCGCAGGCGATGCACATGCTGGGCATGCACGGTACGGCCTACGCCAATTATGCCGTCGACGACTGCGACCTGCTGATCGCGGTCGGCGCGCGCTTCGACGACCGGGTGGCCGGCGATCCTCCCAAATTCGCACGCAATGCCCGGCGGGTGCTGCACTTCGACATCGACCCATCGGAAATCCACAAGGTCAAGCGGGCGGACTGGTTTCATGTCGGTCTGCTCCCTGAGGCCCTGGAAACGCTGACCCGCTACGGCCGGCGCACAGGCTTTTCGTGCGATTTTTCCGGGTGGCACGCCGAGTTGCAGGAATTGAAGACCACGTACGCACTGAATTACGACCGGGACAGCGAGCTGATCCAGCCCAACTACGTCATCGAGGCCATCAACGAGATCACCCGGGGCAAAGCCATCATCTCCACCGGCGTCGGGCAGCACCAGATGTGGGCGGCGCAATACTTCGACTTCAGCGAACCCAGACTCTGGCTGACCTCCGGCAGCATGGGCACCATGGGCTTCGGCCTGCCCGCGGCGATCGGCGCCCAGTTCGGTCGGCCCGGCCGGCTGGTGATCGACGTGGACGGCGACGCCAGCATCCGCATGAACCTGGGCGAACTGGAGACCGTGACCACGTACGGACTGCCCATCAAGGTCCTGGTGCTGAACAACTCCGGCGACGGCATGGTCATGCAGTGGCAGCGGCTGTTCTTCAGGGGCCGGCTGTCCGCCAGCGACAAGTCGCTGCGCAAGAAGGACTTCGTCAGGGCCGCGCAGGCGGATGGATTCGACTATGCTGAACGGCTCGATCGAAAGGAAGACGTGCCCCGAGTCTTGCGGGAATTCCTGGAGTTCGAAGGAGCGGCCTTCCTTGAGGTGATCATCGACCCGGAAGCGGGCGTCTATCCCATGGTGCCACCGGGCATGTCCTACCGGGACATGCTGACGGGCGATTTCATCCCCAACCGCTACGAGGGACGCGACGCGGCCGAACCGGACGAGTCGGAGCTGTTCTAGTGCTCCATCAACCTTGTAACGCCGTATCAGTGGCCGCAGGCCCGCCTCTGGCAAGGCGCGGCCCGCGGGCAATGGTGGGCCCATTGTCAAGGGGCGCAACACCGCCAGAGGCGGAC
>JAJEIA010000088.1 GCA_022823505.1 Dehalococcoidia bacterium
CTTCCAATTCCGCCTCCGCCTCGGTATGGCTGCCGAAGAACCAGAGGAGATGTTGGCGAAAGGGCCGATGAAACTCCGCAGCGACCGCCTCCGCGGTCGGTGGGACCTTGCCCAGTTCGGCTGCGGTATTTTCCATCAGCCCGAGGTGGATGCCCCAGCTGTTCCACAGGGTCAGGTCCCAGTCGAAGATAACCGCCTGCATCACCGCCTCCCGCTACCCACCTGAGATGTGCCGGATTAGAGCGCCGGGACTTGCCGCGTCTCTAGCAGTGGCCGGGGTGGCTCACGCTTCCGCCCTGGTAGTCAATGGCGCTGGGCATCACGGTGGTGCCCGGGTGGTCCGCCCGCCCAAGCTTGACGGTAACCGCGCCGCTGGCGTAGTGGAGCACCCCGCTGACTTCGAGCGTGGGAGAATCGGCGAGGTAGGTGATGTCCCCGTTGGCTTCCACGCGGAACGGACGGTCGTGTCCGGGATAGATGGTGTTCGCGGCCGCCACGATTTTCTGGATGCTGGCCCGGGCGTCGGCCTCGCTCCAGAAGATGATCGCCGGCGTCCCTCTCCCGATCGCGCCGGCATCGGACATGGCGTCGCCGCCGATGCACACCGTGCCGGCTTCGGTCTCGACCACCACGCTGATGTGCCCCCGGGTGTGGCCCGGCGTCTCGATGATGCGCACGCCGGGTTCCAACTCCGTTTCCCCGCTTACCGCGTTTACCCTCTGCTGCAGCAGGGTGTCCGCGAAGTACCGCGCGGTGGCCAGGTCGCCAACCCGGGGGTTTCGGCTGTATTCCAACTCGTCGGCGTGGATCACGATTTCCGCGTTGGGAAACAGGTCGGTATTCTGGGAGTGGTCCCAGTGCGAGTGAGTCAGGATCACCCGTCCAATGTCGTCGGTGGAAATACCGTGCGCGGCCAGTTCATCCACCAGCATGTTGCGGCGGCCGAAGTGAGCGACGTCCACAATGGAAAGCACCTCACCGCGGATTAACGTGACGGTACACAATCCCAGCCGCGTCTGGTCGGTGTTGATGGAATATCCGCCCATGATGATTTCCAGTTCCGGCATAATGTCCCTCCGCCAGAAGTCGCAACTCGCCGCCATGCGGCGCGGTCGGCGCGATTATAGCACCGCCATCGGCGCAACTCAGCGGGGCCGCTGCCGCCATACCCTCAAATGACTCCCTCGGTTGAAATCGTCCTGCTCAACGGCAAAATCTCCGCCGGGGAATCCCGTCCCACCGCGCTGGCCGTGGCCGGCGGGACGATTCAAGCCGTTGGCGACGGACGCGAAATACTTCGGTTGGCCACGCCACGCACCGCCGTCCTGGACTGCGAGGGCCGCACCGTGATCCCGGGCATCGTCGACGCTCACTGCCATGTGCTCGCTGCGGCCGCCACCGGCCTGCGGGTTGATTGCCGGCCGTCGACCACGCCCGAGGTCAGCGACCTCGTCGATGCGCTCCGTCGCGACCTGCCGTCCCAGGGCGAATGGATCCGCGGTTTCGGCTATGACGACAGTCCGATCGGTTTGGGTCGGCACCCGGACCGCCAAGACCTGGACCGCGTTTCCACGGAGCGGCCGGTGAGGGTGGACCACCGTTCCGGGCACGGCTGCGTGCTCAACAGCCGCGCGTTGGCGATGGTCGGTATCGACCGTTGGACACCGGACCCGACCGGTGGCGTGATCGTCCGGGACCACGACGGCGAACCGACCGGACTGCTGCTGGAAATGAACGGCTGGTTGCGGGAACGTGCCGGCGGCTCAGAGGGTCCGTCGCGGCAGCAGATGGATCGAGCTGTGCGTGATTTCGGCGAAAAGTTGCTCACCTACGGCGTCACCGCCGTCACCGACGCCGGGCCGAGCAACGGCCTGGAACGCTGGCGATACTTCCAAAGGGTCACCGGGGACGGTACCCTGCCCCTGTGGGTGACCATGATGGTGGGCTACGACCGGCTGGAGGAGATGCAGGCGGCTGGCCTGGGCTACGGGGAGGCCGGAAGCCGGGGCCTGCTGACCGTGGGCCACGCCAAGATCATGCTCACCGCGTCCGCCGGCCAGTTGAGCCCGGACCCTGCTCGATTGACCGATATGGTAGCCCACGCTCATGCACTGGGCTTCCCGGTGGCCATCCACGCGGTGGAGCAGGACGCCGTGGTCACATCCGCTCTGGCGATCAGTGACGCGCCTCCGCTAGTTGCAAACGACGGCAATCTCATCCCAGACCGCATTGAGCACTGTGCTGAGTGCCCGCCTGACGTGCTTGAGTTGGTCGCCCGGAGCGGCGCTGCGGTGGTGCCTAACCCGGGGTTTCTGCACTACGACGGCGAACGGTACCTCAGCACCGTGGCGACCGACTTGTTGCCGCATCTCTACCCGGTGGGAGCGCTGGTTTTTCGCGGGGTTCCGACCGTGCTGGGCTCCGACGCGCCGGTGGTCGAACCCAACCCGTGGGCGTCGATGGCGGCTGCCGTGTCGCGCCGATCGGCCGGCGGGGCAAATATGGGAGGTCAGGGAGTGTCGTCGGTGGCTCAGGCGCTGGCCCTCCACTCCGGTCGACGCCGGATTGCGCCGGGTATGCCGGCCGACCTGGCCGTCGTTGAACCTGACCCGTTCACGACTTCGACCGGGGACTTGGCCAACGTACGCTCCGTGGCGACCATCGTAGCCGGCCAACTGTTTTGGTTGGGAAGCAACTACCCAGAGATGTAGCTCGTTTTAGCAATCGGGCAGTTCCTCGATGATAACGTGGCCGCCCTCGCGCATCTGCACAGTCAGAGTGCTGCCCCAGAGCAGGTCGGCGCCTATGATCGCCTCGTCCGACGCCTCCAATACCCGGATTTCCCGCCGCTGTTCGTGCCAGATGATGGTTGCACTATAGAGCTGAAACCCGTCGGTTTCTCCATTGGCTAGCGTCATTTCGATTTCGTCTCGCCAGGTCAACCCCAAGCTGCGAATTGTTGCCCGGGGCAACACCAACTCCAAGTCAAAACCGGTGTCAATGATTGCATTCACCCGCTGTAGGCGACCCCTGCTATCCAGCAGGTCTATCGGGATAATGGCTTTTCGATTCTGGCCAACGCGTCCGGTGATCATGCCCTTTCCGATTTTGGTCTCATGGGACGCCGGGGCCCGCCGAAGCGTCCCATGGTGGGATAACCGATTTTGAACGTGAACACCCTCGCGCCTGGACGACGATCATGCAATCGGTTTGATGCGATGACGTTGCTGGAATGAACCTCATAATCGCCCGTATCCACATCAAGCGACAGGAACTTCCCGTTCTCATGTGGCTCAACCTTATGACGCAACTCGGCGTCATAAAAGGCGTGGGCCTCACGAGCGATAGGCTTGCGGTTACGAGATGGGATCGCCATAACGCATCCTCCCTAATGATCCTTAGCGCGGTTGCGCCCAACTAACGATGCTCGGGCGCAACCGCGCTGGCTATACTCCATCGAGCCTAGTGGCCCACGCGGTCCTGGAACTCCCGCTCGGTGGTGGCCGCCTCCACCGCCTGGTATTCGGGAAGGCTGATCAGCGCCTCCACCTCGGCCCGCCGTTGCGCCACCTCAGCGGCGCCGATGCCGATGTGGCCGGTGTCCCGCAGGCTGGTGTACGCCTGCTGGATGCCCTGCACCGCCGCGATGGCCGGCGTGGTGGCGTAGATGATGACCTTGTACCCCAGTTCCTCGTATTCCTGCACGGTGATGTCATCGGTGCCGGCGATGACCAGCAGCGGCACGTCGGGCACGCCGGCCCGGAAGGTTGCCAGGTCCTCGCGCTGGCGCACGCCCCGGGGCATGACTACGTCCACCCCCAGGTCGCGCAAAGCGTTACCCCTCCGGATGGCATCTTCCATGTCGCCCTCCACGGCGGTGAAGGAGTCGGTGCGGCCGATGATCAGGAAATCAGGGTCGCTGCGCGCTTCCAGGGCGTAGCGCATCTTTTCCAGGAACTCGTCCATGGGGATCACGTGCTCCAGACCGGCATGGTACGACGCCCGCTTCGGGAACACCTGGTCCTCGATGTGGATGCCGGAGATGCCAGCCCGCTCGAAGGTTCGCACGGTGTGCATGGTGTGCACCGGGTCACCATAGCCGGCTCCGGCGTCGCAAATCACCGGCAGCGGCACCGATTTGGCCACCCGCTGGGCGACGTCGACCTGCTCGGTCAGCGTCATCAGCGGCTCGGTGACCGCCAGGTGGGCGCCGCTCATGTAGCCGCCCACGTACACGGTATCGAACCCCAGGGACTGCACCACGCGGGCGGACATTGGGTCGTAGGCGCCCGGCGCCAGTATCGTTTCGCCGGCGGTCAATCGGTTTTTCAGGTCGGAACGCAGAGTCATTTGAGTACACCTCCGGTCAGGCAGGGATGATGATCAATACGCTCCGCAAAGCGTACCATACCGGCGTTCGGGGCACGAAATCGGATGCGGGCCCAACTCGACCGGGCCCGCTGTTGCCTAGATCGGAAAAGATCGTTCCAGCGCTTGACGCTGCTCGACGGTAAGGCTCCATCCCGAGGCCGCGCAGTTCGATTCGGTCCGGTCCACGCTGTTGGACTTGGGGATCGCGATGATGCCGTCCTGGTCAGCGACCCAGTTGAGCGCAACCTGGGCTGCGGTTTTCCCAACCTCGCCGGCGATTTCTTCCAGCACGTCGTTGTCGCGGTTTCTGCCCAGCGCGCGTCGCAGGCGTCCGCCCCGGTTGCCCACCAGCGCTCCCTCGTGCAGGGGCGAATAGGCGATCACCGTGATGGCGTGGCGACGGCAATGCGGGATGACATCGCGTTCCGCGCTGCGTCGGCGCAGGTTGTACAGGATCTGGTTGGAAACGATGGGCACATTGGGCATGGCCGCCTGTGCTTCCTGCATCTCGGATACCGAAAAATTGCTCACGCCCACGTGCTCCACCCGTCCATCGGATACCAGCCGGTCCATGGCGTGCATGGTCTCGGCGATGGGCACCCGGGGGTTGGGCCAGTGGATTTGGTACAGATCGATCCGGTCCACGCCCAGCAGCCGCAAACTCTGCTCTGCAGCTTTCAGTACTTCGTCATAGCGCAGATGGCTCCCCAGGACCTTGGTCGCCACGATGACCTGGTCCCTGATGCCGGAGATCGCCTCGCCCACCGCCGCCTCGGTGCGGTACATCTCCGCGGTGTCGATGAGGTTCGCGCCCAGTTCCACGCCGCGGCGCAGCGGTTCGGCGCCGCCCGTGTATCGCCAGGTTCCCAGCCCGATTTCAGGGATCATCGTGCTCGACGATCCCAACCGTTCGTAGTTCATGCCTGCTGTTTCCTTGTTGTGGTTCTTTGAGGATCGCGGGTGCGCTCACCACCTACGGCGAGACGTCGAATTGGACCTCGGCGACCTTGCGTCCGCCCTCGTACACGTAAACCCAGTAGCGGCCCGGAGCCCAACGCAGCGGAGGATTTGGTCCCACCGAGAGCCACTGGGTTCCGCCGATGTGCTGCGCATTGAGCGTCACCGGCACACGACGCCGGCCGTTGGTAAACCCATCCTCGAAATATTCCACCATCTCCATTTCCAACTGCACGGGATCGCCGGATATTGAGTAGGAGTATTTGAGCGTCAGGAATACCCAGCCTTCAACCTCGGACGCTGAAAACCCGCTCACGGGAGAGCCGTCGGTGGTCAGGGCCACGTAGGCCTGATCGATGCGCCCGTTGATCCCGGACAAACCGGGGGAAACGGGCGACGGATCGGGTGCTCCGGCTACCGCCCGCCCGGTAGTCCCTCGATACCATTGGTCCCAGATGTGCTCCAGGTCCGGCTGCATCAACATACCCCCCGCCCGCAGCCATTCCACGCGAATATCGGTTTCGGTGAACTCCTGCTGTGACGGATACGAGGGATCTCGCGCCAGCCGGGCGTAAAGCGCGCGCCAGGCCTCGAGGAACCGTTCCTCGCCCAACTGGTGGTACAGCGCCAGTAGCAACCGCTCGCCCAGATAGTAGTTGCACCGCCACAGGTCGGGATCGGCTTGCGCTTCCTCCGGGTCGTCCGGGGAACGGAGTTCGAGCTCGCTGAGGGACGCTGCGCCGTCGCAGGGATAGTTCGTTGTTTCCAGCGGTGCGCCGGTGGTCAGGTGACGGGCGTAGCTCGCCGCCAAGTCGGCGCCGCCCTCGGCCAGCCAGACCGGTTGGGCGTACAGAAAGTAGTGCGCGATCTCGTGAAAAACGGCGTGAGGCGCGAACCCAGGCTTCGAGTTGTCGTCGATCTCCGGCAGCAACGTGACGTGTGTCTGATAGTTGGTCCCGGCCGCCACTCCGGCGACATAATCGGTGACGTGTATCACGATGGCCGGAGTTGGGAAATCCGCGTCGAACATGCCCTCAAAAATCGGCACTGCAGTCTGGGCGACCGCCATCACCGGGGAACCCGGCGGAGCCGGGCCGGAACGCACTATCGCAATCGGGACGATCGAACCGCTTCGGCCGGTTGCGGCTCCCAGCTCCACGTGAAGCGTCTCGGGGTTGGCCACCGTCGCGTCAAACTCCGGAGACAGGAACCTGGAGCGCTCGTAGAGCACGGATACTATCGCCTTCTCCTCCGTGGTCAGGCCGTCCCGGAACCAGGCCGCGCCGGTGAGTTGCGCCAGTCTCTCGGGCCTGTCCTGCGCCATCCGCTGCAGCGAGAGCAGAGCGGGCAGATCCATCGGCCGCAGTGCGTTTTGGAACTCGTCCGAAGCCAACAGCGCGTTCAAGGATTCCGGAGTGTCGATGCCCAGGTTGACCATGCGCTCGGCGGCGTTGAATTCGTCAGTGGTCTGAAGGCCGTCAGCGATCCAGCTGATGCTGCGGATCTGCGCCACCATGGCCGGATCCGCGCGCTCCGCGAATTCCCAATTTCGGGTATCGGACAGGCTGAAGGCAGACGGTAGTGTGGCGGTTGTTGGTGGTTGGTCTGGCAATATCGTGGTCGGAGTGGGCGCGGCTGCCTGGCGCGATGGAACCCCTTCGGCCGGCGTGGCGGGCACAGCGGTAGCCGGCGACCCGCTCGCCGCGGGTGTGACGGCGTTTTCCTGGGAGGCCGCAACCCGCGCCAGGGCCGCGTCGATGGTTGCCTGCAGGTCCACGCTGGCCGGCTCGGTCTCCGCAGCATCGCCAAAGAAGCACCCGACGGAGGCGATCACCCCCACCAGGCCAACGACGAACCAGACCGGTACGTAGCGCATGGTCGAAAGTATAGAGTTCCAGCGGGCCATGTGCCATCAGGTACGCTATAATCGCCGCCACCGGGTTCAAATCGCAACGGAGACTTCACCGGGGGAGTTGAAATATGGGCAAACTGGACGGAAGGGTAGCATTGATCACGGGTTCGGGCCGCAACATCGGTCGGGCCACCGCGTTGATGATGGCTGCGGAAGGCGCCAACATTGTCGTCAACGCGCGCAGCAACCGCGACGAAGCGGAGGCGACCGCGGCCGCCGTTGAGGAGCTGGGCGTGAAGGCGTTGCCGGTGCTCGCGGACGTTTCGCAGAAAGACCAGGTTGACGCCATGATCGATGCCGCCATGTCCACTTTCGGGAGCGTCGACATCCTGGTGAACAACGCCGCCATCCGCCCGCACAAACCCTTCACCGAGGTGACGGTGGAAGACTGGGAATATGTGCGCGGCGTCGTGCTGGACGGTTCCTTCTACACGACCCGTGGCGTGATCGAGCAGATGGTATACAACGGGTTTGGCCGCATAGTGTTCCTGACCGGTGACGGGGCGTTCCGGGGCAGCCCGCTGCGCGCCCATGTTTCAGCGGCCAAGATGGGGATAGTGGGCATGGCCCGCAGTCTGGCCTCGGAGTTCGCCGGCAACAACATACGCGTCAACGTCGTGTCTCCGGGCAGCATCGACACCAGCCGCGCCAACCCGGAATGGTACGCCGGTCGCGTCCCCGACTCTTCCGGAATCCCCCTGGGGCGCCAGGGCAAGCCCGACGAGATAGCGGCTACGGTGACCTTCCTCTGCACCGACGACGGCGGCTTCATCACCGGCCAGACCATCCACGTGAACGGCGGGCAGGGATATTTCGGCTGACCTTTGCAGACTTGGCCGGCAGCATCCGCATCGGCCCAAATCGCAAAAACGGCTCCAATCGGAGCCGTTCTGATTTGGAAAAAGTGGAGCGGAAGACGGGATTCGAACCCGCGACCTTCTCCTTGGCAAGGAGACGCTCTACCACTGAGCCACTTCCGCCGGATGAATACTTAGTATATTGATCGTATCACACGCCCGGATCGAATGTAAAGGAACGGCCCGCGGCCAAAGTCTGGCGAACACGCTCCCCAGAGAGCCGTTGGTGGTGTCACCATCCGCAGCCCGATGCGCTAGAATGTCGGTTGTTTGAGGGGCCGGCTCGAACCTCGTGCTGCCGGCGCCCTCGGCACGATTTCGATTCAGGAGGCACCTTACATGGTATTTGTGCGCATATACACCGGCGATGACGGCCAGACCCACTTCCAGGACCTTGACCTGCCCGGCGATCGCGCCATCCACAGCGGTATGCAGGTCACTCCCGGCGTCAACTTCCGCCGGTTCGAGCCCGGCTACTTCTCAGACTGGCACACCGCTCCCCGCCGACAGTACGTCATCACGCTGGCCGGCGAAATGGAGGTCGGCATCGGTGACGGCACCAAGCGCCGTTTTGGGGCCGGGGACGTGCTGATGGCTGACGACCTCACCGGCCAGGGTCACACCACCGCCGTGGTGGGCGACCAACCCCGCATCTCGGTGACCATTCCCCTCACTCTGTGGTCACCCTGGTTGCCGGCGGACGAGTAAACCGGCCCTTCGGTTCCGCAACTTAGGCCGGCGCGTTTTCGCGGATGATTTGTTTCGCGGTCGCGCCGGCGTTCGGTCCGGATACCCGCGGAGCGATGATGGGCAACGTCAGACCCGCTTCCCGGTATTCGGCCAGTCGTTCCCGCCTGGCGCCCCCATCCGACGGCAGCGACATCCGGTCGATGAGCCCCTGCGGAACCAGCCGCTCGGCCAGGGCTGTGTCACCCGTGCGCCAGGCGCGGCGCACCTCCTCCACTTCGTCCGCGAATCCCGCCTCGGCCATCAACCGGCGGTACCTGGGGAACCGGCCGGCATAGGTCGCCGCCACCCGGCGCATGCCGCCGTCGTCGGCGCCCGGCGCGGACACGGAAACCAGTGTCGCCACCTCGACGGAACCCGGCGTCGCGCCGGCCCTGGCGGCGCCGGTTGCTATGTGCTCGCTGGCGGTTCGCGCATGCTCTGGCGTGCACCAGGTTAGCAACACGCCCTGGCTGATCTCGCCGGCGATTTCGAGCATCTTCGGGAACACCGCCGCCAGGTAGATGGGGATTTCCGGCTGGAACGTCGGAAAGTGCAGGTCAAATGTCGCGATGCTGATCGCCTCGCCCCGGTAGTCGGTCAGCACGCCGTCGCGC
>JAJEIA010000105.1 GCA_022823505.1 Dehalococcoidia bacterium
ATCCATGGCCCCGCGCCGCGCACACGACGTGGGCAACGGCTGTCCGCACTCGGCCCCTTCAGCGACCAACGGTGGTATGGGTCCGCTGCGTCTGTGCTGATCGTTGACTCGAACTGGTCTGATGAATAGACTGGTCTATTCGTCCTTGACGGAGCCCCATCCCATGCAAACGATCGGATCGTATGAGGCAAAGACCCGCCTGCCCGAGCTGCTTCGTCAGGTCGCTCAGGGCGAGCAATTCACCATCACGCGCCGCGGTGTTCCGGTCGCCAGAATCGTTGGTGTCGAGGACAGCGTGGAGGACCGCCGTGCGATCATCGAACGCATGAAGGCCGCACGCGCGCAACGACCTTCCATCCCCGTTCGGGAACTGCTCGACGCCCGCGACCGGGGACGCAAACCCTGATGCCTTTCGTCCTTGACGCGTCGGTCACCGCGTCCTGGTGTTTTCCCGACGAGCACTCTGCGGTTGCGGATGCAGCCATGGATCGGCTGCTCGACGACGAAGCGATCGCACCGGGTCTCTGGGCCATCGAGCTCCGCAATATTCTCGTCGTCAATGAGCGGCGCAAGCGCATCGAGCCCGATGACGCGGAGGCATTCCTGCGCGATCTCTCCCGTTTGCCGATCCGCATCCGCCGCGATACCGACGAACGGGCTCTGCTGGATCTCGCCCGCAAGCATCGGCTCACCGCGTACGATGCGACCTACCTCGACCTGGCGGTGCGCACGGGAGCCGACGTCGCCACGCTGGATCGATCACTCGCCAATGCGGTTCGCGCCGAGGGACTCGAACTGGTCGGCATGTGACAGCGATCGAGCCGGGCGAACTGTCAGTTCATCAGCCGGAAACGCTGTACGCGCTCACCTTGCTGGACCTCGCCTGTGTACAGGTTCCCACTGGAATCCACTGAAACCATGTGCATGCCGTGGAACTGGCCGCCGTTGTCGCCGGCGCTGCCCACGCGGGTTACCACCTCGCCGTTCTCCCGGTTGAGGATCCAGACGGTGTTGTTCTGGATGTCCGGGATGATCAAGTATTGCTGTTCCTCGTCATGTGAGAAGGAGACACCGCCGGCGGAGCCGCGCTGCAGGGTCGAGGTGGCCAGGAAGAATTCCTCGAGGTATTCGCCGGCGGTGGTGAAGACCTGGATGCGGTTGCCCTGGCGGTCGGCGACGTAGACGAGGCCGTCGTTGGATAGCCCGAGGGTGACGTGGCCCAGCCACTCCTGCGCGGGCGGGGCGCCGATCTCGTACTCCAGGTCGGGGGCGTCCATGGAGATTTCGGCGAGCGGCTTGCCGTAGGCGCCCCAGCCGCGCTTGAATTCCAGCGTATCCATGTCGTGCACCATGACGCGACCGTTGAGGTAGTTGTCCACGTAAAAGACCTCGCGGGCGGCTTCGTCCACGCGGACCTCCTCCAGCCCACCGACCACGGCCGGGGTATCGGGCGGCGGGTTGGTGTCGCGGTCGACGCTTGCGACCTCCGCCACCAGGGCGCCGTCGCGGGTGTACTTGCGCACCGTGTCCTGGCCGATCCAGACGTGGCCCGCGGTGTCCACGGTCATGCCGTGGCCTTCCTGGGTGTCCCAGGATTCGACCACGTTGCCCTCCGTGTCGAAGGCGATGACGGCCGGCGGCGCCACGCAGCACTCGCCCGTAGGCGGATCCAGTTGGGCGTAGTCCTCGGTGTTGTTGAGGTTGCTGGGGCGGTTCAGCACCCAGATGGTGTCTTCGTGGTCGACGTACAGCCCGGTGACTCCCTGCATCCACCACTTGTTGGGCAGGGGAAGCTGCGGCCATTCGGCATCGAACTTGTACTCCGGCGCCTGGGCGTAGGCGCCGGCACTGAGCAGGGCGGAAGCGGAAAGCGTGCAGGCGAGCAGGGCGCCCGCGGCGCCGGCGGGCAGTCTTGAGGCGAGAGAGGCAGCGGCGGGTTTTTGCATGAGGTTCTCCTTGGTATGGGTGTCGCGCTGAAACCGGCGCCGGGTGTTGTCGGATGACCGCATGACCCGGCCGGGCGCGGTCATGGGTTGTTCCGGACGTCCACCTCCGTTCCGTCGGCGAAGATCACGCCCTCGACCCACATGGAATAATGGTCGGGCCGGCGGTCCGGATTACCGATGAGCGTCACCGGGTCGCCCGGCTGGAAGGTGTCCTTGTTCCATCCGAACAGCCGGTAGAGGTCCTGGACGCTCTGGAACTCGCCGGTCCATTCCCGGACCTCGCCGTTCTCGTCGGCCGCCTCGATCCAGATGCCGGCATGGGGGTTGATGAACTGCCATCGGGTCACGGTGCCCGACACCGTGATCGTCGCCTCGCGGTCGAAGGCAGAGTTGGCGTGGTGCGCCACGGCCGGCGCCATTGTCAGCGCGGCCGGCAGTAGCGCAAGGGCGGGCAGCAACCCCGTACGGGCGGCTGCCGGTGGTGCGGGTTGCGCGGAGGGCGGGCGTCTTGAGGGTCCCGGTGCCTCGCACGGCTTTTGCCACGTGCTGCCAGCGTTGTCCTTCATGTTCGCGCTCACTCCTGGCCGGGCCTCATCTCGGGCAGTTCCGAGAGCATCAGTTCGTTGCAGATGAACTCGGCCAGTTCGAAGTCCCTGAGCCTGAACGTCAGGGTGCCGGTAAACGGGCGCTCGTAGGCAATGGGGTCGTCGATGGTGACCTCGTTCTCCAGGGTGTTCCCGTCCAGGCGCCGGATGCGCTCGGTGAGCCGCAGCTCGTCGCTGAAGGGATGCCCGATCCGGTCGATCCAGCGCTGCTGGTTCTCCGACTCCCAGCCGATGAAGTGGCGTGTCTCGATGACCAGCGTATCGCCTTCGTAGTGGCCGATGGAGTAGCCGTTCCAGGTATGCAGCGGGATTTCCGGGAAGTCCCGCCCGTCCATGTAGATGATGCGCCAGAAATGATCCACCTCGAACAGCATCACGGCGCGGTCGGGAAGCTGAACGATCTCGAAAGGCCGCGGCCGGTAGTAGGTCCCGGGGAATCCCATGGGCAGGCAACTCAGTTCGGCGGCGTTGGCCTCCGTCGCCGAGGTGGTGCGCGGGCCGTGGATGGGTTTGGCGGAATCGAACCGTTCTTGTCCCCATGCGGTCATGGGCGGGTCGGGAATCAGCGGGTCCATGCCGGGGAAGTTGCGCTGCCAGACGCCGGATAGATCCGGCGGAGCGGACTCCTGGCCGTGAGTGGCCGGCGGGAACAGGCCGGCAGCGGCGACTGCCGCCAGCACGGCGGCTGCGGACCACGGTATTGTCAATGTCCTCTTCAGCATCGGCAGACCTCGGACTTTCCTAGTCAGGCGCGCTCCTGACATCCACTTCCCGGCCGTCGGCAAAGATCACGATCCGCGTACTCATGGTCGGATCGCCGTTGCGGGCCGGATACCCGACAATGGTCACGGAATCACCGGGAACGAACGTATCCTTGTTGAACTGGAAGTGGCGATAGAGGTCGAGCGTCCCCTGGAATTCCGCCGACCACTCCACGGTGTTGCCGTCATCATCCCGGACCTCGAACCAGAGCCCGGCGTGGGGGTTGATGAACTGCCACCGGGTCACCGTCCCGCTCACCTGCACGGTGGTGTTGCGGTCGTAGGCCGAGTTGGCGTGATGGGCGGCGGCATGGGTACAGGCCACTGCCGCAGCCAGGCAGGCACTCCGGCGAATCCAGGTGCGGCGAGGGGATATTCGGGCGTGGAAACCAATGAACGGAAATCCCGACTTCACGATATCTCCCAATCGTTCCCGTTGTTGTCAAGTGCGCTTAGAATATCAATTTGCGGGACCGCGTGCAGTCCCCCGCTTGACCGCAAACGCCTGCCGGGAGAAGCTTGCGGCCGGCACGTCAAAATGAATTTCAGCATCGTCGGGCACCCGCTCGAAAGGAGCCTCAATGGACCAGGAAAAGAGCTTGCGAATGGCCTACGCACTGTTTCGCATCACGCTGGGGGTCAACATGTTCTTTCACGGCTTCATGCGCATCGTCAGCGACACCGGCGCCTGGGTGGAGGGGTTGGTGGTCACCTTCAGCGACTCCTTTCTGCCGGAAATGTGGGTCCGGATTTTCCTTTACCTGCTTCCCTGGTATGAACTGGTTCTCGGCACGCTGCTGACACTGGGCCTGTTCACCTGGTGGAGTTGCGTCGGCGGCGCGCTGATGATGCTGGTGCTGCTGTTCGGCAACACCACCCGGCAGGACTGGGGCACCGCGGGCAACAACATGCACTACACGCTCTATTTCTGCCTGCTCATCGCTGCAAGCGCCTGGGATTCGTTCTGCCTGGACAATCGCCGCGCTGCCCGGAGCTGAGGTACCCGGTATGGGCCTGCACCTCAGGTAGAGCATCGGTGTCACGCGCCGCGTGAGCACGCCTATTCGGGGAACCTGACCACGAGGTGCGCCTTGTTCGAGGTGCCATCGCCCCACGGGTAGCCGAGTTCAGGGTTCAGGGGTTCGGGGTTGACCACCACGATGTCCGTCCACCCGGGCTGGTGCAGCAGGCTTGCGTCGATGGTGACTTCCAGTTGCGTCGGGCTCAGCGCCCTGTACGGGACCGGCGTGCCGTTGTAGTAGACGCGTGACTTGCGCACGAAATTGAAGCCCGTCAGCGTGACCGTGGTGGTCGGGTCGCCGGCGGTCACCATGACGGGGGTAATCGTCTCGATGGCCGGCTGGGGCGCCTCCACGGGGTCGGGCAGTGGTGTTCCCGGCCCGCCCGGCGGACGGCCCACGTAGCGGAAACCGCGCTGGTTGAAGCTCGCGTCGCGGAACGCGACCACCCAATGCAGGGACTCCACCGGCGGGTTGAGTTCGGAATTGCGCCGGTAGGGGTCGTGGTAGCCGATGTCGTATCCGCGTTCCACCACCTTGCCGTTCATGATCACCGTATCGATGGCGCGCAGGTTTGCGATGTCCTCGAGCGGGTCCTCGTCGACGATGATGATGTCGGCGAGCTTGCCGGCCTCCACCGTGCCGATCTCTTCGCCCAGCAGCAGCATCTCGGCCGACCAGCGAGTGGCGCCCTGGATGATCTGCATCGGCGTCACGCCGGCTTCAACGAAGACCGCGATCTCGTGGTGCAGGTTTTCGCCGGGCACCCGGGAGGGATTGGTGTTGGCGCCCGGCACCAGGCGTCCACCGGCGTCGACGAACATCTTGTGGAACTTCAGGGCGTTCTGGAATCCCTCCATCTTGCGCTGCCGGGCTGCCTCGTCGCGGACGCTCCAGGGGCCGCGCTGCCCGTAGAAGGCCAGCGCCGCCTGCATGCGGGCCGGCGGGTAGTAAGCCATGAGGCTCGGGTCCGCCTCGTCGAAGAAGGCCCGGTCACGCGCCTCGAACTCCGCCCAGCCCGCCGGGTAGCCCCTGAAGTTGGCCATGAAGGTCGGCGTCAGCGCGGTATCGTTGGCCACCAGGCGCTCGATGAGTTCCAGGGCGCGGCCGTCGTCCATGTCGGCGTACATGTCCAGCCAGTCGCGGGGGTCGTCCGGCCCCGGCGCCGGGTCGGTGACTGCGGCCCAGATGCCCGCGGAATGGGGCAGGTTGTGCGAGGTTCGCTCGACCGCTTCCCAGGGGCCGTACACCGGGCCGTAGGAGCGTGTGAAGACGGGTGTGCCGGTGCGGTCGGCTTCCTCGATGCCGGCGATGTAGTACTCGATCGGCAGCGAACCGTCGTTGAACATCAACGCATCTGCGCCGGCCTCGATGAAGGCCCGTGCCAGTTCCCTGGCCTCGTCCACCGAATGCGGATCGCGCGCCGGCGTGAGGACGGTTTCAAGCCCCGTGCCGCCGTCGGGGATCAGGTTCAGTCGCGAAACCCCGGAGTAGGTGCGCGGCGCTCGGAGGTGCCCCGCATGCACCGCATCCCGATGCGCGATGGCCACTTCCCCGGAATTGCCCACGTCGATGGTCGAGGTGATGCCGTAGTTCAGCATGATCTCGCCGTAGTACCAGCTATAGCTGACCTGGGAGTCCCACAGGCCCGGCAGGATGTACTTTCCCGTAGCGTCGATCACCGTGGCGCCGCCGTCGGCGGCAGCGGCGTCTCCACTGGAGACGCTCTCGATCCGGTTGCCGTCGATGACCACCACGGCGTCCTCCACCGGCGCTTCGCCGTTGCCGTCGATGAGGGTGCCGCCCCGGATCGCCAGGGTCTGCGACAGGGCCGGCTGACCCGCGATGCTCGCCGCCGCAAGCACGAGAGCTGGAAAATTGGCTGACGGAGGGATGCGGAATGTGCAGTTCATCAGTATTTCTTCTTGATTTGCCCGTGGGTTACTGACAGATGACTGTTCGAAATTCTGGCACATATCCTGTTGTCGTGAGTGGTATGGAGCAGGTATCTGACTGAAATGTAATGAAGATCCAATCGGTATCGCGGACATGCTGTTGAGCAGACGAGTGCGCATCGCGCGGTTGATGGGTACCATTGCTCCTGCTATCAGCCGATGACCGAATTGGACGGCAGTTCGGCGATACAAGCCTAGGAGGCTGCGCCGTAGGAAATCGCGATAGCGAAAATTCGATATCGCCGTCCCTTCGATCGATCGATTGAGGAGAATATCGGGTCATATTT